>NZ_WWHX01000569.1 GCF_009862125.1 Streptomyces sp. SID5910
GGTAGCCCTTAACGCCCTTCGGCGCCTGGCGCAGTGCCTCGACGTAGTCCTGACCGTTGGTGCCGACGAAGACCCCGGCCTTGGTACCGCGCACCGAGGCCGGTGCGATGCCGGCCCGCTCCATGGCCTCCCAGCTGGTCTCCAGGAGGAGCCGTTGCTGCGGGTCCATGGCCAGCGCCTCGCGGGGCGATATGCCGAAGAACGCCGGGTCGAAGTCGCCCGCGTCGGACAGGAAGGCGCCTTCCTTCACGTACGACGTGTCGGCGCGGTCCGGGTCCGGGTCGTAGAGGGCGGCGAGGTCCCAGCCACGGTCGTCAGGGAATTCGGACACGGCGTCGCCGCCGGCGGCGAGCAGTTCCCACAGTTCCTCCGGGGACCGCACCCCTCCCGGGAAGCGACAGCTCATCCCGACGATCGCGATGGGCTCCTGGGACTTCTCCTCGACGTCACGGAGGCGGCGTTGGGTCTGACGCAGGTCGGCCATGACCCGCTTCAGGTACTCGACCAGCTTCTCTTCGTTCGACACTTAGTCCTGCCCCCTCGCGGACACCAAACGGTTCTTGATCATTCTCAGGCATCCCCGAGCTCTCGGTCGATCACGTCGAAGAGCTCGTCGAGCGACGCGTCCTCGAGATCGTCGTCCGCCGCCTCGTCCGGGCCGGCGCCCTCCGTGAACGCGGCGCCGGGCTGGTCCAACTTCGCGAGCATCGCCTGGAGTCGGACGACAGCCTTGGTCCGGGCGATGTCGTCCTGCGGCAGTGCGGTGAGTACGGCCTCGATGCGGTCGATCTCCACGGGCAACGCCTTCTCCGGTGCGTCGTCCGCCGGTGCCAGCTCCCCCAGAAGGTGGCGAGCCAGTGCGGAGGGTGACGCGTAGTCGAACAGCGTGGTGGGCCGCAACTTCAGGCCCGTTGCCGTGTTCAGCCGGTTGCGGAGTTCCACCGCGGTGAGCGAGTCGAGACCCATTTCGAAGAAGCCCCGCTCCGCGTCGATCCCCGCGTGGGAGGCATGCCCGAGCACCGTGGCCGTGTGCTTGCGGATCAGGTCGAGCAGCAACGGCTCCCGCTCGGCTGCGGGAAGGGCCGCGAGGGTCTCCGCGAGTGGCACAGCGCGTTCGGCCGAGGGGTCCTCGGTGAACTTACCTATGGACTGGTGCAGTTGACGCACCTCGGCGATCTCACCGAACAGTGCGCTGGTGCGGGAGCCAGTCAGTTCCTTGGCGAACCGCGACCAGTCGACATCGGTGATAACCGGAGAGGCATCGGGTCCTGTGATGGCCTGCTCCATGGCCTTGACCGCGAGTCCGGGCTCCATGGGAGGCAGCCCGAACCGCTCCATGCGGCCACTGACCAGTGCGTTCTGAGCCGCCATGCCGTCGTCGGCCCAGGGACCCCAGGCGATCGACGTCGCGGGCAGACCCTCACCACGCCGCGCCTCGGCAAGCGCGTCCAGATACGCGTTCGCGGCAGCGTAGTTCGCCTGCCCCGCACCACCCACCGTCGCCGAGAACGACGAGAACAACACGAACGCCGACAACCCCATGCCCCGCGTCAGCTCATGCAGATGCCGCGCACCCTCCGCCTTCGCCCGCAGCACCGGCTCGAACCGCTCCACCGACAAAC
>NZ_WWHX01000057.1 GCF_009862125.1 Streptomyces sp. SID5910
TCCTTCGACACCCTGCTCCGCGCCCTGCTGGACACCCCCACGGTCGCCGGCCTGGCCCGGTCGCTGCGGTCCGGCGCCGAGGCGGCTCCGGCCACGGAGGCGGCCCCGGCGGCCCGCACCTCGGCGCTGATCCCGCTCGCCGGATCCGGGGCGGGACCGGTGCGGCTGCTGGTGTACGACGGATCGGGCACCCTGACGCCGTACGACGCGCTCATCACCGAACTCGGCACGGACGCGCCCCTGTTCGGGATCGCCGTACCCGACGGCGACCCGTGCCCCGACCTCGCCGCACCGGACCTCGTCGAGGAACTGGCCGGGGGATACGCCCGCGAGGTGCGGGCCGCCGGGTTCGACGCCGTGGAGATCATCGGCCACGGCCTCGGCGGCCCGGTCGCCCTGGAACTGGCCCGCGCCCTGAGCGAGGCCGACGTGACGGTACGGCGGCTGACCCTGGTGTCCGGCCACCGCATGCCCTCCCCGCCGGCGGTCCTCGCACGGATCCGCGACGCGGTGGCGCAGTACGATCCGCTGCCGTACGCGGGGGACATCACCTTCCTGCGCCCCGTCGAGCCCGTGCCGGGCGCCCCCGGACCCACGGACGACACGAGCGCGTTCTGGCGCGGGACGTGCCTGGGGGACGTGACGGTGGTCGACGTACCGGGCGATCACTTCAGCTGCCTGCGGAGGCCCCATGTGACGCGCCTGGCGGACGCGCTCACCGCGCGGCCCGCGGAGCGCCGATGACCCGCCCGATGCGCGTCGTCGTCTGCGGCACCCGTTTCGGCCAGGTGTACGCCGCGGCCCTCGCCCGTGCGCCCGAACGCTTCCGGCTCGCCGGCATCCTGGCCCGGGGCAGTGCCCGCTCCGCGGCACTCGCCGAGGAGTACGGCGTCCCGCTGTACGACGCGGTCGAGCGGCTGCCCGACGACGTCGACGCGGCCTGTGTCGTGGTGTCGACCGCGGTCGGCGGCGGGCGCGGCGCCGAACTGGCCAAGGACCTGCTCCGACGCGGCATCCATGTGCTCCAGGAGCATCCCGTCCACCCGGACGAGCTGGCGGACTGCCTGCGGGTGGCGCGCGGCAGCGGAAGCCAGTACCTGCTGAACACCTTCTACCCGCACCTCGAACCGGTCCGCCGGTTCACCTCGGCCGCCCGCGAGCTGATCCGGCTGCGCAGGCCGGTGTTCGTCGACGCCCTGTGCGCGGTGCAGGTCTCCTTCGACCTGCTCGACATCCTCGCCGGGATCTTCGACGGGCTCAGGCCCTGGTCGCTCACCGGCGTCGGTGCGCGCGCCGGCCGCCCACTGGTCGGGGTGGACGCCCTGATCGCCGGGGTTCCGCTGACGCTGCGGGTGGAGAACCGGATGCAGGCGGGTGACGACAGCACCAGCCTGTTCCTGCACCGGATCACCATCGGCACCGACGCGGGCAACCTGATGCTGGCCAACACCCACGGTCCGGTGATCTGGAGCCCGGTGCTGCGCCTGCCGTCGAACCCGGAGGGGCGGTTCTTCCCGGGCCGGCCCGGCCACGCGCCCGGGTGGGCGGACGATTCCGGCCCCACCGGCGCCCATGTGGGTCCCGCCGCGACGCCCACCTGGGAGGACGCCGTCCACGACGTGTGGGGCGACGGGGTGCTGACCGTCCTGGACGAGCTGCGCGAACGCGTCGAGGCGGGCGTGGACCCGCTGCACGGCCAGCAGCGCCATCTGGCCGTCGCCCGCGCCTGGAAGGAGCTGACCGAGGCCCTGGGCTATCCCGAGGCCGCCGAGCCCGAATCCGGGAAGCCGCTGACCGTCGACGATCTCTGGCCGGAATCCCTGTCGCCCCGGGCCCACAGCCGACTACAGTGATATTCGTACGCGTACGATGGGAGAGTGATGAGCGCGATCGACGCTGTTGGAGCGGGGGAGCGGCCCACGCCGACGTCGGACTCCGGCCCGGACTCCGACTCCGTGGAGAAGCAGAGCCTGTCCAGGCTGCTGCGTCCTCATGTCCGTAAGTTCGCGGCCGTCGCGATCCTTCAGGTGATCGGCGCTCTCGCGGGACTCGCGCCGTTGCTGGCGGTGGTCGAGCTGGGCCGCACCCTGCTGGCGCCGGGCCCGGTCGACGAGGGCCACGTCTGGACGGCCGTGATCCTGGGCGCGGCCGGCCTGTTCGTGCGCCTGCTGTTCACCGCCGCGTCCTCGGGACTCGGCCACGTGGTGGACAGCCAGGTGCAGCTGACCTTCCGCCGGCAGCTCGCCGACCACCTCGGCCGCGTGCCGATCGGCTGGTTCTCCCGCCGCAAGACGGGCGAGCTGGCCAAGGTGGTGGGGGAGGACGTGAGCGCCGTCCACCCGCTCATCGCCCACGCGCCCGGCGAGATGGTCTCCGCGTTCGTGGTGCCGCTGGTGTCGCTGGTCTACCTGTTCACCATCGACTGGCGGCTCACGCTGATCACGCTGATCCCGGTGGTGATGGCCATTCTCCTGGTCCCGCTGCTGATGCTCCCCGCCAGGACGCGCGAGCAGGAGGAGTTCGACGCGGCCATGGGACGGATCGCCAGCTCCGTCGTCGAGTTCGTGCAGGGCATCTCGGTGGTGAAGGCGTTCGGCGGGTCCGAGCGCGCCCACGGGAAGTTCCTCACCGCCGTCGACGACTTCGTCGGGACGTTCTTCCGGTGGGTGCGCGGCATGTCCCTGGTCGCCGCCGGGATGCAGCTGGCGCTGTCCCCGCCGTTCGTGCTGCTCGTCGTCCTGATCGGCGGCACCTCCATGATCACGTCCGGCAGCCTGGCCCCGGCCGACCTGCTGCCCTTCCTGCTGCTGGGCCTGGGCCTGACGGCCCCGGTGGCGGCCCTCGGCCACGGCTTCGACGACATGCAGGCCGCCGGCCGCGCGGTCGGCCGGATCAAGGAGGTCCTCGACGTCGCGCCGCTCCCGGAGCCCGCGCACCCGGTCGCGCCCCAGGGACACCGGGTGGAACTGCGCGACGTCCACTTCGGCTACGAAGAGGACCGCGAGGTGCTGCGCGGGGTCGACCTCGTGCTGGAGCCGGGGACCCTCACCGCGCTCGTCGGCCCGTCGGGAAGCGGGAAGTCGACCCTGGTCCAGCTGCTGCCGCGGTTCTTCGACCCGAGCCGGGGCTCGGTCGTCATCGGCGGCGTCGACCTGCGCGAGATCGGCAGCCGCGAGCTCTACCGCACGGTCTCCTTCGTCTTCCAGGACGTCCGCCTGCTGCGCGCCTCCGTCGCGGACAACATCGCGCTCGCGGTGCCGCACGCCGAGCGCGACGACGTGGTGCGCGCCGCCAAGCTGGCCCACATCCACGACCGCATCCTCGACATGCCACGCGGCTACGAGACGGTGATCGGCGAGGACGTCAAGCTCTCGGGCGGCGAGGCCCAGCGGATCTCCCTCGCCCGCGCCCTGCTGGCTGACACACCCGTCCTGGTGCTCGACGAGGCCACCGCCTTCGCCGACCCCCAGACCGAACAGGCGATCCGCCAGGCCCTGGCGACCCTGGGCGGCGAGCGGACGATCCTGGTCATCGCCCACCGCCCCGAGACGGTCGCCGACGCCGACACCGTCGTGATGCTGGAGAACGGGTCGGTCGTCGAGCGGGGCCGCCCCGTCGAACTGCTGACGCAGGAAGGAAAGTTCGCCGAGTTCTGGCGATCCCAAGGAGGACAGCCCCGATGATTCGAACGCTGCTGCGCGTGCTCGGACCCGAGTACGCCCAGGCGATGCGCCGCACCGTGGTCCTGATGACGATCACCGCGATGGTCGAGGGTCTCTCCTACGCGCTGCTCGTCCCGGTGCTGCGGGAACTGTTCGGCAGCACGCCGGACGACGCCGTGCCGTGGCTGACCGCGTTCGGGGCGGCGGTCGCCGTCTACGCCGTGCTGCGCTACTTCAGTGACCTCTCCGGCATGCGCGTCGGCACCAAGATGCTGCACGGCATGTACTACCGGCTGGGCGAGCACCTGGCCCGGCTGCCGATCGGCTGGTACAACGCAAGCCGGGTCGGCGAGGTCTCCGTCATGGCCAGCCGCGGCCTGCTCCAGGCGATGGGCGTCGCCGCGCACCTGCTGTCCCCGTTCATCTCCGCCCTGGTGACCCCCCTGACGATCGTCGCCGTGATGATCGCCTTCAACTGGCAGCTGGGCGTGGCCGCGTTGATCGCCGCACCCGTCGTGGCGGCGATCCAGAAGTGGACCGCGCGCTCGATGGCCGGCACCGACGCGGACCGCCACGAACGGGACAAGGAGGCATCGGACCGCGTCATCGAGTTCCTCCAGGCCCAGCCGGTGCTGCGCGCCGGCGGCCGCACCGGAGAGCGCTTCGAGCTGCTCGACGACTCGCTCCAGGAGGTCCAGCGCTCCTCCCGGCGCACCGTGCTGGCGATGCTGCCCGGCGCGGTGGGCCTGACGGTCGCGGTGCAGGTCGCCTTCACCGCGGTGCTGGCGCTGGGCACCTCCCTCGCGCTCGGCGGGAGCATCGGGGCCGCGGAGGTCCTGACGATCCTGGTGCTCGCGGCCCGCTGCGCCGATCCGCTGCTGTCGCTGTCGGACATCGGCGCGGGGCTCCGCGGCGCCCAGTCCGAGCTGGAGCGGCTCGACAAGGTCCTGAGCACCGCGCCGCTGCCGGAACCCCGTGAGCCCGTCCGGCCCGTCGACCACGACCTGGCGTTCGAGTCCGTCACCTTCCGGCACGGCGAACGCACGGTGTTCGACGAGGTGTCCTTCTCCGTGCCCCAGGGACAGCGGCTCGCCGTGGTCGGTCTCTCGGGTGCGGGCAAGAGCACCCTGCTCCAACTGCTCGCCCGGTTCTACGACGTGGACTCCGGCACGGTCCGCGTGGGCGGCGTGGATGTGCGCGACATCGACACCGAGGTGCTGATGGCGCAGATCGCCATCGTCTTCCAGGACGTCTATCTCTTCGACGGCACCATCGAGGAGAACGTGCGCCTCGGCCGTCCCGACGCGGACGAGGCCGACGTCCGCGCGGCGGCCACCGCGGCCGGGCTCGACGAGGTCATCGAGCGGCTGCCCGGCGGATGGGAGGCGAACGTCGGCGAGGGCGGCGCGCTGCTGTCGGGCGGTGAGCGCCAACGCGTCTCCATCGCGAGGGCGTTGCTCAAGGACGTGCCGATCGTCCTACTGGACGAGGTGACCTCCGCCCTCGACCCGGTCAACGAGACCGCCGTCCACGAGGGCATCGAGCGCCTGATGGCCGGGCGGACCGTGGTGATGGTCGCCCACCGGATGCGGACCGTGCAGCGCGCCGACCGCGTCCTGTTCCTGGAGGACGGCCACATCGTGGAGGAGGGCAGCCACGACGAGCTTCTCGCCCGGAGCGGCCGCTACGCCGAATTCTGGAACATCTCCATGGCACCGGCAGTGAGTGAATGAGTGGCTATGCCTGTCGATTCCTCGTCGGGGGGCCGGCGGTCCGGAGCATTCCGCCGGCTCGCGTCCCGACCCTATGCCCGGGCCCGCGTGCTTCTCTTTCCGCACGGCGGCGGCAGTGCCAGCTATTACCGTTCGTGGGACCGGTCGGCGCCTTGGGACATCGAATTCTTCGCCGCTCAGTACCCGGGCCGGGAAGACCGATTCGGTGAACCGGTGCCGGACGACGTCCAACGGCTCGCCGCGGTACTGGCGGCCGATCTCCCGCTCGACGGGCCGCCCGTCCCGACGATTCTGTTCGGGCACAGCATGGGGGCCGTCGTCGCCTATGAGGTCGCCCGGCAGCTGACGGCGGCGGGGGACCCGCCGATGGGCCTGGCCGTGTCCGGCCACCCGGCGCCGGCGCTGACGCGGCCGGGCCGCGTCCACCTCGGCAGCGACGAGGAGCTGATCGAGGAACTGCGCCGCACCGACGCGACGCGGCTCGACCTCCTCGACGACGCCCCGCTCGTCCGGACGTTCCTGCCGATGATCCGGAGCGACTACCGCTTGAGCGAGACCTATCGGCCGGCGCCCGGCGCCCGGCTGCGGACTCCGGTCACGGTGCTCTACGGCGACCAGGACCCGGAGATCACAGCGGCCGAGGCCCAGGGGTGGCGCGAGGTCACCGACGCCGGATGCGAGGTCCGCACCTTCGCGGGCGGGCACTTCTACCTGGACGAACACCGCGACGCGGTCGTCGGAGTGCTGGCGGCGTGCGCGCGGACGGCGTCGGAGAAGCTGTCGGTCCCCTGGCCGTCCGCCCCGTGAAGCCGCCGGCTACCGGCCCTCCACGGTCTCCTCCGACCGCAGCAGCCCGTCGATGACCGCCGTCAGGCCCTGGCGGTGGGTGTCACGGCCGTTGAGCTCGGCCCATCGATCGGCGACCGCCGCCAGCCGGGGGTGCGTACCGCTCATCAGGCCGGCGACGACCTGGTCCTCGTAGGTCGGCCCGGTGGCCCGGTCGCGTCGCTGCTTGCCGTTCGCCCGGATGATCAGGTCGCCGACGATGGTGAACCAGATCGTCCGGTAGATGTACACGGCGTGCTCCAGCGTGTGTCCGTAGTCCACGGTCGCGCTGATCATCTCCTCGACGAACCAGAGCGCCGAGGGGGCGATGAGGTCGCCGCCGGCCACCACCTGCACGATCCACAGCCGGTCGGCGAGCAGCTCGTAGAGCGTGACCGACACCGCGATCAGCCGCTCCCGCGGGTCCTCCGGCAGTTCCGGACGCGGTATGCGCCGGGCCTGGGCCTCCATCAGCAGCAGAAGCAGTTCGTCCTTGTTGCGAACGTGGTAATAGAGCGCCATCGGCGCGCTGTCCAATTCGTTCGCCAGGTGCCGCATCGAAAGCTTTCCCGCGCCCTCGGTCTGCACAATGTGTTCCGCCGCCGCGATGATGGCATCGAGGGACAGATGGGCCGGCCGGCCGGCAGCCTTGGCGCGGGGTTTCTCTGCGGACATCTCATCCTCCATATGGGTGGGCCGATTCTAGCATTCCGAGGCTGTGGAAAACCCACACCGGTCGGGGTGAAACGAACATTGTCGGGCCATGGAGCCGATGCTAGTTTGGCCGTATTCGTGCGTTCTTACTTCATTGGAAATAGGTGCCATGGAAAAGAGGACGTGAGATGTGCGGGATAACAGGCTGGGTGTCGTTCGAGGCCGATCTGACGCGCCGGGGCGATGTGCTCGACGCGATGACCGGGACGATGGCCTGTCGCGGGCCGGACGGCTGCGGCACCTATGTGCGTACCGAGGTCGGGCTGGGGCATCGACGCCTCGCGGTCATCGACCTGCCCGGCGGAGCGCAGCCGATGACGGTGAGCACGCCGGCCGGTGACGTCGTGCTGGTCTACTCCGGCGAGGTCTACAACTTCCAGGAACTGCGCGACCGGCTCAAGGCGTCGGGCCATCCGTTCCGGACGGACAGCGACACCGAGGTCGTGCTCCGCGGCTATCTGGAGTGGGGCGAGAGCGTCGTCGACCAGCTGGACGGCATGTACGCGTTCGCGATCTGGGACGGTCGCGACCGGCGGCTGCTCCTCGTGCGCGACCGCATGGGGATCAAGCCGCTCTTCTACTACCCGACACCTGACGGAGTACTGTTCGGCTCCGAGCCCAAGGCGATCCTGGCGAACCCCCTCGTACGGAAGGCGGTCGACGCCGACGGACTGCGGGAGCTGGTCGCGCAGACCAAGACCCCGGGCTGGGCGCTGTGGAAGGGCATGCGCGAGGTGGTGCCCGGCACGCTGATCAACGTCGACCGGGGCGGGCTGCGGGAGCGGACCTACTGGCGGCTGAGCGCGGTCGAGCACACCGACGACCGCGAGGGCACCGTGGCCCGGGTGCGGGAACTGCTCACCGGCATCGTCGACCGGCAGCTGATCTCCGACGTGCCGCAGGGCGTCCTGCTCTCGGGAGGACTGGACTCCAGCGCGATCACCGGGCTGGCGGCGGAACGGCTGGGCCTGCGCGGCGAACAGGTGCGCACCTTCTCGGTGGACTTCGTCGGCCAGGAGAAGAACTTCGTCCCCGACGAGATGCGCGAGACGTCCGACGCGCCGTTCGTCCGTGACGTCGCGGCCCATGTGGGCTCCGCGCACCGGGACGTGATGCTCGACGCGTCCGACATCTCGGATCCCGCGGTACGCCGCGCGACCGTCGGCGCCCGGGACATCCCGAACGGGTTCGGGGATCTCGACAGCTCCCTGTATCTCCTGTTCAAAGCGATCCGGGAGCACTCGACGGTGGCGCTGTCGGGCGAGTCGGCCGACGAACTGTTCGGCGGCTATCCCTGGTTCCACCACCCGGAGGCCCTGCGCGGGGACACCTTCCCGTGGATGATGTTCATCCCGCCGATGAGTCTCGCGGCCCGCACCGATCACATCGAACCCGGTCTGCGGGCCCGGCTCGACGTGGCGGCCTACACCGCCGACCAGTTCGCGACGGCGCGCGCGCAGGTCGAGTATCTCGACGGCGAGTCCGAGTTCGACCGGCTCATGCGCATGACGAGCCATATGCATCTCACGCGCTTCGTCCGGACGCTGCTGGACCGCAAGGACCGGCTGTCGATGGCGGTCGGGCTGGAGGTGCGGGTGCCCTTCTGTAGTCATGAACTCGTCGAGTACGTCTACAACACGCCCTGGGCGATGAAGTCGTTCGACGGTCAGGAGAAGAGCCTGCTCCGCCAGGCCGCGGCGCATGTGCTGCCGCGATCGGTGCTGGAGCGGGTCAAGAGCCCGTTCCCCTCGCCCCAGAACCCGGGGTACGCCGCTCATCTCCAGCAGCAGGTCAAGGAGCTGGTGGCGGAGCCGGACGCGCAGGTGTTCGCGCTGGTCGACCGGGTCTGGGCGCAGCAGATCGGGTCACAGGACCCGGCGGCGATGTCGATGGCCGTACGGTCCAACGTCGAGCGGACGCTCGACCTGCATGTCTGGCTGGAGCTGCACAAGCCCGAACTCCTGCTTGACTGACCCGGCTTGATACCGCGCATCGCCGCCATGGCATCCACGGCCATGGCGGCGATGCGCTGTGTGCCGGCCCTAGGGGACCGCCCCGGCCAGTTCCTCCGGGTGGGCCCGGAGTCCGGTCTGGCCGACGCGTACCGAGGGCTTCGGGAGGAACGGGCCCGTGAGCGCGGTCGTGAACAACGCCATCACGACCATCATGGTGAACATCCGGCTGTCCAGGACGCCGAGGCTGACGCCGACATTGAGGATGATCAGTTCGGTGAGGCCGCGGGTGTTCATCAGGATGCCGAGGGTGCCGGCCTCCCGCCACGGCATGCCGGACAGTCTTCCGACCACGGACGCGCCGATCAGCTTGCCGGCACAGGCGACGGCGATGATGGCGGCCATTTCGAACAGATCGCGTCCGGACAGCGCCCCGATATCGACATTCAGTCCGGTGACGATGAAGAAGACCGGCAGCAGCACGATGCTGATCCCCGCGAACGGCTTTCTGGCCTCTTCGCCGAACACGCCGCGGTACTCGCTCGGCATGATGAATCCGAAGGCGAACGCACCGAATATCGCGTGGATCCCGATCCAGGTCGTCGCACCGGACGACAGGAACAGCCCGGCGACGAGTACGGCGATGAGCTGCGGTGTCATGCGGTCACGGCCCCAGCGGCGCATGACGAACGACAGGAACGGCCGCACCAGGACCAGCATCGCCGCGATGTAGAGCGCGGAGAACATCACCGTCTGCGCGAGATCCCCGGCGCCACCGGACGCGGTCACGATCGCCGCGACCAGAGCGAGCAGGCACCAGGCGAGGACATCGCCGATGGCCGCGCTGGCCAGTGCGAGTGCGCCGACCCGTGTTCCCAGCATTCCGTGTTCGGTCAGCACCCGCGCCAGCACGGGAAAAGCGGTGATCGACATCGCCGCACCCATGAACAGGGCGAAAGCGGTGAAGGAGACCTGTTCTCCGTTCACGGAGTCGTGCCGCTGGTACAGCAGCGCCGCGAGTCCGATCGCCAGGCTGAACGGGACCACGACCGAGGTGACGGAGACCGCCGCAGCGGTGCTGCCCCGGCCCTTCAGCAAGGACTTGTCGAATTCCCAGCCGATGCCGAACATGAAGACGAGCAGCCCGACCTGAGCTATCGCCGACAGATACGGCCGTACCTCGCTCGGGAAGACCAGGGAGGGGAGATCCCCGGGTAACAGGCCGAGAAGGCTCGGCCCCAGGGCGATTCCGGCGACGATCTCGCCGACGACGGGCGGCTGGCGTACGTGTCGGACCAGCCAGCCCAGGGCGGATCCGACGACGAGGATGATGGCGATATCGGCCATCGTGATGGCGATGATCAGATCTTTGCTGCGCGAGATATCCGCCATGATCGGCCCTCCGTACATAGGAATGGGAACTCCCGAGGTCCTGCCCGATGCGGAACATCGCCGCACTTCAGCGGCGTGCACCAGGGAACCCCGAGAGATGACCGTGAGGTGTCTGGAGGTGGCCTACACGTCAGATCCAGTGCGCTTCCTGTGCGATGCGCAGCGCGTCGATGCGATTGCGCGCGCCCAGTTTCGTCACCGCGGAGAGGAGATAGTTCCGCACGGTCCCGTCGGAGATGTGTAACTGTGCCGCGATCTCGCTGAGCGGGTCCCCCAGGGCGAGCCGCTCGAGTACGGCGAGCTGCCGCTGGGAAAGCGGGCAGTCGTTGTTTCCCAGCACGGCCACGGTCAACTCCGTGTCGAAGACCCTTTCACCTTGGTGCACCCGATGGACGGATTCGAAGAAGCGGTACGGGGAGGCGCTCTGCTGCACCATTCCGGCGATTCCCCCGGTGAATGCCTGGCGAATGACGGACCGGGTGAACGATTCGGCGAGCAGCAGGCATCGGCATCCCGGAAGGCCGGTGATCTTCTCGGCCACGGTGATAACGTTGCCGTCCGCGCCGTCGAAGCTGAGGATCACGACATCCGGATGGTGTGTATCGGCGAACTCGATGGCATCGAGATTGCCGGCCACCGAGCCGACGACCTGTATTCCCTTGCCCTGTTCGAGCAGGGCGGTGAGCCCGTAGCGGGACAAATTCTTCTTGTCGGATACCAGTACGTTGATTCCCATTTCTTCCCCCATGTTGCCGATGCCGAGGTAGAATTTCTTGACTCTCGCCGAGCGCGCGCATGATTCGGTACCGGGCCGGCTCCTTGAGCGGTCCAGGTATCACACGATGGGATTTACGCGGTGTATGGCATGTTGACGACGTGTAAATAACGTCATGGTCCTTCGCGGCGGCGTCACGCCGTTTCCCGCCGAAGTGTGCTGTCCCGGACGCCGGGACTCCCCCGTAGTGACCTCCCTGAGCCCCCCGCAGTCAGACGATCAAAACCGGAAACAAATACTACAATAGTCATCAGGGGAAGCAAGGCTGAGAATCGGCGTTTCGGGCCGCTGTAAACGTGACTCATTCGCACCCCTTGACGCCTTGGGCGTCGCCGCATTCAGGACAAGTGCAAACCCGGATTCCGGTACGGTGGGGGCTCTATCAGCGGAAACGCGGTGACGGCGGTGCCCGGCCACGGCCGACGCCGGGAGGCCTCTCCTGTACGCGTACGAAATCAAGCCAGCCGACGAGATCTTGCCGCCGGGAGGTTCCCCTCGTCGGTGATCACCCTCGGTCACTATGCTCACCTCATGCTGAGAGAGGTCGTGGCCACCCACTACGTCGAGCCCCTGCACCACGGCGGCTCCGTCCCCGGCGTCGTCGAGGCCGACGACCTGGGCACCTACGTCGTGAAGTTCACCGGCTCCGCGCAGGGCCGCAAGGCGCTGGTCGCCGAGGTCATCGTCGGCCGGCTCGCACTCGCCCTAGGACTGCGCGTGCCCGAACTGGTCCTCGTCCACTTCGACCCGTCGATCGGTGAAGGGGAGCCGCACCAGGAGGTGCGGGACCTGCTGAACGCCAGCGCGGGGCTCAACCTCGGCATGGACTACCTGCCGGGCGCCGCCGACTTCACGCCCGAGGTCGCGAAGACGTTCCCGGTGGACCCGGTGGAGGCCGGGCGGATCGTCTGGCTGGACGCCCTCACCGCGAACGTCGACCGCACGGTGCACAGCTCCAACCTCATGGTGTGGCCCACCTTCGGCGCCGTGCCCCCGCGCCTGTGGCTCATCGACCACGGCGCGGCCCTCGTCTTCCACCACCGCTGGGACACCTCCGCACCGGAGAAGGCGTACGACTTCCGCCACCACGCCCTCGGCCACTACGCGCCCGACGTCCGCGCCGCCGATGCCGAACTCGCGCCGAAGGTGACCGACGAGCTGCTGCGCCAGGTCGTCGCCGAGGTGCCGGACGCCTGGCTCACGGGGGAGCCCGGCTTCGCGGGTCCTGACGAGCTGCGGGCGGCGTACGCGGACTACCTCTCCGCGCGGGTGAAGGCGGCCGCGCGCTGGCTGCCGGCCGACTTCCCCAGCCGGGAGGAGCTGGCCGCCGAGGAGGAGCGGCGGACGGCGCGCACCCGGCGGGGCCGCCCCGCCTGGCTCAAGCAGGTCCCCGACCTGCACGGCAAACCGCCCGCGGAACAGGACTGGTCCGTACACCTGGAGTGACACGCACCTCGGCGTGACCCGGACCTCGGCATGACACGACCGCGCCCCCGGTGCTGTGCGGTACCGGGGGCGCGGGTGTGTCCTGGGCGGACCGGGCGTCAGCCCTTCAGCTGCTCGTACGCCGGCAGCGTCAGGAAGTCGGCGTAGTCCTGGTCGAGGGAGACCGTCAGCAGCAGGTCGTGCGCCTGCTGCCAGTTGCCGGCCGCGAAGGCCTCGTCGCCGATCTCGGCGCGGATGTTCGCCAGTTCCTCGGCGGCGACCTTGCGGGCCAGCTCGGCGGTGACCTGCTCGCCGTTGTCGAGGACGACCTCCGCGTTGATCCACTGCCAGATCTGCGAGCGGGAGATCTCGGCGGTGGCCGCGTCCTCCATCAGGTTGAAGATGGCGACGGCGCCGAGGCCCCGCAGCCACGCCTCGATGTAACGGATGCCCACCTGCACGGCGTTGACCAGGCCCGCGTACGTCGGCTTGGCGTCGAGCGAGTCGATCGCGATCAGGTCGGCCGCCTTGACGTCGACGTCCTCGCGCAGCCGGTCCTTCTGGTTCGGCTTGTCGCCGAGGACCTTGTCGAAGGACTCCATGGCGATCGGGACCAGGTCGGGGTGGGCGACCCAGGAGCCGTCGAAGCCGTCGCCGGCCTCGCGGTCCTTGTCGGCGCGGACCTTCTCGAAGGCCACCTTGTTGACCTCGGCGTCGCGGCGGGACGGGATGAACGCCGCCATGCCGCCGATCGCGTGCGCGCCGCGCTTGTGGCAGGTGCGGACGAGGAGTTCGGTGTACGCCCGCATGAACGGGGCGGTCATCGTCACCGCGTTGCGGTCCGGCAGGACGAACTTCTCGCCGCCGTCACGGAAGTTCTTGACGATGGAGAACAGGTAGTCCCAGCGGCCGGCGTTCAGCCCGGCGGCGTGGTCGCGCAGTTCGTAGAGGATCTCCTCCATCTCGTACGCGGCCGTGATCGTCTCGATCAGGACGGTGGCGCGCACGGTGCCCTGCGGGATGCCGACGTAGTCCTGCGCGAAGACGAAGATCTCGTTCCAGAGGCGGGCCTCCAGGTGGGACTCCGTCTTCGGGAGATAGAAGTACGGGCCCTTGCCGAGGTCCAGCAGGCGCTGGGCGTTGTGGAAGAAGTACAGGCCGAAGTCGACCAGGGCGCCGGGGACCGGGCGGCCGTCGACCTGGAGGTGGCGCTCGTCCAGGTGCCAGCCGCGCGGGCGCATGACGACCGTCGCCAGCTCCTCGTTCGGGCGCAGGGCGTACGACTTGCCGGTGCGCTCGTCGGTGAAGTCGATGGTGCGGGTGTAGGCCGCGGTCAGGTTGAGCTGGCCGAGGACGACGTTCTCCCAGGTCGGGGCGGAGGCGTCCTCGAAGTCCGCGAGCCAGACCTTCGCGCCCGAGTTGAGCGCGTTGATGGTCATCTTGCGGTCGGTCGGGCCGGTGATCTCGACCCGGCGGTCGTTCAGCGCGGCCGGAGCGGGGGCCACCTTCCAGGAGTCGTCCGCGCGGATGGCGGCGGTCTCCGGGAGGAAGTCGAGCGTGGAGGTGCGGGCGATCTCGGCGCGGCGCTCCGCACGGCGGGAGAGGAGCTCGTCACGCCGGGGCGTGAACCGCCGGTGCAGCTCGGCCACGAAGGCGAGCGCCGCATCGGTGAGGACCTCCTCCTGCCGGGGCAGGGGCTCGGCGTCGACGATGGCCAGCGTGGACGGCGCTGGTGCGGACATGAGCTGTCACTTCCTTCAGCGGTGGCACCGAGTGCCAGAAGATGCGTATGGGGGCATAACGCACTCGCTGTGCGGTCGAGTGCTTCTGGTCAGTGGATAGTAGTTTCCTCATCGTGGAACTTCAATGGTTTGTTGATGTCGAGATTCTCTGAGTCGAGGGACAGTGGCTCCCAGTGCCACGCCCTTCACTCAAGGTGGCGCAGGTCGGCCGGGGTGTCGACGTCGTACGGCCGGGCCACGTCCCCGCACTCGACGAGGGTGATCTCGCTCTCGTGTTCCCTCAGATAGGCGCGTGCCCCACGGTCCCCGGTCGCAGTCGCCGAGACGCCCGCCCAGTGGGCCGCCCCGAGGAGCACCGGGTGCCCGCGCACGCCCGCGTACGCCGCCGCCGCGAGCGAGTTCCGGCCCCGGTGGGCGGCGCGCACCCGCGCCATCGCCTCGGCGCCGATGCCGGGCTGATCCACCAGGGAGACCAGCACCGCGCCCGCCCCGGTTCCGGTCAGGGAGTTCAGGCCGGCCCGCAGGGAGGAGCCCATGCCCCGCTCCCACTCGGGGTTGTCCACGACCACGCATCCGTCGAGCGCCGCCCGGGCGCGTACGTCCTCCGCCCGCGCCCCCAGTACGACGTGCACGCGGGCGCAACCGGCCGCGTGCAGCGCGGCGATCGCGTGTTCGACGAGTGGACGTCCGCGGTGCGGGAGCAGCGCCTTGGGGCGCCCGCCCAGTCGCCGCCCGCCCCCGGCGGCCAGCAGCAGCCCCGCCACCTCGTCCTCTGCCTGGTCCTCGTCGTCCGTCATGCGTCCTGCATACCGGAGCGGGAGTCCCGGAGGACTGAAATTCGGTCCGCGTGGTGGCGCGCGCGGTGCGGGAGGGCGTTTACTGGCCCGCGCACGACGGCGTGCGAGGGGGAGGGGCTGTGTTGCGGAGCTTGGGGCAGAGGCAAGTGACCGTCGGCGACGAGGACGTGAGAGTGGCGGCACTGCGGACCGCGGTGTCGCGGTTGCGCCGCCGGCTCGCGCTGCTGCCCGCGGACTTCCCGGACCGGGCGATCGCCGAGGACGAACTGGCCGATCTGGCCGCGATGGCGGACCACGGCGTCCCGGAGGTGCCGCGGCTGCGCCGTTCCCTGCTGCTTATAGCCGGCGCGATCGGCTCCGTCAGCGCGCTGTCGTCGGGGCTGGCGGACGTCCGGCACGCCGTCGAGCTGTTCGGGGACCCACCGCGGCGGTGAGGCCCCGGCCCACGACGGCGGCGGCCCCCGGCGGTGTCACCGCCGGGGGCCGTACGTGCGTGACGCCGCTCAGGCGGCCGGGTTGCCGTTCGAGGTGAGCAGGGCCTCCGACAGCTCCGCCGCCACCTGCTGGAGCAGCGGGACCATCCGGTCGGTCGCGGTCTCCGTCACCCGGCCGGCCGGTCCCGAGATCGAGATGGCCGCCGCGGTGGGGGAGTTGGGCACGGAGACGGCCAGGCAGCGCACGCCGATCTCCTGCTCGTTGTCGTCGATCGCGTAGCCCTGGCGCCGCACGTCCTCCAGCGCCGCGATGAAACCGTCCGGCGTGGTGATCGTCTTGTCCGTCGCGGCCGGCATGCCGGTGCGGTGCAGCAGCGCCCGCACCTCCTCCGCCGGGAAGTCCGCGAGCAGCGCCTTGCCGACGCCGGTGGAGTGCGGCAGGACACGCCGGCCGACCTCGGTGAACATGCGCATCGAGTGCTTGGACGGCACCTGGGCGACGTACACGATCTCGTCCCCGTCGAGCAGCGCCATGTTCGCCGTCTCGCCGGTCTCCTCGACCAGGCGGGCCAGGTGCGGGCGGGCCCAGGTGCCGAGCAGCCGGCCCGCGGACTCGCCGAGCCGGATCAGACGGGGGCCGAGCGCGTACCGGCGGTTGGGCTGCTGGCGTACGTATCCGCAGGCCACCAGGGTGCGCATCAGGCGGTGGATGGTGGGCAGCGGCAGGCCGCTGCTGGCGGACAGCTCGCTCAGGCCGACCTCGCCACCCGCGTCCGCCATCCGTTCGAGCAGGTCGAAGGCGCGCTCCAGGGACTGGACGCCACCTGTGGCGGGCCTGGCGGAGTCGGTGGTGCTGGCGCTGGACGTCGGCACGGCACGTTCCTTTCGAGGCTGGCGGGAGGGCAGAAGCCTACCCGGCGGCCGGTTGACTCCCCGCTTGTACATAGCTACGTTCTGTCTGTCGGAATTCTAATTCCGCTTTGTGGAAACGTCCAGAGCGGGGCTGTTGAGCGTGCCCAGACAAAGGGTGCCTCTTGACGGCGTGGAACGGGAAGTGAAGACTCCTTCAACAGAACGTTGAAGTCCGTTACGTGGTGAGAGGTCCCGGATCCCGTTCCCGGATGTGAACCGGCGGGCCGGCGGTGGACCGGCCGCGGAACGATGCAGAGAGAGGGGTTCGGGTGTCCCAGGCTGAACTGGTGCTGCGCTCGACGCGCGTCATCACTCCCGAGGGCATACGCGCCGCGTCCGTCGCGGTGAGCGGCGGCACGATCACGGACGTGCTCCCGTACGACGCGACCGTACCGGCGGGTGCCCGCCTGGAGGACGTCGGCGACCACGTCGTCCTGCCCGGCCTGGTCGACACCCACGTGCACGTCAACGACCCCGGGCGCACCGAGTGGGAGGGCTTCTGGACCGCCACCCGCGCCGCGGCGGCCGGTGGCATCACCACCCTCGTCGACATGCCGCTCAACTCCCTCCCGCCGACCACCACGGTCGAGAACCTGCGGATCAAGCAGCGGGTCGCCGCCGACAAGGCGCACATCGACGTCGGCTTCTGGGGCGGCGCCCTGCCCGACAACGTCAAGGACCTGCGCCCGCTGCACGAGGCCGGCGTCTTCGGCTTCAAGTCGTTCCTGTCGCCGTCGGGCGTGGACGAGTTCCCGCACCTCGACCAGGAGCAGCTCGCCCGGTCCCTCGCCGAGATCGCCGCCTTCGACGGCCTGCTGATCGTGCACGCCGAGGACCCGCACCACCTGGAGGCGGCACCGCAGCAGGGCGGCCCCAAGTACGCCGACTTCCTCGCCAGCCGTCCGCGCGACGCCGAGGACACCGCCATCGCCGCGCTCATCGCCCAGGCCAAGCGGTTCAACGCCCGGGTGCACGTGCTCCACCTGTCCTCCAGCGACGCCCTGCCGCTGATCGCCGAGGCCCGCGCCGAGGGCGTCCGCCTCACCGTGGAGACCTGCCCGCACTACCTCACGCTCACCGCGGAGGAGGTCCCGGACGGCGCCAGCGAGTTCAAGTGCTGCCCGCCCATCCGGGAGGCCGCCAACCAGGACCTGCTGTGGCAGGCGCTGGCGGACGGCACCATCGACTGCGTGGTCACCGACCACTCGCCCTCCACCGCCGACCTGAAGACCGACGACTTCGCCACCGCCTGGGGCGGCATCGCCGGACTCCAGCTCAGCCTCGCGGCCATGTGGACCGCGGCCCGCGAGCGCGGCCACGGCCTGGAGGACATCGTCCGCTGGATGTCGGCGAACACGTCCCGCCTGGTCGGCCTGGACGCCCGCAAGGGCGCCATCGCGCCGGGCCACGACGCCGACTTCGCCGTCCTCGCCCCCGACGAGACCTTCACCGTCGACCCGGCCGGCCTCCAGCACCGCAACCGCGTCACCGCGTACGCGGGCAAGACCCTGTACGGCGTCGTGAAGTCCACCTGGCTGCGCGGAGAGCGCATCGTGGCGGACGGCGCGTTCACCGACCCGAAGGGACAGCTCCTCTCCCGGACCCCGTGACCCACGTCCGGACCTGCCCCAACACCCACTCGAACGACCCCGAAAGGAACTCCTGATCACCGTGACGGCCCAGCAGAACACCTCGTTGGCCAGCTTCACCGGCGATGCGAACCCCTACGGAGGCGGTGACCCGTACGCGGACTACCGCAGCGCCGACCTTCCCTTCACCCAGTACGCCAACCTTGCCGACCGGCAGCTCGGCGCGGGTGTCGTCGCCGCCAACGACGAGTTCTTCGCCCAGCGCGAGAACCTGCTGGTGCCCGAGCCCGCCGAGTTCGACCCCGAGCACTTCGGGCACAAGGGCAAGGTCATGGACGGCTGGGAGACCCGCCGCCGCCGCGGTGTGTCGGCCGAGCAGCCCTGGCCGACCGAGGAGGACCACGACTGGGCGCTGATCCGCCTCGGCGCGCCCGGCGTGATCCGCGGCATCGTCGTCGACACCGCCCACTTCCGCGGCAACTACCCGCAGGCCGTCTCCGTCGAGGGAGCCTCGGTCGCGGGCTCCCCGTCGCCGGAGGAGCTGCTCGCGGACGACGTGAAGTGGACGACCCTCGTCCCGCGCACCGCGGTCGGCGGCCACGCGGCCAACGGCTTCGCCGTCTCCGCCGAACAGCGCTTCACCCACCTGCGCCTCAAGCAGCACCCCGACGGCGGCATCGCCCGTCTGCGGGTGTACGGCGAGGTCGTCCCGGACCCGGCGTGGCTCGCCGCGCTCGGCACCTTCGACGTGGTCGCGCTGGAGAACGGCGGCCAGGTCCTGGACGCCTCCAACCTCTTCTACTCGCCGGCCACCAACACCATCCAGCCGGGCCGCTCCCGCAAGATGGACGACGGCTGGGAGACCCGCCGCCGCCGCGACCAGGGCAACGACTGGATCAGCTACCGGCTGGTGGACCGCTCCCAGATCCGCGCGATCGAGATCGACACGGCGTACCTGAAGGGCAACTCGGCGGGCTGGGCGTCGGTGTCCGTGAAGGACGGCGAGGACGGCGACTGGCGCGAGGTGCTGCCCCGGACCCGGATGCAGCCCGACACCAACCACCGCTTCGTCCTGCCGGAGGCGGCCGTCGGCACCCACGCGCGCGTGGACATCTTCCCCGACGGCGGCATCTCCCGCCTGCGCCTGTTCGGCTCCCTGACGGAGGACGGCACGGCCCACCTGGCCGCCCGCCACCAGGAACTGGGCGGCTGACCCACCGCTCGGCACAGACCCGCGGGGCGCACCGGCAGGACAGCACCGGTGCGCCCCGCGCGCACGTCCGGCGGCGGGTCCCGCCGGGGTGCCCGGCGGGACCGCCCTCTCTCCGCGACGCGCCCGGCGGCGGCGGGCGGGTGCGCCCGGCATGGGCGTGCCGCCTCTCGGCGATGCGCCCTGGCGGCGGCGGGCCGG
>NZ_WWHX01000570.1 GCF_009862125.1 Streptomyces sp. SID5910
CCCGGTGCCGTACCCCCGGGTGCGATGCCGCCGCCCGGGCAGCCGGTGCCGGGGCCGCCGCCCGCGTACGGCTATCCGCAGCCGCCCGCCGGTCAGCCGACCGTCGGACCCGGCTACCAGGCCGTGCTGCGCTACCGCGCGCAGGACGGCTCCGAGCAGCAGCTGATCCGGCGTTCGGCGCCGGGCACGCCGCACCCGGAGTGGCAGATCTTCCACGAGCTGCGGTCCATGAACGTGCCGCCGGACCAGGTGCTGGAGCTGCACACCGAGCTGGAGTCGTGCGAGCTGCCGGGCGCCTACTGCGCGCGGATGATCCGGGAGCAGTGGCCGCAGGCGCGGATCACCTCCATCGCGCCGTACGGCACCGATCACGCGAGCCGGCAGCAGGGCATGCGGCAGCTGCTCGCGCACCAGGGCGAGCTGCACCAGGTCGCCGACGGGCCGGCGCGTCCGGCGCCGGTGCGGGCGCCGCTGCCGCCGGTGCAGCCGGTGCCGCCGATCCCGCCGGAGGCCATCGGGCAGGAGCTCGCGGCGGCGTTCGGCCCGGGTGTCTTCCGGTTCGAGCAGGCCGCCGTGTCCCGGCAGGGCGTGCCGCCGGTCGTGGCGCACACGCTGGTGGCGGCGGGGCTGCCGATGGACATGGGCCCCTTCTTCTGGGCGCAGGCCCAGCCGGGCCGCCCGGTGCCGACACTGGCGGAGCTGGCGGCCGAGCGGGGGGTGCAGCCGGCGTCGGACGCGGGCTCGTACCTCGTCGTGGGCAGCGACTTCGGCCGGGCGCTCTGCGTGCAGTACGGCACGGCGAACATCGTCGCGGTGCCGGTGGAGGCGGGGCCGGGCGGGGCGCCCGTGCCGCCGCAGTTCGTGAACACGGGGCTGCCGGAGTTCGCGCGCTGCCTGGCGCTGCTGGGCCGGATGTGGCGGCTCAGGTTCGGTCTGAACCAGGAGCAGGCGGGCCGCTGGACGGTGGACTTCCAGGCGCAGCTGGCCTCGATCGACCCGGCGGCGCTCGGGTCGGCGGAGAGCTGGTGGTCGGTGCTGCTCGAGCAGATGTGGGACGGGCTGCTGTGACGCGGCGCCGCTGACGCGGACCGACGGGCCGGG
>NZ_WWHX01000571.1 GCF_009862125.1 Streptomyces sp. SID5910
GGTGTCCTCACCGGCGCCGGGCTGGCGCTCGCCGCCGGTGCGGGGCGGCCCGCCCTCGCGGTGGCCGCGCCCCTGGCGGCGACCGTCTGGGCCTACGACCTCGCCCTGAAGCACACGCCCGCCGGTCCCGCGGCCATGGCCGCCGCCCGCGGCCTGGACCTGCTGCTTGGCGCCGCGGCCACCGGCGGCGGCACCCGTGCCGCGCTGCCCTCCGCCGCGCTGCTCGGCACGCACACCCTCGCGGTCACGGCTGTCTCCCGCCGGGAGACCACCGGCGGTTCGGTCCTGGCCCCGCTGGCGGCCCTCGCGACGACGGGCGTCCTGACGCGGTTGGTCACCCACCGCCGCACGCGACTCCCGGCAGGCCGGCGGGCAGCAGCCGCCCCCGGCCTGCCGGGCTCCACCCCGGCCGGCGTCCTCGCCACCGCCCTGGGCGCCGCCTACGCGGCCACGGCCGCCCGCCCCTACTTCCATGCCGCGCTCAACCCCTCGCCTCCGCTCACCCAACGCGCCGTCGGCGGCGGCATCCGCGCCACGGTCCCGCTCCAGGCGGCCCTCACCGCCCGCACCGGAGCCGTCACCACGTCCCTCCTGATCGCGGCCCTGGCCCCGGCCGGCCGGCTCTTCGCGAGGAGGGCCGGCATGAGGAAGGTGAGCATCACATGAGCGTCAACGCGAACGCGGGGCTGAACGGGGGGCCGGAGCACGGTCCTGGCCGGTTGGCGGACCGGGACACCCGGCGTCA
>NZ_WWHX01000572.1 GCF_009862125.1 Streptomyces sp. SID5910
CGCGACCCGGGCGGGAGCCCCCGCCGGACCCGGTGTCCCGGCGACCGTGCCCCGGGCAGGTGCCGCCTCGGCCGGTTCGGCCCCCGGGCCTCAGCAGGGCTGGACGCTCGGGGTCAGTGCTGCTGTCGCGCCCGGCGAGTGGGTGGCGGCCGACGCGCAGGCCGCGCGGGCGTTGGCGCGGGCGCGGGCCACTCGTGTGGCGGTGGTGCGGCACGGTGCCCGGCCCGCGCTCGACGACCTCGTCCCCGAGGCCGACGCCGAGGCGCACGCCCGCGCGCTCCTCGCGCCGGTCGCCGCCGTGCCCGCGCTCACCGAGACGCTGCGCGCCTGGCTGTCCCTGCACGGCAGCTGGGACCGGACCGCCGTCGCCCTGTCCGTGCACCGCAACACCGTCCGCCAGCGCATCGCCCGCTGCGCGGCCCTGCTGGACGCCGACCTCGACGACGCGGACGTACGGATGGAGCTGTGGTTCGCCCTGCGCAGACTGTGACCCGGCACGCCGGGTGACCCGCGTCCCACGGGATGACACCCGGCAGACGCGGACAGGTGGCTGCTACACAATGGAGCCATGCCGATACCCGGGACACCCAGCCGCGCCGAACTCGCCGGACACCTCGTCAGAACCCGTATCGCGGGCGACGTCGCCACACCGCGCGAGAACAACCTCTCCCACTACCGGAAGCTGGCGAACGGCGACCGCCACTACTGGCTCGGTCTGGAGCTGGGCGAGCGCTGGACCGACGAGCAGGACGTGCTCGCGGTGATGGCGGAGCGCGTCGGCGTCAACGACGACCCGGAGTACCGGTACGGCCAGGACACCATCGACCCCGAGCTGACCGTGGCCGCGCTGGAGCGCATGGCCGGGCGGCTGCGCAAGGCCGCCGACGGCGGGCAGCGCGTGCTGTTCGCCACCGGCCACCCGGGCGGCCTGCTCGACGTGCACCGCGCCACGGCCGCCGCGCTGCGCACCGCCGGCTGCGAGATCGTCGTGATCCCGGAGGGGCTGACCACGGAGGAGGGCTACGTCCAGCAGTTCGCGGACGTCGCGGTGCTGGAGCACGGCGCCTCGCTGTGGCACACGCACTCCGGGGAGCCGATGAAGGCCATCCTGACCGGCCTGGAGCGCGCGGGCCGCCCGCTGCCGGACCTCGTCGTCGCCGACCACGGCTGGGCCGGATACGCCGGTCAGCACGGTGTCGACTCCGTCGGATACGCCGACTGCAACGACCCGGCGCTGTTCCTCGCCGAGTCCGAGGGCACCGTCCAGGTCACCGTGCCGCTGGACGACCACGTGGTCAGCCCGCGCTACTACGACCCGATGACGGCGTACCTGCTGAACGAGGCCGGGCTCACCGCCGGGTGACCCCTCACGGCCCTCACGGCCAGGGGTTCAGCCCCTCAGTGCGGCGCTGCGCGAACCCGGGCGTCGGGTCCAGGTAGACCCGGCGCACGACCGGGAACTCCTCCCGCAGCCGCTGCTCCGCCCGCTCGCACGCCCACTCGATCTGCGCGGCCGTCGACACGTCCCGGAAGTCGACCTTCGCGGCGACCAGCGCCTCCCGCGGCCCCTGCACCAGGGTCGTCAGCTCCAGCACGGCCTCGATGTGCTCGATCGCCACCAGCTCCGCCCGCATCCGCTCGCGCACCTCGCGCGGCAGCGGCCGGCCGATGAGGAACTCGGCGTTGGACCGGCCCAGCACCCAGGCGACGTACAGCAGCAGGGCGCCGATGCACAGGGAGGCGACGGCGTCCCAGACGCCGGAGCCGGTGAGCTGCCCGCCGAGCAGGCCGCCCGCGGCCAGCAGCAGGCCGGCCAGGGCGGCGGAGTCCTCCATGACGACGGCCTTGACGGCGGTGTCGGGCGTGCGGCGCAGATAGCGGCCGAAGGGCACCCTGCGGCGCCGTGCCTCGCCGCGCACCTGCTTCAGGCCGGTCCGCAGCGAGTAGCCCTCCAGGACGAAGGCGACGGCCAGGACGAGGTAGGCCACCAGCGGGTCGCCGGGCTCCTCGCCGTGGGTGAGGGTGTGGATCCCGTCGTAGAGGGAGAAGACGGCACCGCCGACGAAGGTGGCGACGGCGGCGAGGAGGGCCCAGATGTAGCGCTCGGGACCATGGCCGAGCGGGTGGTCCTCGTCGGCGGGGCGCACGCTGCGCTTCAGGGAGGTCAGCAGCAGCACCTCGGTGACGGTGTCGGCGACCGAGTGCGCGGCCTCCGACAGCATCGCGCTGGACCCGCTGATCACGCCGGCCACCGCCTTGGCGATGGCGATGCCGAGATTGGCGAGGGCGGCGACGATCACCGTGAAGGTGCTCTCGCCGCCGCCGGACTCGTGTCCCTGGGGTTGCGCCATGCCCCTCAGTGTTCCCGAGGGACGCGGACCACGCCTTCCTGGATGACCGAGAGGGCGAGCCGCCCGTCCTGCGTGTAGATACGGGCCTGGCCGAGCCCCCGGCCGCCGGACGTGGACGGCGACTCCTGGTCGTACAGCAGCCACTCGTCGGCGCGGAACGGCCGGTGGAACCACATGGCGTGGTCCAGCGACGCCCCGACCACGTCCCCGACGGCCCAGCCGCCCCGGCCGTGCGCGAGCAGCACCGAGTCGAGGAGGGTCATGTCGGAGACGTACGTGGCGAGCACGACGTGCAGCAAGGGATCGTCGGCGAGCTTGCCGTTGGTGCGGAACCACACCTGGGAGTGCGGCTCGCGCGGGCTGCCGAAGTCGCCGAACGGCGGGTCGTCGACGTACCGCAGGTCGACGGCCGCGCGGGCCTCCAGGAACCGTTCGACGGTGTCGGCGGGCAGGTGCGGGTAGCTCCGCAGCCGCTCCTCGCCGGTCGGCAGGGTCGCCGGGTCCGGGGCGGGCGGCATCGGCGCCTGGTGCTCCAGGCCCTCCTCGTACGTCTGGAAGGACGCCGACAGGGTGAAGATCGGCTTGCCGTGCTGGACGGCGACGACGCGGCGGGTGGTGAAGGAGCGGCCGTCGCGCAGCCGGTCGACGTTGTAGACGATGGGCGCGCCGGGGTCGCCGGTGCGCAGGAAGTACGCGTGCAGGGAGTGCGCGAACCGGTCGGCGGGGACCGTGCGCCCGGCTGCCACCAGGGCCTGGGCGGCCACCTGCCCGCCGAAGACCCGGGGGACGACGGCGGAGCGGGAGTGGCCGCGGTAGATGTCCTCCTCGATCCGCTCCGGGTCGAGCAGATCGAGGAGGGACTGGAGTGCGTCGCTCATGTCCTGTGACCCTTCGGTCTACAGGCCCATGTTCTTCGCGATGATCGACTTCATGATCTCGCTGGTGCCGCCGTAGATGCGGTTGACGCGGTTGTCCGCGTACAGGCGGGCGATCGGGTACTCGTTCATGTACCCGTAGCCGCCGTGCAGCTGGAGGCAGCGGTCGATGACGCGGTGGGCGACCTCGGTGCAGAACAGCTTGGCGCTGGCGGCCTCGGCGGGGGTGAGCTCGCCGGCGTCCAGGGCCTCGGTCGCGCGGTCGGCGACGGCCTCGGCGGCGTCCACCTCGGCCTGGCAGGCGGCGAGCTCGAACTTGGTGTTCTGGAAGTGGGCGACCGGCTTGCCGAAGACGGTGCGGTCCTGCACGTACTGCTTGGCGAA
>NZ_WWHX01000573.1 GCF_009862125.1 Streptomyces sp. SID5910
ACCGCCCGCGCCCCCACACACCGCGCAGCCACCGCATCATCCGCCGCGTCCCCGATCACCACGGTCCGCCCCGGCTCCACCACCGCCCCCAGCGCCGCCAGATGCCGCACCATGTGCTCGGCCTTGCTCCCCCCGGACGGCCCCGTCCGCCCGTCGACCCGCAGGAAGTGCGCCTCGATCCCCAGCCCCCGCACCAACGGAACAAGCTCCTCGTGCCCGTACATGCTGAGGATCGACTGACTCCGCCCCGCCGCCCGCCACCCGGCGAGCAGCTCCGCCACGCCCTCGGTGAGCCCGCACCGCACCCGGTGCTCGGTGTAGTACCGGTGGAAGGCCGCGTCCATGACCTCCCACTCCGCGTCCGTGGGCAGCCGCCCCATCAGCCGCTCGTAGAACTTCGGCACCGGCACGCAGTACAGCGCCCGGTACTGCTCGAGCGTGATCGGCGTCATCCCGAACTCGGCGAACGCCGCGTTCGTCGCCCCGATGATGGCGTCGTTGTCGTGGAACAGCGTGCCGTTCCAGTCCCAGACGATGTGCGCCCCTGTCTGCGTCCCCATGCCAGAAAACGTACCCGCCCCCACTGACAATCAAGACGCTCGCCCCGAGCGCCCAAGGAGCACCACCGGCCGGGCACCGGTCAGCCGCCCGCCCCCACCAGGTTCGGAACCTCCTGCGTCGCGTACCAGAGCAGCTCGTGCTCCTCGGCCCCGTCCACCACGGACTGCGCGTCGTCGTCCCCACCGTCCGCCGCCGCGAGGGCACCCGCCGCCGCGGCCACGTCCCCCTCCGCGTCGACGGAGTCCACATGCACCGCGGCAGCCTTCGCCAGCCGCACGCCCCCGGAGACCCGCACCTCACCCAGCGCCTCCGCATCGGCCCGCTCGGAACCGGCCGACACCGCCCCGTCGGAGACGTCGGCCGCGACCACGACCCGGCGTCGCGCCGCCCCGGCGTCCTCCGCCAGCAGCCGCAGCGAGGCCAGCGCGGCCCGGCCCAGGGCGGCGTACTCCAGCTCCTCGACGTCGTCCGAGCGGACCCACTCGCGCACCGCCGGCGTCACGGCGTACGCGACGAGCGGCCCGGTCTCCCCCAGTCGCCCCGTCCTGTGCGCCTCGGCGAGACCGGAGAGGGTCAGGGGGACATAGACGCGCATGAGGGGCCGCTTTCATGGTCGGGAGTCCGGAGAGACAGGACCCGGCGAAGATCCGCCGGAGGCCTTCAGGATACGTGCGGTGTCCCCTTTCGGGCGCCCGCCGAAGGCCCCCGAAGCGTCCACTTCCGTCCCCGGAACTCACCCGGTGCACCCGCCCCGTCCCGGCCGTTCCCATACCCCCGGCCACTCGGATAGGTGAACCTCCCGGCCACCCCGACCCGGCCCATCGCTTCCTTGCCGTCGCCGCCCACCGCCCCGTACAAGATCACCGACCACGAAGTTACCGCCCGGTATCGCCGGGCCGCCGAACGGGGACCCCCATGCAGCCCACACCGACCATGCCGCCCCTGCGCAAGGTCATGACCAGAACCCGCCCGACCCCCCGCCCCGCGGACGGCGCACCCACCCGCGCCGTCCCGGCCACCGCCGAGGCCGCCTCTCCCGCCCGGGTGGGCGCCGCGGAGGGCACCAGCGCCGGCGGCACGGCCCCCGGCGTCCCCCGCGGCACCACGCCCCGCGCACGGGGCGGCGCCGTACCGCCCCGCAGGC
>NZ_WWHX01000574.1 GCF_009862125.1 Streptomyces sp. SID5910
GAACGCGTTGCCCGGCCCCGGGTGGAGCGAGGAACTGGCGCGGGCCGTGGCGGCGACGCTGGCCTCCGGCCGGGGCGCCCTCGTCGTCCTCCCCGACGGGCGGGCGGTCGCCCGGGCCGACGCCGCGCTGACCGCCCTGCTCGGCGAGGGCCGGCACGCGGTGCTCACCGCCGACGCCGGACCCGAGAAGCGGTACGCGCAGTGGCTCGCGGTGCGCCGGGGTGCCGTACGGGCCGTCATCGGGACCAGGGCCGCCATGTTCGCGCCGGTGCGGGACCTCGGTCTGGTCGCCCTGTGGGACGACGGCGACGACAGTCACAGCGAGCAGCACGCCCCGCAGCCGCACGCGCGCGAGGTGCTGCTGTTGCGCGCGGCCCAGGACAGGTGCGCCTTCCTGCTGGGCGGCTGGAACTGCACGGTGGAGGCCGCCCAGCTCGTCGAGACCGGCTGGGCCCGGCCGCTGGTCGCGGCCCGGGAGCAGGTGCGGGCCGCCGCTCCGCTGGTGCGGACCGTGGGGGACGGGGATCTGGCCCGCGACGAGGCCGCCCGGGCCGCGCGGTTGCCCACCCTCGCCTGGCAGGCCGTCCGGGACGGGCTTCGGCAGGGACCGGTGCTCGTCCAGGTGCCCCGCCGGGGATACGTGCCGCGGATGGCGTGTGCCGCCTGCCGTACGCCCGCGCGGTGCCGGCACTGCTCCGGGCCGCTGGAGGGGCAGGAGTCCGGGGCGGCGCTGCGGTGCGGGTGGTGCGGGCGCGAGGAGAGTGCCTGGCACTGCCCGGAGTGCGGGGCGTTCCGGCTGCGCGCACAGATCGTGGGGGCCCGCCGTACCGCCGAGGAACTGGGGCGTGCCTTCCCCGCGGTGCCGGTGCGCACCTCGGGGCGCGAGCACGTGCTGGACACGGTGTCGCAGACGCCGGCCCTGGTCGTGAGCACCCCCGGCGCCGAACCGGTCGCCGAGGGCGGCTATGCGGCGGCCCTGCTGCTCGACGGCTGGGCCATGCTCGGGCGGCCCGATCTGCGCGCCGGTGAGGACGCGCTGCGGCGCTGGCTGGCGGCCGCGGCGCTGGTGCGTCCGCAGTCCGCGGGCGGGACGGTGGTCGTGGTCGCCGAGCCGACGCTGCGGCCGGTGCAGGCGCTGGTGCGCTGGGATCCCGTCGGCCATGCGGTGCGTGAGCTGGCCGAGCGTGCCGAGCTGGGCTTTCCGCCGGTGTCGCGGATGGCGTCCGTGGCGGGGCCGGCGGAGGCGGTGGCCGGCTTCCTCGGCGCGGTGGAGCTGCCGCGCGAGGCGGAGGTCCTGGGGCCGGTGCCGCTCCCCGTCACGGCGCCGGGGCGCCCGCGCCGGGTGGGCGGGCCGCCGCCGGGGGAGCAG
>NZ_WWHX01000575.1 GCF_009862125.1 Streptomyces sp. SID5910
ACCCTCTCCCCCACCTGGGGCATCTACAGCGGCTACGAACTCTGCGAGAACACCCCCCTGCGCGAAGGCAGCGAGGAATACCTCGACAGCGAGAAGTACCAGCTCAAGCACCGCGACTGGGACGCCGCCGCCCGCGAGGGCCGCACCATCGCCCCCCTGATCACCCGCCTCAACACCATCCGGCACGACCATCCCGCTCTGCACCGGCTCAGGAACCTGCGCTTCCACCAGACCGACAACGACGCCCTGATCGCGTACAGCAAGCGCGTGGGGAGCGACGTCGTGCTGGTGGTCGTCAATCTCGATCCGCACCGCACCCAGGAGGCCACGATCTCCCTCGACATGCCGCAGCTCGGCCTCGACTGGCACGAGTCGGTGCCGGTCCACGACGAACTCACGGGTGAGACCTACCACTGGGGCAGGACGAACTACGTGCGCCTCGAGCCGGGCCGGGCCCCCGCGCACGTCTTCCACGTCCAGCGGTCGTCCGCCGCCGCGCCGCAGAACGAAGGGTCTCCAGCCTCATGACCGTGAACGAGCCCGTACCGGACAAGTTCGAGGACACGCCGGCCAGGGACCGGGACCCCGACTGGTTCAAGCGAGCCGTCTTCTACGAGGTCCTCGTCCGCTCCTTCCAGGACAGCAACGGCGACGGCGTCGGTGACCTCAAGGGCCTGACCGCCAAACTGGACTACCA
>NZ_WWHX01000576.1 GCF_009862125.1 Streptomyces sp. SID5910
GAGGACGGACACCCCCCGGCGCGGCCCCGACCCACCACTGGACCGGAGGCGCTACGCGCACCCCCACCGAAGCCGCGCAGGCCGCCGCAGGCAGGCGGCGTCAGATCGCCCGTACCGCTCGTGCCACCCGTGTGCCCAGCAGCGCCCGGGGTCCGTTGTCCGGTGGTCGGCGGCGTGGGTGGACCGTGTTGGCCAGGAGGATCGCGAACGTGTCCGTCGCCCGGTCGAGGACCAGCATCGTGCCCGTGAACCCCGTGTGCCCCGCCGCCCCCCGCCCCGCCAGCTCCCCCATGAACCACGCCTGGTCCAGCGC
>NZ_WWHX01000577.1 GCF_009862125.1 Streptomyces sp. SID5910
GCCTCGATCGCGCCGCGCTCCCCGGCCCGGCGCGGGATCCACACCAGCCGGGCGCCGGTCGCGGTGGCCGTCCGCACGGCGGAGGTGAGGCCGCCCGCCACGGACGCCAGCCGCTCGCCGACGACGATCACGGCGCCCTCGGCGCGCAGGGCCTCGGCGGCCTGAGCACCGCCGTCCTCCAGGCCGACGCCGCTCGCGAGCGCGTCCAGCCACTCGGTCTCGGTGCCGGGAGCGGCGGGCAGCAGCGTGCCGCCGGCCTTCTCCAGACCCCGGGTGGCGTGGGTGGCCAGCGAGAAGACCCGCTGCCCGTGCTTGCGCCAGGCCTTGCGCAGCCGCAGGAAGACGCCGGGCGACTCCTCCTCGGCCTCGAACCCGACCAGCAGCACGGCCGGCGCCTTCTCCAGCGCGGTGTACGTGACGCCCGTGCCGTCGAGATCACGGCCGCGGCCGGCGATCCGGGCGGCCACGAAGTCGGCCTCCTCGGCGCTGTGCACGCGCGCGCGGAAGTCGATGTCGTTGGTGTCCAGCGCCACGCGCGCGAACTTGCTGTACGCGTAGGCGTCCTCGACGGTGAGCCGGCCGCCGGTCAGGACACCGGTCCGGCCCCGCGAGGCGAGCAGTCCCTGCGCGGCGATCTGGAGGGCCTCCGGCCAGGACGCGGGCTCCAGCTCGCCCTCCGCGTTGCGCACCAGCGGCGTGGTGAGCCGGTCCCGCTGCTGGGCGTAGCGGAAGCCGAAGCGGCCCTTGTCGCAGATCCACTCCTCGTTGACCTCGGGGTCGTTCGCCGCGAGGCGCCGCATGACCTTGCCGCGCCGGTGGTCGGTGCGGGTCGCGCAGCCGCCGGAGCAGTGCTCGCACACGGACGGCGAGGAGATCAGGTCGAAGGGGCGGGAGCGGAACCGGTAGGCCGCCGAGGTGAGCGCGCCGACCGGGCAGATCTGGATGGTGTTGCCGGAGAAGTACGACTCGAAGGGGTCGCCCTCGCCGGTGCCGACCTGCTGGAGCGCGCCCCGCTCGATCAGCTCGATCATCGGGTCGCCCGCGACCTGGTTGGAGAAGCGGGTGCAGCGGGCGCACAGCACGCACCGCTCGCGGTCGAGGAGCACCTGCGTGGAGATCGGCACGGGCTTCTCGTAGGTCCGCTTCTTCCCCTCGAAGCGGGAGTCGGCCTGGCCGTGCGACATGGCCTGGTTCTGGAGGGGGCACTCGCCGCCCTTGTCGCAGACCGGGCAGTCCAGCGGGTGGTTGATGAGCAGCAGCTCCATCACCCCGTGCTGGGCCTTCTCGGCGACGGGCGAGGTGAGCTGGGTCTTCACCACCATGCCGTCGGTGCAGGTGATGGTGCAGGACGCCATGGGCTTGCGCTGGCCCTCGACCTCGACGATGCACTGGCGGCACGCGCCGGCCGGGTCGAGGAGGGGGTGGTCGCAGAACCGGGGGATCTCGATGCCGAGCTGTTCGGCGGCCCGGATGACCAGGGTGCCCTTGGGCACGCTGATCTCGATGCCGTCGATCGTCAGCGACACGAGGTCCTCGGGCGGAACCGCCGCGTCTCCACCGCCGGAGGGTGCGCTCGCGGTCACGGTCATGCGTTCACCTCCGTACGGTGGTCGGCCCAGGCCGTGGACTTGGCCGGGTCGAAGGGGCAGCCGCGGCCCGTGATGTGCTGTTCGTACTCGTCGCGGAAGAACTTCAGCGAGGAGAAGATCGGCGAGGCGGCACCGTCGCCGAGGGCACAGAAGGACTTGCCGTTGATGTTGTCGGCGATGTCGTTCAGCTTGTCGAGGTCGGACATCTGTCCCTTGCCGGCCTCGATGTCGCGCAGCAACTGCACGAGCCAGTAGGTGCCTTCGCGGCAGGGTGTGCACTTGCCGCAGGACTCGTGGGCGTAGAACTCGGTCCAGCGGGTGACGGCCCGCACCACGCAGGTCGTCTCGTCGAAGCACTGGAGCGCCTTGGTGCCGAGCATGGAACCGGCGGCGCCCACCCCCTCGTAGTCGAGGGGGACGTCGAGGTGCTCGTCGGTGAACATCGGCGTCGAGGAGCCGCCGGGCGTCCAGAACTTGAGCCGGTGGCCGGGGCGCATGCCGCCGCTCATGTCGAGGAGCTGGCGCAGGGTGATGCCGAGCGGCGCCTCGTACTGGCCGGGGCTCGCGACGTGGCCGCTGAGCGAGTACAGCGTGAAGCCCGGGGACTTCTCGCTGCCCATCGACCTGAACCAGTCCTTGCCCTTGTTCAGGATCGCGGGAACCGACGCGATGGACTCGACGTTGTTCACCACGGTGGGGCACGCGTAGAGGCCCGCGACGGCGGGGAACGGGGGACGGAGCCTCGGCTGGCCCCGGCGGCCTTCGAGCGAGTCGAGCAGTGCGGTCTCCTCACCGCAGATGTACGCGCCCGCGCCCGCGTGCACGGTGAGTTCGAGGTCGAGTCCGCTGCCGAGGATGTCCTCGCCGAGGAAGCCGGCCGCGTAGGCCTCGCGGACGGCCTCGTGCAGCCGCCGCAGCACGGGGACGACCTCGCCGCGCAGATAGATGAAGGCGTGCGACGACCTGATGGCGTAGCACGCGATGACGATGCCCTCGATGAGGCTGTGCGGGTTGGCGTAGAGGAGCGGGATGTCCTTGCAGGTGCCCGGCTCCGACTCGTCGGCGTTGACGACGAGGTAGTGGGGCTTGCCGTCTCCCTGCGGGATGAACTGCCACTTCATCCCGGTCGGGAATCCGGCGCCGCCGCGGCCGCGCAGTCCGGATTCCTTGACGTACGCGATCAGGTCGTCCGGCGACATCGCGAGCGCCTTGCGGAGCCCCTCGTACCCGTCGTGCCTGCGGTAGACGTCCAGGGTCCAGGACTCGTCCTCGTCCCAGAAGGACGACAGCACGGGTGCGAGCAGCTTCTCCGGGCTGTGGTCCTTGATCTCGGCTGCCAAGGTCATCACTCCCCCTCCTCGGCTGCGGGCCCGGCCGGGTGGGACGGGTCGGAGGCCGATGTGTCCTGCGGCGCGTCGTGCGAGCTGAGGTGCTCCTGCGGCGACGGGTCGTGCACGGCACGGTCCTGCGGCGCGTCGTGCGGGCCGCCGTCCCGGGGGTGCACCACGCGGGCCGCGGACACCTCGCCCTTCGCCAGCTTCAGTCCGGCCAGGGAGGCGGGGCCCGCGCTGCCGCCGGCGGTGACGGCGCCGTCCCGCTCGTCGGGGAAGCCCGCCAGGATCCGGGCGGTCTCCTTGAAGGTGCACAGCGGCGCGCCGCGCGTCGGCGTCACCGGCCGGCCCGCGCGCAGGTCGTCAACGAGGCCGCGGGCGCTCGCCGGGGTCTGGTTGTCGAAGAACTCCCAGTTGACCATCACGACCGGGGCGAAGTCGCAGGCCGCGTTGCACTCGATGTGCTCCAGCGTGACCTTGCCGTCCTCGGTGGTCCCGCCGTTGCCGACGCCCAGGTGCTCCTGGAGGGACTCGAAGATCGCGTCGCCGCCCATGACCGCGCACAGCGTGTTGGTGCAGACGCCGACCTGGTAGTCGCCGCTCGGCCCGCGCCGGTACATGGTGTAGAAGGTGGCGACCGCCGTGACCTCGGCCGTGGTCAGGCCCAGCACGTCCGCGCAGAACTGCATGCCGGTGCGGGTGACGTGCCCTTCCTCCGACTGCACGAGGTGGAGCAGCGGCAGGAGGGCGGACCGGGAGTCCGGGTAGCGGGCGACGATCTCGCGCGCGTCGGCCTCCAGCCGGGTCCGGACGTCGTCCGGGTAGGCGGGCGCGGGCAGTTCCGGCATGCCCAGGCTGACGCCCCGCTCCGAAGAAGAGGTGGTCACCGGTCGACGCCTCCCATCACGGGGTCGATGGACGCCACCGCGACGATGACGTCGGCGACCTGGCCGCCCTCGCACATCGCCGCCATGGCCTGAAGGTTGGTGAAGGACGGGTCGCGGAAGTGGACCCGGTAGGGGCGGGTGCCGCCGTCGGAGACGACGTGCACCCCGAGCTCGCCCTTGGGCGACTCGACCGCCGCGTAGGTCTGGCCCGGCGGCACGCGGAAGCCCTCGGTGACCAGCTTGAAGTGGTGGATCAGCGCCTCCATGGAGGTGCCCATGATCTTCTTGATGTGGTCCAGCGAGTTGCCGAGGCCGTCCGGTCCGAGCGCGAGCTGGGCGGGCCAGGCGATCTTCTTGTCGGCGACCATGACCGGTCCCGGCTGGAGCCGGTCCAGGCACTGCTCGACGATCCTGAGCGACTGGCGCATCTCCTCCAGCCGGATCAGGAAGCGCCCGTAGGAGTCGCAGGTGTCGGCGGTCGGGATGTCGAAGTCGTACGTCTCGTAACCGCAGTACGGCTGGGTCTTGCGCAGGTCGTGCGGCAGGCCGGTGGAGCGCAGGACCGGGCCGGTGGCGCCGAGGGCCATGCAGCCGGCCAGGTCGAGGTAGCCGACGTCCTGCATGCGGGCCTTGAAGATGGGGTTCCCGGTGGCGAGCTTGTCGTACTCCGGGAGGTTCTTCTTCATCTTCTTCACGAACTCGCGCATCTGGTCCACCGCGCCCGGCGGCAGGTCCTGCGCGAGGCCGCCGGGGCGGATGTACGCGTGGTTCATCCGCAGGCCGGTGATCAGCTCGTAGAGGTCGAGAATCAGTTCACGATCGCGGAAGCCGTAGATCATGATCGTGGTGGCGCCGAGCTCCATGCCGCCGGTGGCGATGCACACCAGGTGCGAGGAGAGCCGGTTCAGCTCCATCAGCAGGACCCGGATGACCGTGGCCCGGTCGGGGATCTGGTCCTCGATGCCGAGGAGCTTCTCGACGCCCAGGCAGTACGCCGTCTCGTTGAAGAACGGCGTCAGGTAGTCCATGCGCGTCACGAACGTGGTGCCCTGCGTCCAGGTCCGGTACTCGAGGTTCTTCTCGATGCCGGTGTGCAGGTAGCCGATGCCGCAGCGGGCCTCGGTGACCGTCTCGCCGTCGATCTCCAGGATCAGGCGGAGCACGCCGTGGGTGGACGGGTGCTGCGGTCCCATGTTGACGACGATGCGCTCGTCGTCGGCGCGGGCCGCGGTCTGGACGACCTCGTCCCAGTCGCCGCCGGTGACCGTGTAGACGGTGCCCTCGGTGGTCTCGCGTGCCGACGCGGAGGACGGGCTGTGCGTGCTCATGAGTACGACCTCCGCTGGTCCGGAGCCGGGATCTGGGCGCCCTTGTACTCGACGGGGATGCCGCCGAGGGGGTAGTCCTTGCGCTGCGGGTGGCCCTGCCAGTCGTCCGGCATCATGATCCGCGTCAGGGCCGGGTGACCGTCGAAGACGATGCCGAAGAAGTCGTACGCCTCGCGCTCGTGCCAGTCGTTCGTCGGGTAGACGGCGAACAGCGACGGGATGTGCGGGTCGGCGTCGGGGGCGCTGACCTCCAGCCGGATCAGCCGGTTGTGGGTGACCGAGCGCAGGTGGTAGACGGCGTGCAGCTCGCGGCCCTTGTCGTTCGGGTAGTGCACGCCGCTGACGCCGGTGCACAGCTCGAAGCGCAGGGCCGGGTCGTCGCGCAGGGTCTTCGCGACGCGGACCAGGTGCTCGCGCTCGATGTGGAAGGTCAGTTCGTCGCGGTCGACGACCGTCTTCTCGATGGCGTTCTCGGGGAGCAGGCCCTGCTCCTCCAGCGCGCCCTCCAGCTCGTCGGCGACCTCGTCGAACCAACCGCCGTAGGGCCGGCTCGCCGGTCCCGGGAGGCGGACCGAGCGGACCAGGCCGCCGTAGCCGGAGGTGTCGCCGCCGTTGTTCGCGCCGAACATGCCGCGCTGGACGCGGATCTCCTCGCCGCCCTGGCCGCGCTGGCCGGGGAGGTTCTGTGCGGACAGGTCCTTCTCGGGGTTGGGCCCGTTCGCGTCACCGGGGGTGTCGTTCGCGTCGCTCACCGCAGCAGCCCCTTCATCTCGATGGTGGGCAGGGCCTTGAGCGCCGCCTCCTCCGCCTCGCGGGCCGCCTCCTCGGCGTTCACCCCGAGCTTGGAGTTCTGGATCTTGTGGTGGAGCTTGAGGATGGCGTCCATCAGCATCTCGGGCCGCGGCGGGCAGCCGGGGAGGTAGATGTCGACCGGGACGACGTGGTCGACGCCCTGGACGATCGCGTAGTTGTTGAACATGCCGCCCGAGGAGGCGCAGACCCCCATGGAGATCACCCACTTGGGGTTCGGCATCTGGTCGTAGACCTGCCGCAGCACCGGCGCCATCTTCTGGCTGACCCGGCCCGCGACGATCATCAGGTCCGCCTGCCGCGGCGATCCGCGGAAGACCTCCATGCCGAAGCGCGCCAGGTCGTAGCGGCCGGCGCCGGTGGTCATCATCTCGATGGCACAGCATGCGAGGCCGAACGTGGCGGGGAAGACGGACGACTTGCGCACCCAGCCCGCGGCCTGCTCGACGGTGGTCAGCAGGAAGCCGCTCGGCAGCTTTTCTTCGAGTCCCATGACTAAAGGCCCCTCAGTCCCATTCCAGGCCGCCGCGCCGCCATACGTACGCGTACGCGACGAAGACGGTGAGCACGAAGAGCAGCATCTCCACGAGCCCGAAGATCCCCAGGGCGTCGAAGGTGACGGCCCAGGGGTAGAGGAAGACGATCTCGATGTCGAAGACGATGAAGAGCATCGCCGTCAGGTAGTACTTGATGGGGAAGCGCCCGCCGCCGGCCGGCGTGGGGGTCGGCTCGATGCCGCACTCGTAGGCCTCGAGCTTGGCCCGGTTGTACCGCTTCGGACCGATCAGCGTGGCCATGACCACGGAGAAGATCGCAAAGCCTGCCCCGAGGGCTCCCAGTACGAGGATGGGCGCATACGCGTTCACCGCTCCTCGCTCCTCTCAGTCGGCACTGACTGCTGGCGGTTGCACTGAGCTCACAGCCGCCCCAACAGCCCCACGAGCCACGCCCGTCCCGGCGAAGATCGCGAACATGTGAAGCAGGTCACAAGCCCAACTGCCTCGCATCCTATGCCTGCCGCTCTGTGATCTGCGACACGGGGTATTGCACAAGCTTTGTGATCTCCACCACCTGACGAACGATCATGAAGTCGGATGAGCGGTGATCTTCACACAAGAAGCGTTCAGCTGATCACCAGAGGTGACAATTTCGCTCGTCGCCGCTGGCCAGAGGGGTCGAGCGGCGGGCGTCTCCATATCAAGATGCTTCGCGTGCATGCAAATTGGTGCTGGACCGGATCTCTTGATAGTGGCCTCCGTTCACACATCGGAGGGAGAGCGGGGCGCGATGTGGACGCGTGCGCGCGTTCACGAGCGTCGCGGGCGGCGATCCGCGCGGGGGACGCGGCCGCCCGGGGAAGCGTTCCGTGACCTCCGCCACATCCATGAGAGACGTCTGAGAACCGGGCTTGGCCAACCACCTCAACCAGTGGTAAGCGCGGGGCAATTCGGGCGAAACGATCAAAGACCGTGATCACAGGTGGGTCACGGAGGGGCCGCAATGTTCGCCAGGACGTCAAAAAAGGGCGACACGCCCGGGATTCGGGGGGCCGGTTGAACAACTGTGGCGCAGCCCACGTTTCTTGAAGGTATGGAGGAGCTACTGATACCGGTTGTCCCTATGTCCCACACCGCTCACATACGCAGCCACCGGAAGCCCCGCCGCAGCGCGTCGACACTCGCGATGCGGGCCGGAGTTGCCGGTGGCGTCCTCAGCACCCTGGCAGTGGCCGGGGCGTCGGGTTCGGCGAACGCGGCCGAGCCGGTGACGCAGACCCTCGAACTGCCCACCCTGACGGCCGACCTGGCCGCCCAGGTCGCCCAGTCCGCGGACGCCACGCAGCAGGCCGCCGCCAACTACGAGCTGCGCGCCGAGCGCGACGCCGCCGCGGCCTCCGCCGCCAAGGAGGCCAAGGCCGACCTCGCCGAGGCCAAGAAGAAGGCCGCGGAGGCCAAGAAGAAGGCCGAGGAGGCCGCCCGCAAGGAGGCCGCCGAGCGCGCCTCCCGTGCCGCCGAGCGCGCCACCCTGACCGCCTCCGCGGACACCGGCTCGTCGTCGTCCTCGTCCTCCTCCTCGTCCGACGCCTCGGTCAGCGTCAGCTCGTCGGCCACCGGCTCCGCCGCCGCCGTCGTCTCCTTCGTCCAGTCCCAGGTCGGCGACGCCTACGTCTCCGGCGGCACCGGTCCCAACTCCTGGGACTGCTCCGGTCTCGTGCAGGCCGCCTTCAAGCAGGTCGGCGTCGACCTGCCGCGCGTCTCCCAGGACCAGTCGGTCGCCGGCACCCAGGTCTCGCTGGACAACCTCCAGCCGGGCGACATCCTGTACTGGGGTGGCGCGGGCAGCGCGTACCACGTGGGTGTCTACGTCGGCGACGGCATGTTCGTCGGCGCGCAGAACTCCTCCACGGGCGTCGTGGAGAAGCCGCTGTCGTACGACCCGCCGAGCGGTGCGGTGCGCGTGCTCTAGGGCACGCCGGTAGCACTTCACGAGGGGCCGCAGCCTTGAAGGGGCTGCGGCCCCTCGCGTTCTCCTGGCAGGCTCGCCTCGAACCGAGCCGAAGGAGAACCCGTCATGCCCAGCGTCTTCGTCCAGGGGCGGCCCGTCGCCGCCCATCCCCCGCTCGCGCCCGAGGCCCTGCGCGGCCGGCTGCGGCGGGTCACCGAGGCCGGTGAGGAGGTCCTGCACAAGCCGTGCCGGGACGTCACCGAGTTCGGACCCGACCTGGCCGCGCTCATCGACGACATGTTCCGCACGATGTACGTCGCGGAGGGGGCCGGACTGGCGGCCAATCAGGTCGGGGTCGGTCTGCGCCTGTTCGTGTACGACTGCCTCGACGACGACGGTGTCCGGCATGTCGGACACATCGTGAACCCGGTGCTCGAACCGCTCGACCCGGCCGCGCGGCGGCTGCTGGACGAGGGCGAGGGCTGCCTGTCGGTGCCGGGCGCCGTCATGGCCGTACCGCGCCCCGACCGGGCCGTCGTAAGCGGTCTGGACCGGGACGGCGCCCCGCTGCGGATCGAGGGCACCGGCTACTTCGCCCGCTGCCTCGCCCACGAGACCGACCATGTGAACGGGCACGTCTACCTGGACCGGCTCTCCGCGCGCGACCGGAAGCGGGCGCTGCGGCAGTCGGCGGACCGGCGCGACGAGGTCTTCGCCCGCCGGGCCGCCAACGCGCGCGCCCTCGAAGGCGGCGCGGGGTCCTGATCAGGCCTTCGGGGCCACCTTGCTCAGCCCGTTGATGATGCGGTCCATCGCGTCGCCGCCCGTCGGGTCCGTCAGGTTGGCGAGCATCTTGAGGGTGAACCTCATCAGGACCGGGTGGGTGAGGCCGCGCTGGGTCGCGATCTGCATGACCTTCGGGTTGCCGATGAGCTTCACGAAGGCGCGGCCCAGCGAGTAGTAGCCGCCGTAGGTGTCCTTCAGGACGCGCGGGTAGCGCTGGAGGGCGATCTCCCGCTGGGCCGGCGTGGCCCGCGCGTGGGCCTGGACGATGACGTCGGCGGCGATCTGGCCGGACTCCATGGCGTAGGCGATGCCCTCGCCGTTGAAGGGGTTCACCAGGCCGCCGGCGTCGCCGACCAGCAGCAGGCCCTTGGTGTAGTGGGGCTGGCGGTTGAAGGCCATGGGCAGGGCGGCGCCGCGGATCGGGGTGGTCATGTTGTCCGGGGTGTAGCCCCAGTCCTCCGGCATGGACGCGCACCAGGCCTTCAGCACCTCGCGCCAGTCCAGCTCCTTGAAGGAGGCGGATGTGTTCAGCACGCCGAGGCCGACGTTGGACGTGCCGTCGCCCATGCCGAAGATCCAGCCGTAGCCCGGCAGCAGGCGGTCCTGGGCGCCGCGGCGGTCCCACAGCTCCAGCCAGGACTCCAGGTAGTCGTCGTCGTGGCGGGGCGAGGTGAAGTACGTGCGGACCGCGACGCCCATCGGGCGGTCCTCGCGGCGGTGCAGGCCCATCGCCAGGGACAGCCGCGTGGAGTTGCCGTCGGCGGCCACCACCAGTGGGGCGTGGAAGGTGGCCTCTCGCTTCTCCTCCCCGACCTTGGCCCGTACGCCGGTGATGCGGCCCGTGCGCTCGTCGACGACGGGGGCGCCGACGTTGCAGCGCTCGTAGAGGCGGGCGCCCGCCTTCTGGGCCTGCCGGGCGAGCTGTTCGTCGAAGTCGTCGCGCTTGCGGACGAGTCCGTAGTCGGGGAAGGAGGCCAGATCCGGCCAGTCCAGCTGGAGTCGCGAGCCGCCGCCGATGATGCGCAGGCCCTTGTTGCGCAGCCAGCCGGCCTCCTCGGAGATGTCGATGCCCATCGCCACGAGCTGCTTGGTCGCGCGCGGGGTGAGCCCGTCGCCGCAGACCTTCTCCCTCGGGAACGCGGTCTTCTCCAGCAGGAGGACGTCGAGTCCGGCCTTGGCCAGGTAGTACGCGGTCGTGGAGCCGGCTGGCCCCGCGCCCACGACGATCACATCGGCGGTGTTGTCGGAGAGGGGCTCGGTCACGGCGGGATCTCCCCAGAGTTTCGAGAATCTGCGTGCCGACGGGCACTGGACATGGGCAGTCTATTCAGCGTCACCGATCACCCGGCTGAAGGGCTGCCCAGTGAACCGAGCTCTGCCTGTCGTACGGCTGCGCGTCCCCACCGACGAGGACGCCGTCGCCTGGCACCGGGTGTTCGACGACCCGGACGTCATGGAGTTCCACGGCGGACGGTCCGCGGAGCTGTCCGTCTACGAGGAGCTCACCGCCCGCCAGCGCCGGCACGACGCCGAGCGCGGCTTCTGCCTGTGGACCATGGTGGACGGGTCCGGGCGGGTCATCGGCTTCACCGGCGCCCAGCCCTGGCCGGGCGACTGGGGCCCCAGGGGCGAGATCGAGATCGGCTGGCGGCTCGGGCGGGAGCACTGGGGCCGGGGGTACGTCACGGCGGCGGCCCGGCAGACCCTGGAGCGGGTGCGCGCGGCGGGTGTGGCGGAGGTGGTGGCGATGGTCAACGCCCGCAACGCGCGTTCCATCGCGGTCACCGAACGGCTGGGCATGCGGCTCGCCGAGGTCTTCACGGTCCCGACGCAGGAGCAGCAGGGGCACTGCTACCGGCTCCAGCTCTGACGTCACCCCCGGGGCAGGGGCACTGCGGCTCCGCCGGGCCGCTCAGCTCTCCTTGAAGCCCCGGTGCAGCGCCACGACGCCGCCCGTCAGGTTCCGGTGGGCCACCTTCGACCAGCCGGCCTCGCGCAGCCGCTGCGCCAGGGCCGCCTGGTCGGGCCAGGCGCGGATGGACTCGGCGAGGTAGACGTAGGCGTCCGGGTTGGACGACACCGCGCGGGCCACCGGCGGCAGGGCGCGCATCAGGTACTCGGTGTAGACGGTGCGGAACGGCGCCCAGGTGGGATGCGAGAACTCGCAGATCACGACCCGTCCGCCGGGCCGCGTCACCCGGTACATCTCGCGCAGCGCCGCGTCGGTGTCCTGCACGTTGCGCAGCCCGAAGGAGATGGTGACGGCGTCGAACACGTCGTCCCGGAACGGCAGCCGCGTCGCGTCGCCCGCGGTGAACGGCATCCACGTGTGCCGCTGCTTGCCCACCTGGAGCATGCCGAGGGAGAAGTCGCAGGGGACGACGTAGGCACCGGCCCGGGCGAAGGGCCCCGACGAGGTCGCCGTGCCGGCGGCGAGGTCGAGGACCTTCTGCGCGGGCCGGGCGTCGACGGCTCTGGCGACCTCCTTGCGCCACGCCCGGTCCTGGCCGAGCGAGAGCACGGTGTTCGTCAGGTCGTACCGTTCCGCGACGTGGTCGAACATCGAGGCGACTTCGTGCGGCTGCTTGTTCAGGGAAGCGCGGGTCACGGGCCCATTGTTGCAGGGCCGGGTCACGGCACGAGCCTCGGCCTCTTCCGCGCGGCGACGTCCTCCACCCAGCCGAAGAGGACGACGAAGACGGCGATCAGGACCCAGCCGACGCCCAGCAGGAACCACTGGCTGTCCAGCGGCAGACGCGCCTCGAAGGCGGGCACGTCCCAGAGGCGGTCGATCAGCGGCACCGCGAGGACGAGGGCGAGTTCGTGCCAGAGGTAGACCGTCACCGCGCGGGCGTTGAGGACGGTCACCAGCCGGTCCAGGCGCCGGAAGCGGGTCAGCCGGGCGAAGTCCACGCCGAGCCGCGCCTTCGTGTACATCAGCAGCGTCACGAACCCCGCGGACCAGAAGGCCTGCGCGAGCGGGATGTCGTCGAGGTCGTAGGTGCCGTACTCGCCCTGGTGGGCGAACGCGTACCACCCGCCGTACGCCAGTGCGGCGAGCGCGGGCAGGGCGACGGCGGCCGGTCTCAGCCGCGCCAGCACCCCCTCGTGGTGCGCGAAGCCGAGCAGCCAGCAGAACAGGAACGTGGCGAGGTCGGTCAGCGCGCTGCCGAAGCGGTCGTCCGGCGGCTGCCACAGGTACCGGAGCGCGACGGCGGGGACGAGCGACAGGACCAGGACGGGCAGGGGCGCCGCCCGGAACACCCGCAGCAGCAGCGGCGAGAGGAGGACGAACCACAGGTAGGTGCGCAGGTACCAGAGGATCTCCCAGGCCTGCTCGCCCCAGGCGCTGCCCGGCGGGTCGCCGAGCGGCACGATCCAGTACACGGCCTGCCACCCCGGCATCCAGCCGTGCACCAGCATCGCGCCGGTCACGAACAGGCCCCAGCACCAGAACGGCGGCAGCAGGCGCCGCAGCCGCCCCCGGAGCACCGCCGGGGCCGGGCGCCGCAGCGACCGGGCCATCAGGGTGCCGGCCAGACCGAACATGATGCCCATGGAGGGCAGGACGAACCCGGCCCAGGGCCAGCCGAAGGCGTGGTACGCGACGACCCGGACGAGGGCGACGGCACGCAGGGTGTCGAAGTAGCGGTCCCGTCCCGGCGCGCCGGCCTCCACGCGTGCGGCGCGCACGGCGCCCTTGCTGTGCGCCCCCATCACCCGTTCCCCGCCGGTGTCCCCACCTCGCCGGTCCGCTTGAGCTTCTGCCAGCGCAGCCGGCCGCCGGTGAGGGCGGTGACGCAGGAGTGGATGAGGACCAGGTACATCATCTGCCGGTAGGCGAGCTGCTGGAGCGGCAGCATCAGCAGGTACCGGTACTTCTCCCGGTCGAGCCGGAAGGCGTAGGCCGCGCACAGGAGCTGGACGCCCAGCACCGCCAGCCAGGCGAGGAGCGCCGCCCGGAAGTCGATGAAGATCATCGAGTAGGCGGTGAAGACGTCGATGAGCGGGGCGAAGACCGGCGTGACCACCTGGAAGAGCACGACCAGCGGCATCCCGACCCGGCCGAAACGCCCCGAGGGCCCCCGGTCCGTCAACGAGCCGCGGTGCTTCCACAGGGCCTGCATGGTGCCGTAGGACCAGCGGTAGCGCTGCGACCAGAGCTGCTTGAGCGAGCCCGGCGCCTCGGTCCAGGCCCGGGCGTGCTCCTGGTAGACGACCCGCCACCCGGCGCGGTGCAGGGCGATGGTGATGTCGGTGTCCTCGGCGAGCGTGTCGTCGCTCATGCCGCCCACCTCCAGGACCGCGTCCCGCCGGAAGGCGCCGATCGCGCCGGGGATGGTCGGCATGCAGCGCAGCAGGTCGTACATGCGCCGGTCGAGGTTGAAGCCCATGACGTACTCGATGTGCTGCCAGGCGCCGATGAGGGTGCGCCGGTTGCCGACCTTGGCGTTGCCCGCGACCGCGCCGACGCCGGGGTCGGCGAAGGGCTGCACGAGGTGCCGCACGGTGTCCGGCTCGAAGACGGTGTCGCCGTCCATCATCACGACGAGGTCGTACCGGGCGTGCCGGACGCCGTTGTTGAGGGCCGCGGGCTTGCCGGCGTTGGCCTGCCGGACGACCCGGACGTTGGGCAGGCCGAGGGACTCGGCGAGCTCGGCCGTGCCGTCCGTCGACCCGTCGTCCACGACGACGATCTCGATCGGGTGGGTGCTCGCCGCCAGCGACCGGAGGGTGTTCTCGATGCACTCCTTCTCGTTGTACGCCGGGACGATCACGCTCACCGGCCCGGTGACGGGCGGTCCCCAGCCGAAGCGGCGTCTGTTGCGTCTGCGGTGGTGGCGGCGGGCGAGGATCAGCATCATCCCGAAGCGGCCCATCACGGCGACGCCGACGACCGTGAGCCCGACGGACAGCGCCGGCACGGTCCACTCGGCGACGGCGACGGCCGCGACGAGCGCCTTGCCCTCGTACGGGGTCGCGCCGGTCGCCCGGTGGTGGGCGGCCTGGAGCCCGCCGCCCGCACCGGGGGGCTGCTGCCCGGTCTGCTGCTCGGCCATGGCGCCGCTGATGGTGGTGAAGGTGTAGCCCTTCGCCTTCATCTTCTCGATGTACTTCGGCAGCGCCTCGATCGTCTGCGACCGGTCGCCGCCGGCGTCGTGGAAGAGGACCGAGGCGCCCTCGTCGTCCTCGGGCGTGGCCCAGTCGACGATCTTCGAGACGCCGGGCCGCTTCCAGTCGTCGCTGTCCGTGTCGACGAAGACGCTGGTGTAGCCGTCCTCGCCGAGCTTCTCGTAGACGGGCCAGCTGTAGTTGTCGATGGCGTCGGTCCGCGAGGAGTACGGCGCGCGGAACAGGGTGGTGGTGATGCCCGCCGCCCCCGCGAGCGCGAGCTGCGTCTGCTCGATCTCGCGCGTGACGCGGGCGTCGCTCTGGTAGGAGAGGTCGATGTGGGTGAAGGTGTGGACGCCCACCTCGTTTCCCTGGTCGACCATGTCCGCCACGATGTCCGGGTGGCGCGAGACCATCGAGCCGACCAGGAAGAACGTGCCGGGCACGTCGTACTTCTCCAGGATCTCCAGCACCTGCGGCGTCCAGGTCGGGTCCGGGCCGTCGTCGAAGGTCAGCGCGATCGTCTTGTCCGGGACGGAGACCGTGGTGGCCTGTCCGCCGGGGAAGGTGAGGATCGGCCCGCCGTCGAGGACGTCGTCCGGTACGTCGCTGGAGCTCGCCCCGGTGCGCACGCGCTGGTCGCCGCCGACCTCCGCGCGCAGATAGCCGTCGAGCAGCATCACGCAGGTCAGCGCGAGCAGGAGCAGCAGGGCGAGGAGCACCCGGGGCCGTTGCAGGGCGGCGGCCCGGCCGGCGGCCCGCTCGATCCGGGTGGGCGCGCGGCGGCGGCCCCGCGGAGAGGGGGGTGTGGTGGTGGTCATGGTGGTGGCGGGGTCCCGGTCAGTCGGTGGCGGCGGAGCC
>NZ_WWHX01000578.1 GCF_009862125.1 Streptomyces sp. SID5910
GGGCGCCCCGTTCGCCGGGTCCGGCGCGGCGGTGGCGGCCGTGGCGGTCCAGTCGGGCTATCTCGCCGCGGCGGGTGTGCTGCTGGTCCTCGGCCGGGAGCGGCTGCTGCTGGCGGCGCTCGTGCCGGTGGTCGCCGGCGCGGCGGTGCTGCCCTGGTGGGAGCCCGGGGTGCTGCCGCGGGCGGGACTGCCGGTGCTGTCGCTGGGCGGCGCGGTGGCCGCGGCCGGCTGGGCGCTGCGCGCCACCCTGTC
>NZ_WWHX01000579.1 GCF_009862125.1 Streptomyces sp. SID5910
GGCCTGGCACTGCTCGGCGAGTACCCGCCGGGCGCCCGCGTCACCGGCGAGGTGCGGCACGCGACGGACGACCCGGTCGGCTACGTACCCCAGCACCCGGCGGCCGTCCTGAACCCGGCCCGCCATGTCTCCGCGCTCCTGCGCGACCTCGCCCGCCCCCAGGCGCGCCGCCTGCCCCGCACCGAACGGCGCACTGCGGCACGGCAGTTGGTATCCCGCGCCCTCACCGACGCACAACTCCCCGACGGAGACGTGCTGTCGCGCCGCTTCCCGCATCAGCTGTCCGGCGGCCAGCAGCAGCGCGTCGTCCTCGCCCAGGCGCTGCTGCTCGGCGCCCGCGTGGTCGTCGCCGACGAACCCACCACCGGGCAGGACGCCCTCACCAAGGCCCGGGTCGTCGGCGAACTGTCGGCGCTCGCCGCCCGTGGTGTCGGCGTCGTCCTGCTCAGCCACGACCTCGACGTGGTCCGCGCCCTCGCCGACGAGGTCCTCGTCCTGCGGGCCGGCCGGGTCGTCGAGTCCGGCCCGGCCGAGCGGCTGTGGCGCGCGCCCCGGCACGAGTGGACCCGCCGGCTCCTCGACGACCACCGCCCGGAGCCACCGGGCCCCGGCCGCGTGACCAGCGACGACACGACCGGGGGCGACGACGGGACCGGGGGAGACCCGCCCGTCCTGCGGGTACGCGGCCTCACCGCCCGGCACCGTGACGGAGCCCGCCGCCCGGCCACCGTCCTGCACGCCGGCCACCTCGCGCTGCGGGCCGGGGAGTGCCTCGCCGTCGTCGGACGCTCGGGCAGCGGCAAGACCACCCTCGCCCGCTGCCTCGCCGGCCTCCACCACGACCACGACGGCGAACTCCTCCTCGACGGCACCCCGCTCCCGGCCGCCCTGCGCGACCGCGACCGCACCCAACTCGCCGCCGTCCAGTACGTCTTCCAGGACGCCCGCGCCGCCTTCGACGAACACCGCCCCGTCCTCGACCAGGTCGCCCGTACGGCGGTGCGGCTGCGCGGCGCCGACCAGCGGACCGCCCTGGCCGAGGCCCGCGCCCTGCTCGCCCGCACCGGACTCGGTGACGGGACGGCCCAGCGTCTGCCGGGCGCGCTCTCGGGCGGCGAACTCCAGCGCGCCGCGCTCGCCCGCGCGCTGCTCGCCCAGCCGCGCGTCCTGATCTGCGACGAGATCACCTCCGGCCTCGACACGGTCACCCGCCGCGCCGTAGTGGACCTCCTCTCCGGCCTGCTCGGGGAGCGTGCCGGGCTGTCCCTCGTCCTCATCACCCACGACCTGGACACCGCGCGCAGAGCGCACCGTATCGCCGTACTGGACCAGGGAGAGATCGTCGAACAGGGTTCGGCACAACGCCTGTTGGCGGCGCCACGGCATCCGTTCACCGTGTCCCTGCTGGAGACGACGGCCCGGCTGGAGAGCGGCGCGCGGGTCTGAGAAATTGCGGTGCGGGCCCGGACCCCGGCTCCCTACACTCACCACGACACCGAGATCGAGTGAGGGGAGCCGGGCCGTGCGCATCAGCACCGCTGCCGTCGTCCCCCCGTCCCGGTACGAGGTGATCCTGGTGTCCCGGGCCGCCCGGTGTCCGCTGCGCGGCCGGCACCGGAAGCCCGCGACGAGCAACTGAGGAGGCGTCACCTCCGTCGGCCCCATGGCGGGCCCGGCCCTCCGTCCGCCCGCCCGTCCCGGGAATCGCGCCGCCCTGTTCACAGACCAGCGAAAGGCCACGGGCCGTGCGCACCGACCTTCTCACCACCATCCGCAACCTCGGCATCCTCGCCCACGTCGACGCGGGCAAGACCACCGTCACCGAGCGCATCCTCTACGCCACCGGCACCACCTACAAGCGCGGCGAGGTCCACGACGGCACCACGGTCACCGACTTCGACCCGCAGGAGCGCGACCGCGGCATCACCATCTTCGCCGCGGCCGTCAGCTGCTCCTGGGACGGCCACCGGATCAACCTGATCGACACACCGGGCCACGTCGACTTCGCCGACGAGGTCGAACGGTCGCTGCGCGTGCTGGACGGCGCGGTCGCCGTGTTCGACGCGGTCGCGGGCGTCGAACCGCAGAGCGAGTCCGTGTGGCGGCAGGCCGACCGGCACGGCGTGCCGCGGATCGCGTTCGTCAACAAGATGGACCGGGCCGGCGCCGACCTGGACGCCGCCGTCGCCTCCATCCGCGAACGGCTCCATCCCGCCCCGCTCGTCGTCCAGTTGCCGATCGGTGCGGAGGACGGCTTCACCGGCGTCGTCGACCTGCTGCGCATGCGCGCGCTCGTGTGGGCGGACGGCGCGGAGACGCCCGAGGAGCGACCGGTGCCGGACGACCTGCGCGAGGAGGCGGCACGCAGGCGGCGGGCGCTGGAGGAGGCGGTCGCCGAACGCCACCCGGCCGCGCTGGAGGAGTTCTGCGACCGCGAGACGCTGACCGCCGGCACCCTCGGCGTGGCGCTGCGCGACCTGACCCGCGACGGCGACGCCGTGGTGGTGCTGTGCGGCTCGGCCTACCGCAACCGCGGCATCGAACCGCTGCTGGACGCCGCGGTGGCCTACCTGCCGTCCCCGCAGGACGTGCCCCCGGTACGCGGCACCCACGACGGCACGGAGCAGGAGCGGGCCGCCGACCCGGGCGCACCGCTGGCCGCGCTGGCGTTCAAGGTCAGCGCCACCCCGACGGGACGGCTGACGTATCTGCGGGTGTACTCGGGCACGATCGAGAAGGGAGACACCGTGTGGGACGCGGGCACGCGCCGCACCGAGCGGATCGGCCGCATCCTGCGGGTGCGGGCCGACCGGCACGACCCGCTGGAGCGGGCGGTCGCCGGGGACATCGTCGCCGTGGTCGGACTGAAGTCCGCCCGCGCCGGCTCCACCCTGTGCGCGCCGGGCGCCCCGCTCGTCCTGGAACCCCCGGGCGTGGCCGAACCGGTCGTGCACGTCGCCGTCGAGGCCCGTCGGTCCACCGACACCGACCGGCTGGCCACCGCGCTCGCCCGGCTCACCGAGGAGGACCCCTCGCTGGCCGTGCGGACCGACCCGGAGACCGGGCAGACCGTGCTGTCCGGCATGGGCGAACTGCACCTGGAGGTCGCGGTGGAGCGCGTCCGGCGCGAGCAGGGCGTCGAGGTCGCCGTGGGCCGCCCCGGTGTGGCGTACCGCGAGACGGTCGGCGAGGGCGTGGCCGGTTTCGTCTTCCGGCACGTCAAACAGGACGGCGGCGCTGGCCAGTTCGCGCATGTCGTGCTGGACGTCGAACCGTGGGACGAGGGCGGCTTCGTGTTCCGGTCGGCGGTCGTCGGCGGGCGCGTGCCGCAGGAGTTCGTCCGGGCCGTCGAGGCCGGCTGCCGGGACGCCCTGGCCGAGGGACCCCTCGGCGGGCACCCGGTGACCGGTCTGCGGGTCACGCTCACCGACGGCCAGACCCATGTGAAGGACTCCTCGGACACGGCCTTCCGCACCGCCGGCCGGCTGGGCCTGCGCGACGCCCTGCGCGCCTCGGCGATGGTCCTCCTGGAGCCGGTCGTGGAGGTGACGGTCACCGTGCCCGAGGACGCGGTCGGCGGGGTGCTCGGCGACCTGGCCGCCCGCCGCGGCCGGGTCACCGGGTCCGTCACGCGGGCCGGCGCGGCGGTCGTCACGGCCACTGTGCCGCTGGCCGAGCTGTTCGGTTACGCGACCCGGCTGCGCAGCCGCACCCAGGGCCGCGGCACCTTCACCGCCCGGCCCACCGGCTACGCGCCGGCGCCCGCCAAGGTCGCGACGGCCGTTCGGTAGGCGTGCCGAGGTACCCCCGTCCCCCCGGACGGGGGTACCTCGCCCCTCAGGGGTACTGGACGACCTTCGACGGCACGGTGTCCGTCCCCGACGTGGGCGAACCCGTGTCGTTGATGACGCACTCGTACTGCCCCTTGCCGCCCAGCGACACCACCAGCAGCCCGTGGAAGCGCACCCCGGGCCGGTCCGGCGCCGCGAAGCCGTGGTGCTGCACGATGGACGGGTTCACGTTGTAGTAGCAGTAGCTGCCGAGCCCCCAGCCCTCGTGCTCGGTGACGTGGTCGGCGACCTTGTAGGCGGCGTAGCCCTTGACCGAGCCGTTCTGGATCGCGGCCTGGTCGGGGGCGTCGTACGCCTTCTCGTTCTGGAAGAAGACCGTGCGGCCCCGCTGGCCGTTCCACTGCACGTCGTACTTGTTGAAGTGCTCCACGAACAGGCCGGTGATCAGGACGTCGTCACCGTTCACGACGACGCCGTAGTCGGCGCGGTTGGTCTCCCAGCCGACGCCCTCGCCGTGGTCGGCGCGCCACACCCAGGTGTGGTCCACGACGGTGTGCCGGCTGTTGATCACCATGCTGGTGGTGGCCTTGCCGGGCCCGGCGCCGCCGATCCGCACGAACACGTCCTGCACGGTGGTCGGGTTGGCCGAGTGGTCCTGCGACGCGCCCTGCGGGCCGACTTCGAGCAGCGTCGCCGAGTTGACCGGGCCGGCGTCGATCAGGAGACCGGCCAGCCGCACGCCGTCCACGTCGGCGACCTTCAGTGCGGTGACGCCGTTGTCGGGGATCAGCGTGGCGTAACCGAGGCCCAGCACCACCGTGTTGGCGCGGTTCACGGTGACGGCCTGGTCGAGGTGGTAGATGCCCGGGGTCAGCAGCAGGTGGAGGCCCTCGTCCAGGGCCTGGTTGAGAGTGGCGGCCGAGACGCCCGGCTGGGCGACGTAGAACTGCGACAGCGGCAGCGAGGTGCCGCGCGGGGTGCCGTTGCCCCACGAGACGCCGCGGGCGCCGGTCCGCTTCTCCGGCAGGAACACCCGGTACTCGTCGCCCTCCACGTACAGGAACGGCTTCTCGCGGGAGACGGGCGTGGTGTCGAGGGTGGTGTACGGCGGCTCGGGGAAACTCTGCGCGGGGGCGCCCTCCACTCCGGAGAACACCATGTTCCACACGGCGTTGAGCCAGCCGCCGACCGAGCTGTCCCGGGTGTACCACTGCTGCTGCGAGTACGGTCCGACCTGGCCGTCGATGCGGCTGTCGGCGATGTAGCCGCCGCTGGCCCAGCCGTAGCCGTCGGGAGCCAGGTTGAGGCCACCGCGGACGTGCATGCGCCGGAAGGGCGCCGCCTGCGAGACCGCCCAGCGGTTGGTGCCGTTGACGGGGACGAGGGCCAGGTTCTCCGCCGAACGCCAGAAGTTCTGGGTGGCGTTGCCGTCGAACCAGCCGGCGTCGACCGTGACGTCACCGTTGATGGTCGTGTCGTCGGGGGAGAGGCCGAGGCCCGCGACGGAGGTGTAGAAGCCGAGCTGGGCGTTGAGGCCGTTGTAGGTGCCCGGCTTGAACAGCAGGGCGTAGCGCCCGGTGCCGAACTGGGCCGACTCCTGCTGCCGGAAGATCTCGTCAAGTCTGGCCTGGATGTTCGGTGTCGACGGGTCGAAGACGATGACGTTGGGACCGAGGTCACCGCCGCCGGGGAGGGCGCTGGGGCCGCGCCGGGAGGCGGTGGGGGCGGAAGCGGTGCCGGTGGCAGCGGACGCGGTGCCGGACAGCGCGGCCAGCGCGGGGACCGCGGCGGCTGCCCCGAGGAGGGTGCGGCGGCGCACGCCGGAGGGCTCGGACGCCGAGGGTGCCGTGGGGGAAGAGGGCATGGGGGGCGGCTCTCCTTGTTCGGAAAGTGAACGTGGTGGGAGTGAGGGAGCGCTCTCTGGGTGTGCATGTTTCATCCATGTGCACAACGCGTCAAGAGTTGCGGCCAGTTCTGTGTCGTTGCGTTCAACTAGTGCGAGCAGTGCACGCGTTGATCCTTCTGTCGGTTCCCTTGACACCCTCCCGCCGCGCCCTCAACACTCCGAGTCGGGAGAGCGCTCTCCGAGAATCCTCACCGACCTTCCCAGGAGGTCTCCATGCCACGGAGATCGAAAGTTCTGTCCGGCACCCTCGTCGCGAGCGCGTTACTGCTGACCTCGATCGGCATCGGCACGCTCACCGCCGCCGCGGACACCCCGGCGCCGGCCGCCGCGCACGCCCACACGGCTGCCGCGCAGGCCCACTCGGCCGCCGCCGGGCACACCATGGCCGCCTCGACCGCCTCCTCGCCCGACGACCCGGACGGCGACGGCTACATCCCCGCGAACCGGCCGGTCACCGGCGTCACCCCGTCCACGAAGGAACCCCCGCACCGCTACTTCCACGAGTTCCAGGCCAACTGCGCGGTCACCCACACCGCACCCGACGACCCGATCGTCTACCCCCAGCAGCCCGGCAAGTCGCACGACCACACCTTCATGGGCAACACCACCACGAACGCCAACAGCACGACGGCCTCGCTCGACGCGGGGACCACCACGTGCCTCGCCCCCGGCGACCGTTCGGGCTACTGGATGCCGACCATGTTCAACGGTGACCGGCCGGTGCTGCCGGTGGGCGTGCAGACCATCTACTACAAGGCCGGCGTCACCGACTACACCAGCGTGCGGCCCTTCCCCAAGGGCCTCAGGTACGTCGTCGGCAACCCCATGCAGAGCGCCCAGGAGTTCCGTGACCACCCCGGCTTCGTCGAGGGCTGGGAGTGCGGCGACAGCTTCTTCAACGTCGCCTTCCCCACCGACTGCCCCTCCCGCCCGGACGTCCAGGTCAACATCCGTTTCCAGGCCCCCAGTTGCTGGGACGGCACGCATCTGGACACGCCGGACCACAAGAGCCACATGGCGTACCCGGTGGTCAACCCCGGCACCAACAACAACATCTGCCCGGCCAGTCACCCGGTCGCCCTGCCGATGATCGAGTTCAAGATGGCCTTCCCGGTCAACGGCGACCTCTCGCGGCTCAGGCTGGCCAGCGGGGCGAGCCACTCGTTCCACTACGACTTCTTCAACGCCTGGGACGAGCCCACCCTCAAGGCCATGGTCGACCACTGCATCGTCGGCGGCC
>NZ_WWHX01000058.1 GCF_009862125.1 Streptomyces sp. SID5910
GGCCGCGCGGACACCTCGCCCGGTGGTACGGGCGCCACCGGCGGGCCGTCCACGCGGCGATCGCGGCCCTCGTCGTCCTGGCCGCCGGCGGCTACCTCCACGCGCACCGGACGCAGCAGCGGCCGCCCGCTCCGGCGCCCTTCCCGTCCCAAGCCGTCGACCTGGTCTACCTCGACCCGGTGACCGGCCCCGAGACCGATCCGACCAGCGACTTCAGCTTCGCGGTGCTGCTGAGCGTGCGGTCCGGACCGCCCGTCACGGTGACCCGGGTGACCCAGCCCTACGCCGGTCTTTCGGCGGCCTCGGCGCCCGCGGCACCTTTCCAGACAAAGTCGCATTCCGCCCTCAAGATCATCGTCACTCTGCGGGTGACGGAATGCGAAAAAGCACCACGGAACCCCGGACTCCCTTTCCTGGATGTAACGCTGCGTAATACGCGCGCAATACAGGAGCACAGTTTCATCCTCGGGTCACGCTATGCGCGGCACCTCTCCGAGGCCCTGGAGGTCGCCTGCGGCGACCATTCTGAGTAATCACCAAAACGCCTTACACACCTGAACCCGCCCGGCCGGTCCTGCGGGTTCTCAGCATGCGGACAGAGCAAATCGGCCTGAATTCCGCCGTTCTTCCCAGCCAGTACCGCTCTGCATTACCCCGTGTCATAACAAGAGCGTCACAGCCTGAGTCAGACCCTCCTCCACGTTCCCCACACACGCTTAGAGTCACGGCCAGTCACCGCGCCGTCGGATTGTCACTTCGGCCCAGCGCTCGACTCGGCCGTCTCCACGGGGAAACGGCTGTGCCAGGGAAAGGACTGATCGTGCGTCAACGTTCGCTCATCGCCATCACCGCCGCTCTGGCGGCGGGAGCGCTCACCCTCACCGCCTGCGGCTCGCGCGACGACGACGGCGGCTCCGACTCCGGGAACGGCGGCAGCGGTGGTGGCACCACCGTCGTCATCGGTGTCGACGCCCCGCTGACCGGCGACCTGTCCGCGCTCGGCCTCGGCATCAAGAACTCGGTGGACCTCGCGGCCAAGACCGCCAACAAGCAGAAGACCGTCGACGGCGTCACCTTCAAGGTCGAGGCGCTCGACGACCAGGGCCAGCCCTCCGTGGGCCAGCAGAACGCCACCAAGTTCGTCGCCGACAAGGACGTCCTCGGCGTCGTCGGCCCGCTGAACTCCTCCGTCGGCGAGTCGATGCAGAAGGTCTTCGACACCGCCAAGCTGGTCGAGGTCTCCCCGGCCAACACCAACCCGTCGCTCACCCAGGGCGTGGACTGGCAGACCAAGAAGGTCCGGGCCTACAAGTCGTACTTCCGCACCGCGACCACGGACGCCGTCCAGGGCCCGTTCGCCGCGCAGTACGTCTACAACGACTCCAAGAAGAAGAAGGTCTTCGTCATCGACGACAAGAAGACCTACGGCGCCGGCCTCGCCGGCACCTTCACCGAGGAGTTCAAGAAGCTCGGCGGCCAGGTGGTCGGCACCGAGCACATCAACCCGGACACCAAGGACTTCAACGCGGTCGCCACCAAGGTCAAGAACTCCGGCGCCGACGTCGTCTACTACGGCGGTGAATACCCGCAGGCCGGTCCGCTGAGCAAGCAGATCAAGGAAGCCGGCGCCAAGATCCCGGTGGTCGGCGGTGACGGCATCTACAGCGCCGACTTCATCAAGCTCGCCGGCGCCAGCGGCACCGGTGACCTCGCGACCTCCGTCGGCGCGCCGGTCGAGGAACTCCCCTCCGCGAAGGAGTTCGTCGCCAACTACAAGGCCGAGGGCTACAAGGAGGCCTACGAGGCGTACGGCGGCTACTCCTACGACTCCGCCTGGGCGATCATCGAGGCCGTCAAGAAGGTCGTCGCCGACAACGGCGGGAAGCTCCCCGACGACGCCCGCGCCAAGGTCGTGGACGCCATGCAGAACGTCTCCTTCGACGGTGTGACCGGCAAGGTCTCCTTCGACGAGTTCGGTGACGCCACCAACAAGCAGCTCACCGTGTACGCCGTCGAGAACGGTGCGTGGAAGGCCGTGAAGTCCGGCACCTACACCGGCTGACCCACCCCGCACCACACCACTGCCCACGAGCCGCGCGGGGCGCTGTTCCACAGGCGCCCCGCGCGCACTCGCATCCGGGCCACATCCGTCGAACATCCGAAAGTCTCGGAGGACATGCGGTGAACGAACTGCCGCAGCAGCTGGTCAACGGCCTGCTACTGGGATCCATGTACGGGCTGATCGCCATCGGCTACACAATGGTCTACGGCATTGTCCAGCTCATCAACTTCGCCCACGGCGAGATCTTCATGGTCGGAGCCTTCGGGGCGCTCACGGTCCACCTGTACGTCCTGCCCGACGGCACCAGCATGTGGATCGCCCTCCCGCTGATGCTGCTCGGTGCCGTGGTGGTCTCCGTCGCCGTCGCGATCGGGGCGGAACGGTTCGCCTACCGTCCGCTGCGCGGCGCTCCCCGCCTCGCCCCGCTGATCACCGCCATCGGCCTCTCCCTCGCCCTCCAGCAGGCGGTGTGGGCGCTGTACCCGAACGCCAAGTCGAAGCTGCCCTTCCCTCAGATCGAGGGCGGCCCCTTCCACCTCGGCAGCGCCACCCTCCAGACCGGCGACATCTTCCTGCTCGTCGCCGCTCCGGTCAGCATGGCCATCCTCGCCTTCTTCGTGATGCGCACCCGCACCGGACGGGGCATGCAGGCCACCGCGCAGGACCCGGACACGGCCAAGCTGATGGGCATCAACACGGACCGCATCATCGTGGTCGCGTTCGCCCTCGGTGCCGTCTTCGCCGCCGTCGGAGCGGTCGCCAACGGCCTCAAGTACGGCCAGATCGACTTCAAGATGGGCTTCATCCTCGGTCTGAAGGCCTTCACCGCCGCCGTGCTCGGCGGCATCGGCAACATCTACGGCGCCATGATCGGCGGCGTCGTCCTCGGCGTCGCGGAGACCCTGGCCACCGCCTACATCGCCGACATCCCCGGCCTGGACAAGTTCGGCAGCCAGTCCTGGGCCGACGTCTGGGCGTTCATCCTCCTCATCCTCGTGCTGCTGTTCCGGCCCCAGGGCCTGCTCGGCGAACGCGTTGCGGACAGGGCGTGACACCGATGACCACACAGACCACCGCTTCGAAGACCGCGGACGCCCCCACCACGGGTGCCGACACCGGCCTCATCGGGATACCCCCGCACCTCGGACGTGCCCTCGCCACCGGCGGCGGCGTCCTCACCGTCCTGTCCACGTTCCTCGCCTGGACCTGGACCGCCGAGTTCCCCGGCGACCTCACCGTCTACGGCTACCCGGGCGGCCTCCAGGTCCTGGTGCTGATCGGCGGCGCCCTCACCGCCCTGCTCGGTCTGGCCTCGTACGGCGTCAAGGGCCTGGGCTGGCTCGCCCCCGCGGGCGCCGACGCCGGCCTCAAGCTCGCCGCGCTCGCCGCCTTCGCGACCGCCTGGTACACGGTCGTCGCGATCAGCACCCAGCTCGGCGGCGTGGTGAACCTGGAGCCCGGCGGCTACGTCGTGGCGGCCGCCACCCTGATCGCCCTGCTCGGCTCGCTCGCCCTGCCGTTCCAGCGGCCCGAGCCGGACCCGGTCGACCCCGACGACACCGGCTGGGAGCAGTTCAAGCACTCCGCCGCGCAGAACTGGCAGACCGTGCGGGCCGCCTTCGCGTCCGGCACCCCGCGCCCCGGGCGCGCGCTGCCCTCCTACGCCGAGATCCTGATCATCGTCGCCGTCCTCGCCGTCGCCCTGCTCGTCTTCACCTACGGCATCGGCACCGAGTACGACGAGCTGTTCGTCGGCTTCCTGATCATGGCCGGCCTCGGATTCGCGGCCCTCAACAAGTCGGGCCTGATCGGCCGGGTCACGCAGATCACCGCCCGGCACCAGAACATCACCGTCTGCGGCGCCTTCGTCGCGGCGGCCTGCTTCCCCTTCACGCAGACCGACGACCAGTACGCGACCCTCGGCGTGTACATCCTGATCTTCGCCACGGTCGCCCTCGGCCTGAACATCGTCGTCGGCCTCGCCGGCCTGCTCGACCTCGGCTACGTCGCCTTCCTCGGCGTCGGCGCCTACGCCGCCGCGCTGGTCTCCGGCTCACCCAGCTCGCCCTTCGGCGTGCACTTCCCCTTCTGGGCGGCCGTACTCGTCGGCGCCGCCGCCTCCCTGGTCTTCGGCGTCCTCATCGGCGCCCCGACCCTGCGGCTGCGCGGCGACTACCTCGCCATCGTCACCCTGGGCTTCGGTGAGATCTTCCGGATCGCCGCCAACAACACGGACGGCACGTCGGGCCCGGACCTCACCAACGGCTCCAACGGCGTCTCGTCCATCCCGGACCTGAAGATCCTCGGCTGGGACCTCGGCATCCAGCACGACATCGCCGGCTTCACCATCGGCCGGTTCGCCAACTACTTCTTCCTGATGCTGGTCATCACGGCCGTCGTCGTCCTCGTCTTCCGGCGCAGCGGCGACTCCCGCATCGGCCGGGCCTGGGTCGCCATCCGCGAGGACGAGACCGCCGCGCTCGCCATGGGCATCAACGGCTTCCGCGTCAAGCTCATCGCGTTCGCCGTCGGCGCCACCCTCGCCGGTCTCGCCGGCACCGTGCAGGCGCACGTCACCTACACCGTCACCCCCGAGCAGTACCTCTTCGCCGGCACCACCCCGCCCAACTCGGCCTTCCTGCTCGCCGCGGTCGTCCTCGGCGGCATGGGCACCATCGCCGGTCCGCTCATCGGCGCCGCACTGCTCTTCCTGATCCCCAACAAGCTCCAGTTCCTCGGCGACTACCAGCTCCTCGCCTTCGGACTCGCACTCGTGCTGCTGATGCGCTTCCGCCCCGAGGGCCTCATCCCCAACCGGCGCCGCCAGCTGGAGTTCCACGAAGAGGCCGACGCGCCCGCAGTCCTGAGCAAGACAGGGGCCTGACCACCATGACCACCGACACCACCACCAAGGACACCACCCCGGGCGCCCCGGCCCCCGGCATCCCCGTCCTCGACGCACGCGGCGTCACCATGCGCTTCGGCGGACTCACCGCCGTGCGCGGCGTCGACCTCACCGTCAACAGCGGCGAGATCGTCGGTCTCATCGGCCCCAACGGCGCCGGCAAGACCACCTTCTTCAACTGCCTGACCGGCCTGTACATCCCGACCGAGGGCGAGGTCCGCTACAAGGACAAGGTCCTGCCGCCCAAGTCCTTCAAGGTCACCGCCGCCGGCATCGCCCGCACCTTCCAGAACATCCGGCTGTTCTCCAACATGACGGTCCTGGAGAACGTCCTCGTCGGCCGCCACACCCGCACCAAGGAAGGCTTCTGGTCCGCCGTGCTGCGCGGCCCCGGCTTCCACAAGGCGGAGGCGGCCTCCCGCGAACGCGCCATGGAGCTCCTGGAGTTCGTGGGTCTGGCCGCCAAGGCGGACCACCTCGCCCGCAACCTCCCCTACGGCGAGCAGCGCAAGCTGGAGATCGCCCGCGCTCTCGCCAGCGAACCGGGTCTGCTGCTCCTGGACGAGCCCACGGCCGGCATGAACCCGCAGGAGACCCGGGCCACCGAGGAACTCGTCTTCGCCATCCGCGACAAGGGCATCGCCGTTCTCGTCATCGAGCACGACATGCGCTTCATCTTCAATCTGTGCGACCGCGTCGCCGTCCTCGTCCAGGGCGAGAAACTGGTCGAGGGCGACAGCGCCACCGTCCAGGGCGACGAACGCGTCGTCGCCGCCTACCTCGGCGAACCCCTGGAGAACGACCCCGGCGCGGCGGAAGCCGCCGAGGTCGAGGCCGCCGAGGAGGCCGCCCAGGCCGACACCACCACGGACACCTCGGCCGGCAAGGAGAACGACCGATGACCGCACTGCTCGAGGTCGAGGACCTCCGCGTCGCCTACGGCAAGATCGAGGCCGTCAAGGGCATCTCGTTCAAGGTCGACGCGGGCGAGGTGGTCACCCTCATCGGCACCAACGGCGCCGGCAAGACCACCACCCTGCGCACCCTGTCGGGTCTCCTCAAGCCGGTCGGCGGGCAGATCAAGTTCGGCGGCAAGTCGCTCAAGAAGGTCCCCGCCCACCAGATCGTCTCCCTCGGGCTGGCCCACTCCCCCGAGGGCCGGCACATCTTTCCCCGGATGACGATCGAGGACAACCTCCGCCTCGGCGCGTTCCTCCGCGACGACAAGCCGGGCATCGAGAAGGACATCCAGCGCGCCTACGACCTGTTCCCCATCCTCGGGGAGCGCCGCAAGCAGGCCGCGGGCACCCTGTCCGGCGGTGAGCAGCAGATGCTCGCCATGGGCCGCGCCCTGATGTCCCAGCCGAAGCTGCTCATGCTGGACGAGCCCTCCATGGGTCTCTCCCCGATCATGATGCAGAAGATCATGACCACGATCGCCGAGCTGAAGTCGCAGGGCACCACCATCCTGCTGGTCGAGCAGAACGCCCAGGCGGCGCTGTCCCTGGCCGACCACGGCCACGTCATGGAGGTCGGCAACATCGTCCTGTCCGGCACCGGCCAGGCCCTCCTCCACGACGAGTCGGTCCGCAAGGCGTACCTCGGCGAGGACTGAGCCGGGCAGCATTCAGCACGAAAAGACCGCCACCCGCATGCGGGTGGCGGTCTTGCGCCGCTTCAGCTCCTTCACGGAGCGTCGGGCGGGCACACCAGGACGACCTGGAAGGTGATTTTCCCCTGCCCCGGAATCTCGGGCTTGCCCGCCCAGAACTTCACGGCGTCGTCCAGGGCGCGGAAGAGGATCACACGCTCTTCGGCACTTTCGCAGAGCACGGCGTCGGCGTCGTCGATGGTGACGAGGAAATGCTCGGCACGGATCCAGTGCAGATCGGTCAGGCAGTCCCGCAACGCGTTCCAGTTCCAGCCGAAGTAGTCCGGGAGGCGCAGCGCCTCGTAGAACTGAGTGAACACCCCGTCGGAGTCGCGCATTTCCTTCCCGTGCATCCGGGCCGAGTAGATCAGCCCGGTGGGAGGCAGGGCGCTCACGGCGGGAAGCGAGGAGTCGTCCGGGACCACGCGGACCACCGCCTCGTGCCGTTCCCACCAGGCGGCGTCGTTCAAGGGTCGCATGTCACCGTAGCGCCCGCGCATTTCCGGAAGACATCCAGCAGTTCCGTGCCGTGTGCCTTCACTGCATCGCAGCCGCGTTCTGCCGGAGAACCACTGCTCCGGCTCCGCCGCACGTCGCTTCAGATCCTCCGCCTCCGCGTCCCAGGCGGGGCCGAAGCACAGCAGGTCGGCGGCGGCCTCGCGCAACAGCTCCGGGTCGTCCGGACGCTGGAGGCAGGCGAGCCGGTAGGCCAGGTTGCGGGCCCACGGCGGCAGCGCCGTCCAGTCCTCGGCGAGGACCTCCCGCAGCATCCCCCGGATCTCGTCCGCACTCGCGAACGTCACCGTCTCGACGAACTTCCGGACGGCGTCCCGGACCTCCCGGCTCTCGGCACCGGCCCCGTCCAGAGCCCTGCCCAGGGCCCTGGCAGCGGAGGCCGGGCCGCGTACGCCTGATCCGTCGCCCGGTGTCATCGGTCCCCGTAGTCCTCCAGCAGGGAGCCGATCAGCGCGAGCAGCGCTTCGGCCCGGTGCCGGTCCTCGCGCTGAGCGCGCAGCGCCTGATCCGCCGCCCGCAACCGGGCCACCGCGGCCGGAACGCGGTCCTTGACCGCGTCGAGCAACGGCGTGGTGACGATGTCCAGGCACTCGGTGAACAGCCGCCGGGTGGCCGGGTCGGGCGGAGCCGGGTCGGGAGCGGCGAAGCCGGTGGTCAGATACCGCACGGGGTCGGCCAGGCTCCAGCCGACCACGGCGCCGTGCTGGACCAGCAGCGCCACATCGGCGGCGATGCCGATGCGTGCCTCCAGCGGCTCGTCGAGGACGTCGAGATCTCGCAGGCAGGTCAGCACGGTGTCCTGGGGGCCACGACAGATCTCGGAGGTCACCTCGAAGCTGAAGTCCCCGGCCTCGTCCGCGCGAAGACCGCCGGGGTCGGCGGAAGGCGCGGCAGGAACGCGGGCACAGTCCTCACTGCCGGCGGCCTCGACACCGGGGACCTGGAATTCCGCACCGACCAGTTCCCGGCTCATCGGGTCGAACCGGAGCTCGTCGGGCGTGTCCCAGAGCCAGTCCTGGCTGCCGAAGGTGTCCAGCAGGAACTGCTCGTGCTCCTTCGCGTCCGCGTACGCTCCCACGCGCACGCGTTGATCCGCGAAATCGAACCGCGGGACGGAGCGCAGGGGTTCGCCCGCCACCGTCGCGGTCCATTCGTCGCCGAGAGTGAGTCTCATCTGGTTGCCGCCTCATCGGATCTGTACGGCCGGAGCCAAGTAGCCGTTCTTCGACGGGATCCTGCCTTCCACGACGTCGGCATGGGTAATCGCCCCACCTGGATCCGTGGGCGACCCCCCGAGCGCCTTCACACCGGACTCGCCCTTGATGCCCGACGGTCCATAGGCCGTGATGGCGTTGCCCGCTCCGGCGCCGCCTCCCTTCGCCACCACGATGTCCTCACCCTGCCGGAAGATCAGGTTCCCGCTGTTCGCCGTCGAGTGGTACACCGCGTCGGGATGCTTGAGGATCTCCAGTACCCGCTCGTCGCTGAAGCCGTGCCTGGTGTCCCCGTGGTAGTCACCGCCCTTCTTCCACTTGCCCTCCTGCGCCCTCTTGATGACCTCGTCCGTGGTCTTGAGGGCGTCCTCCCTGGCCTTCTGTGCCTTCTCCTCCTTCGTGTACTTGGGCATGAGACCCAGCGGGTCGCACCCCCCGTACGGGTTGTCCACGTAGCCGAGCGGGTTCGGCGCGGGGGCGAGACCCAGTGGGTCCGGGGAGGTGTAGCGGCCGGTCTCGGGGTCGTAGTGGCGGAAGCAGTTGTAGTGGAAGCCGGTCTCGGGGTCGTAGTACTGACCGGGGAAGCGCAGCGGGGTGTAGGTGCTGCTGTCCCGGGACCAGGCCGTGGTGCCCCACAGCGTGCTGCGCGTGCGCCAGGCCACGGCGCCCGTCTCGTCGACGAGTTCGGTGGGCGTGCCGATCAGATCGGTGGCGATGGCGAAGAAACGGCGGTCGACCTCCTCCTGGCGGTCGTCGGCCGTGAGGATGCGCTCGGTCTGCGTCAGGGGAACGACGTCCCGGTGGTCCCAGGTCAGCGCGACCGTGTTCGAGGCGTCCGGCAGATGGGTGGTCTGCTCGCACAGGGTCATTCCGTCCCAGGTGAAACGGATCTCCTCGGCCACGCTCTCGCCGTCGGCCGCCAGACGCTGCTTGGCGGTGCGGCGGCCGAGCGGGTCGTAGCGGTACCGCCACCGGGTCCCGTCGGGGGTGGTCACGGAGGTGAGACGGTTCTCCGTGTCCCACTCGTAGCGCCAGGTGTCCGGCTTACGGGACAGGCGGGTCTTCTGCCGCAGGGTGACCCGGCCCAAGGCGTCGTGCTCGAAGCGGACGTTCCCGGCCCGGACGATGCCGGTGCCGTCGTATGCGCGCGTCCCGGTGGCCTCACTGCCCGGATGCCGGTCCGGCCAGGACGCGGACGTCTGGTTGCCCGCGTCGTCGTAGGCGTACCGCTCGGTCCAGCCAGGGGCGTGGACGGCGGTGACCCGGCCCAGGGGGTCCAGATCGAACGTACGGGTGCCGGACAGGCCGTCCGCGATGGAGAGCAGATGCCCGTCGGCACGGTAGGCGTAGGCGCGGCTGTTCACCGCCCGGGCGCCGGCGGTGATGTGCTGCGCGGTCAGCCTGCCGGCCTCGTCCCAGGCCGACGTCATGGTGATCGCGTCCCCGAAGACGCGGGCCAGCTCACGGCCGGCGGTGTCGTGGGCGAAGTCCACCCGCCGGCCCCCCGTGGTCAACCGCTCGGGAAGCCCGTTGGAGTCGTAGGCGTAAGACGTCACATGACCGGTGGGCGTCGTCCGGCGAACACGCCGGCCCAGGTCGTCGTACGAGTAGACCAGCGGGCGGCCGTCCACCAGTTCCGCCTTGACCTGCCCACGTCGGTCGTACTGCCAGCGCAGCTCGCTCTCCGGCCCGACCGCCTCCAGAAGACGGCCCGTCCGGTCGTACGCATAAGCAGTGACCCGGCCGTCGACACTCTTGCGGATCACCTGGCCGAGCAGGTCACGCTCGAACGAGATGACCCCGCCGAGTGCGTCGACCCGCTCGGCGAGCCGGTCCGCGGCGTCCACGCGATAGGTCAGGGTGCGCCCGTCGAAGTCGGTCTCGGACACGATGTTGCCCACTGCGTCGTAGGCGTAGGACCAGGCCAGACCCCCCGGACCGATGACCCGGGTGAGACGGAGGTCGTCATCGTGCTCGAACTCGTAGCGGCCGCCGTCGGGCCTGGTGGTGGCGAGTGGCAGGTCGAAGTGGGTGTACGCGTACCTCGAGACACCGCCGGAGGCGTCGGTGTGGGTCAGGCAGTTGCCCTCGCCGTCATAGGTCCATTCCTCCGTGTCACCGCCCGGGCCGGTACGGCGGGCGAGCAGGCCGTCGGCGTTCCATTCGAGCCGCGTGACCCCACCCGTCTGGTCGGTGACACGTACCGGGCGTCCCAGCCCGTCCCGCTCGGTGCGGACGGTCGCGCCGGACGGGTCGGTCACCGCCACGGTCAGCCCCGCCGCGTTGCACACCACACGGGACGTGTGCCCGAGGGCATCGGTGACCGACGTCAGCCGTCCCGCGCTGTCATACGTCGAATGCGTGGTGCGACCGACCGGATCGGTGAGCTCCGTGCGGTTGCCGCGCTCGTCGTACGCGTACGCGGTGCGGGCGCCGTCCGGGCCCACGACCTCGACCGGCAGCCCGAACGTCCCCCGCTCCACACGCAGTTCGGAGCCGTCCGGACGGACGGCCGAGACCAGCCGTCCCTCCTCGTCGTACCGGAATGCGGTCGTGGCGCCCAGCGGATCGGTTCGGGACAGCAGATTGCCGCTCCGGTCATGGGCGAACCGTGTAGTGCGGCCGAGCGCATCGGTGGTGGCCACGATCCTGCAACCCGGGCCGATCAAGTGCCGGGTGGCCCGGCCGTCCGCCGTGGTCAGTGTCGTCGTGCGGTGGCCGGTCTCCAGGTGCGGGGCCGTGTACGCCAGGGTGATCTGGACGTGGCCCGCCTCGCCGCCCTCGGCGACGACACGGTCGCGGTCGTCGTACGTGTAGTCGTACCGGCTCCCGTTGGAGTCGATCCAGGCGGTCACGCGACGGCGGTCGTCGTACACGAACCTGGTCGTGGCGCCGGACGGCTTGGTGACGGCGGTGAGGTTGCCGTCCTCGTAGCCGTACGACATCAGAGGGAGGGCGATGCCGTCCTGCCCCACCAGGGACAGCCCCGTGATCCGGCCCTCCGCGCACGTCATCCGCACCTCGTGGCCCGCCGAGTGGACCAGCGCCAGCGGCAGGCCGTCCTCGGACCGGTCCACGTCCACGGAGTGACCGTTGCGTTCGGTGAGGCGGGACAGCCAGCAGGTGGCGTCACCGCCCGGTTCCGTGCCCGCCGGAGCGGCGAAGTGGCGCACCACGCCGCTGTCCCGGTCGGTGACCGTGTAGTCGCCGTCGGCGTCCCGCGCCAGCAGCGTCCGCGCCGTGCCCGTCTCCGGGCGGGTCGGCGCCCCGGGCACCGGGTGCGGGTACGTGACCAGCAGGCCGTCGGCCGTGACGTGGACGACCCCCACCGGATCCACGAGAACGCGCTCGTCGACCGTGGAGGACCACGACGGGCCCAGGAACCTGCCCGACGTGAGACCCGACTCCGTACGCCGCGTGAACGCCAGCGGCAGGATGCCCGGGACCACCACGTCCGTCTGCGGCAGGAACATCCGCCCCGAAGCGAGGTCCACCGGGTCCGTACCGTCCGTGACGCGCTCACCGTCTCGACGGTTGTGCGTACCGTCCGGCGCGTCGTCCACCAGCCGGCGCAGCCGCGCCGCGTCCGCCGCCTCCTCGGCGATCCGCACGCCCTTGACCGCCGCACCGCCACCCCCGGTCGCCGCCGTCAGCGCGAGGTCGGGGATCAGCCGGCCGAAGCCCTCCGCCGGGTCCTTCATGAAGTCGCCGACCATCTGCTTGCCCGTGCCGACCGGGTCGTTGGCCGCCACCACCAGCCCCGCCGCCAGACTGTTCAGCGACGTCGCGTACTCCGCCGGATGCGTGATGTTGTACGGATCCATCGGATTGACACCGCGGACGAAGTTCACGATCCCCGCGGTGCCCTTGATGATCCCGCCGCCGACGTGATCACCGATGATCTGCGCCTCCTGCACACCGTCGGCGAGCTGATCCGCGTACGACGGCTTCTTCGGCGCCTTGTCACGAGCCGCACGCACCGCACCGCGCGCCGTCTCCGCGGCGGAGTTGCGCTGCTTGCGCGCCTCCGCCAGCAGATCCTGCGCCTCCTGCATCAGCTTCTTGCCCGGATCGTCGAACGACGACGCCGGACGCGGCGGCAACGTCGACGGATCCCGCTTGTCCGCATCCTGCGCGTTGTACCGGTCCACGGCCTTGTTGAAGTCGTCGACCTTCTTCCGGTGGGCGTCCGCCGCCTCCTCCGAGGCCTTGACGCCCTCCTTCCACTTGTCGATCGCCGTCTGCGCCTGCCCCTGCGCCCACGTCACCGTCGTGGCGAACGCCTCCAGCGCCGCGGCCGCCTCCCCGCACGCGTCCGCGCCCGTGAACCACTTCGGCGGCTGGGACCCCACCACCGTCCGCAGCGTCCCGGCCGCCTTGCCCTTCAGCTCGGACGAGTCCAGGCCCTTCAGACCGTCACCCACACCGTCGAACGACGACTGGAACCCCCGCAACCGCTCGGCGGTCGACCGGATCTTCGACGCACTGCCGTAGACCAGCTTCGTCTTGTCCTCGGTCTGCCCGAGGTCCATCTCGTCGACCTCGGCACCCAGCCGGTTCGCCACCGAACGGGACTGCTCACGCACCCAGTCCGCACCGGACTCCCAGCCGACGTCGTCCAGCCGGTCCGCCGTCCAGTTGCCGGCGTCCTCGACCCGGTTGCCGACCCACTCGACACCGTCCTCGACGGCGTTCTCCACCGAGTCCGGAGTGATGTCGCTGATGAAACCGCCGATACCCACGCTCAGTTCCCCCCGGACTCACCCTGCTGTGCCTGCTGTGCGCGCTCCTGCGGCGACGGACCGAACGTGTCGTCCAACGCCTGGTCGAACTGCTCGTCCGAGATCCCGAGCGCCTGGTTCATCAGGTCCGCCCGGAACCCGCCCTCGCCCTCGGTCAGCACCGTGCGGCCGGTGTCCTTCCACGTCTGCGACATGTCCTGCCCCGCCCGCTCGAACGACTCCGGACTCCAGTCCGGGTCCAGATAGTCCGGCGTGAACACCTCACCCCAGCCCTGCTGGGTGATCTCCTCCTCCGACGCGTGCGGATTACCGCCCATCACCGAGTTCACCCCGACCTTCAGCGCGCCCTCGACGTACTGGTCGTGCTCCCACTGCGTGCCCGCGGCGAGCCCCAGACGGTTGGCGATCTCGCTAGCGTCGTGGACCAGGGCCCGCACACCCCACTCCCAGCGCTCGCAGAAGTCCTCGAAGTCCGTCGACAGACCGTGGTGCCCGGCCTCCATACCGGTCATCGCCAGCCCGGAGAAACCCTTGCCCATCACCGAGCCCGTGGAGTCACCGATCTCACCGAGCTGGTCGATCGTGCCGCCCAGCCCCTTGGTGAACTTCGCGACCGCCGCCTTGTCGAACTGAAGGTCCGGCCCGTCCCCGCTCACGCCCGCACCCCCTCACCCGCGTCCACGGCGGCCCCGTCCGGCACGATGCCCACGACCGGCGGGAAGAACATCGACCCGTCCTCCGTCGCGATGTCCACCGCCAGCCCCGCCGGCTCACCCAGCGACGGCACGACCTCGTCGACGATGCGGGCACCCAGCAGCTCCGCGTACTCCACCGGCCGGCCACCCGGCGCGTGCAGCAGGGCGAAACGCGCCAGCGCGGCCTCGTCGGTGAAGGCGCAGACCCAGCGCACCCCGCCCGAACGCGCGCTCCACAGACCGCCGTCGGCCAGCGGAACCAGCAGCACCGATCTCCGCATCTCGCCCACCAGCGCCCGCGGATCACCGACCCCCGCCCGCCGCTCGGCGATACGCCCGGCGAGCGCCGTCCCTGCCTGCTCCACAGCCCCTCCCCCGCTCCGGTGCCCGGCGTTCCGGTGCCTGGCGGCACCCTAGAGCAGGACGCGGCACCAGCGGCGGACGGTTCTGTGCAGGGACGGTGGGGAGAACACGACGAGGCCCGCGCCCCCTGCCGCACAGGGAACACGGGCCTCGCGAGAAGTGCTCGGGCGTCAGCCCTTGGCCGCCTTCTTCTCCTCGGCGTCCTGGATGACCGCCTCGGCCACCTGCTGCATCGACATCCGCCGGTCCATCGACGTCTTCTGGATCCACCGGAACGCGGCCGGCTCCGTCAGCCCGTACTGCGTCTGGAGCACCGACTTCGCCCTGTCCACCAGCTTGCGCGTCTCCAGCCGCTGCGAGAGGTCCGCGACCTCCTGCTCCAGCGCCTTCAGCTCCGTGAACCGCGAGACGGCCATCTCGATCGCCGGGACGACGTCGCTCTTGCTGAACGGCTTCACCAGATACGCCATCGCCCCGGCGTCCCGCGCCCGCTCCACGAGGTCGCGCTGCGAGAACGCGGTCAGCATCAGCACCGGCGCGATGCTCTCCTCGGCGATCTTCTCGGCCGCGGAGATGCCGTCCAGCTTGGGCATCTTGACGTCGAGGATCACGAGGTCGGGACGGTGCTCCCGGGCCAGCTCCACGGCCTGCTCCCCGTCACCGGCCTCACCGACGACGGAGTACCCCTCCTCCTCCAGCATCTCTTTGAGATCCAGCCGGATGAGCGCCTCGTCCTCGGCGATGACGACGCGGGTCGTCAGCGGAGGCACGTGCGACTTGTCGTCTTCGGGCACGTCAGCGGGCTGGGGCGACTCGGGGGCGGTCACGTGGGCGCTCCTTGTTCCGGGGCGGGCGGTACTGCTGCCATGAGCCTACCTAGCTGCGACGGATCGCAGTGAACCGGTACACTTCCGAGCGATCACCAATCTTGCCCGGTTGGAGGAACTGGTCAGACTCGCGGCACTCAAAATGCCGTGCCCTTTGGGCATGTGGGTTCGAATCCCACACCGGGCACATTTCCGAGCGGAGGCTCACGTTCTCGTGAACCTCCGCTTTTCGCTGCCCATGGCGCCCACTGGTGACGCACGGTGAACGTGTGAGTATCCACAGCACTGACGTACGACAGAAAGCCGTGGCTCTGCTGCGCGGCGGCGCGAGGAATGCGGAGGTGGCCCGGGCACTGACCGTGCCGATGGGCACGATCGGCTACTGGAAACACCTTGACCGCGCCGAGCGGGGCGAATGTCCGGGCAGACATGATCCACGCTGTCCCAGGTGTGACGGGCGGGAACTGGACGAAGGCGCCTACAGCTACCTGCTGGGCCTCTACCTGGGCGACGGCCACATCAGTCACTACTCCGAACACCGCGTGCCCAACCTCATGATCACCTGTGCCGACTCGTGGCCCGGACTCATCGACGACTGCGAGCGGGCCATGCGTGCGGTCTTTCCCGACAACGCCACCTGTCGGGTCCGCAAGACCGGCTGTCACAACGTGAAGGTCTACTCGAAGCACCTGCCGTGCCTCTTTCCCCAGCACGGCCCCGGCAAGAAGCACGATCGCCGGATCACCCTCCGTCCCTGGCAACAGGCGATCGTGGATGCGCACTCCTGGAGCTTCATCCGCGGTCTGATCCACTCCGACGGCTGCCGGATCATCAACTGGACCACCCGGCTCGTGGGCGGTGTCCGCAAGCGCTACGAGTACCCCCGGTACCTTTTCGCCAACAAGTCCGACGACATCCGGAAGCTCTTCACCGACGCCCTCGACACGGTCGGTGTCGAGTGGACGACCCTCGCGCGCGGCAGCGACCCCTTCAACATCTCCGTCGCCCGGAAAGCCTCCGTCGCTCTGATGGACGCGTACGTCGGCGGTAAATACTGAGCCGCTACTTCGGGCTGTCGTCCTCGCCGATGTGGTGGACTCGGACCAGGTTTGTCGTGCCCGAGACTCCCGGTGGGGAGCCGGCCGTGATGATCACCACGTCGCCCTTCTTGCAGCGGCCGTACTGCGTGAGGAGGTCGTCGACCTGGTCGACCATCGCGTCCGTACTGTCCACGTGCGGGCCCAGGAAGGTCTCCACGCCCCAGGTCAGGTTCAGCTGGGAGCGGGTCGCCGGTTCCGGGGTGAAGGCGAGGAGCGGGATGGGTGAGCGGTAGCGGGAGAGGCGACGGGCGGTGTCGCCCGACTGGGTGAACGCGACCAGGTACTTCGCGCCGAGGAAGTCGCCGATCTCCGCGGCCGCGCGGGCGACGGCGCCGCCGTGGGTGCGGGGCTTGTTGCGGTCGGTCAGCGGCGGCAGCCCCTTCGCGAGGATGTCCTCCTCGGCCGCCTCGACGATGCGGGCCATCGTGCGCACCGTGTCGGTCGCGTGCTTGCCGACGCTGGTCTCGCCGGAGAGCATCACCGCGTCCGTGCCGTCGATGACGGCGTTGGCCACGTCGGAGGCCTCCGCGCGGGTCGGACGGGCGTTGTCGATCATGGAGTCGAGCATCTGGGTGGCGACGATGACCGGCTTGGCGTTGCGCTTCGCCAGTTTGATGGCGCGCTTCTGGACGATCGGGACCTGTTCGAGGGGCATTTCGACGCCGAGGTCGCCCCGGGCGACCATGATGCCGTCGAAGGCGGCGACGATGTCCTCGATGTTCTCGACGGCCTGGGGTTTCTCGACCTTGGCGATGACGGGGAGGCGGCGGCCCTCCTCGTCCATGATGCGGTGGACGTCGAGGATGTCGCGTCCGCTGCGGACGAAGGAGAGGGCGACGACGTCGAAGCCGGCCCGCAGGGCCCAGCGCAGGTCGTCCTCGTCCTTCTTGGAGAGCGCGGGGACGGAGACGGCGACGCCGGGGAGGTTGAGGCCCTTGTGGTCGGAGACCATGCCGCCCTCGACGACCGTGGTGTGGACGCGGGGGCCGTCGACGCCGGTGACTTCGAGGCAGACCTTGCCGTCGTCGACGAGGACGCGTTCGCCGGGGGTGACGTCGTCGGCGAGGCCGGCGTAGGTGGTGCCGCAGCCGTGGCGGTCGCCGTCGACGCCCTCTTCGACGGTGATGGTGAAGGTGTCGCCGCGTTCAAGGAGTACGGGGCCTTCGGTGAAGTGGCCGAGCCGGATCTTCGGGCCCTGAAGGTCGGCGAGGGTGCCGACGCTGTGGCCGGTCTCGTCGGAGGCCTTTCGGACCCGGTGGTAGCGCTCTTCGTGCTCGGCGTGGGTGCCGTGACTGAAATTGAAGCGGGCGATGTCCATTCCGGCGTCGACCAGGCTCTTGATCTGGTCGTACGAGTCGGTGGCGGGCCCCAGTGTGCAGACGATCTTTGCTCGGCGCATGGGTCGAGCCTATGACCTACCGCCGGGTAGCGAATTGGCCACACATGACTACTCAACAACCTCTGAGTAAAGGGTCATTGACAAGTGTTGAATTGTGCGGCGGTTCGCTCCGATGAGCGTGAAATCCGGTTCTCACTCTTGACAGGCACCATGCTCAGGACAGAATCTACGCGCGTTGTTGATGATGTGACAGGCCACCGAGGAGAGTCAGCCATGCCGTTGAACCGCCGGAAGTTCCTGAGCAGGTCCGCCGTGACGGGGGCGGGGGTGGCGCTGGCCGGCGCGGCGGCGGCTCCGGCGGCCGAGGCGGCCTCCGCGCACCAGGGCAACCGTGGCCACAAGAAGCCGAAGCGGTACGCGCTGACGGTGCTCGGCACGACCGATCTGCACGGGCACGTCTTCAACTGGGACTACTTCAAGGACGCGGAGTACGCGGACGCCGAGGGCAACGCCCAGGGCCTGGCCCGTATCTCGACGCTGGTGAACCGGATCCGCGAGGAGCGGGGCCGGCACAACACGCTGCTGCTGGACGCGGGTGACACCATCCAGGGCACGCCGCTGACGTACTACTACGCGAAGGTGGACCCGATCACCGCCAAGGGCGGCCCGGTGCACCCGATGGCGCAGGCGATGAACGCGATCGGCTACGACGCGGTGGCGCTCGGCAACCACGAGTTCAACTACGGCATCGAGACGCTGCGGACGTTCGAGGAGCAGTGCGACTTCCCGCTGCTGGGTGCGAACGCGGTGGACGCGAAGACGCTGAAGCCGGCCTTCCCGCCGTACTTCATGAAGACGTTCCGGGTGAAGGGCGGCCCGCCGGTGAAGGTGGCGGTGCTGGGGCTGACGAACCCGGGCATCGCGATCTGGGACAAGGCGTACGTGCAGGGGAAGCTGGCGTTCCCGGGGCTGGAGGAGCAGGCGGCGAAGTGGGTGCCGAAGCTGCGTTCGATGGGCGCGGACGTGGTGGTGGTGTCGGCGCACTCGGGTTCGTCGGGGACGTCGTCCTACGGTGACCAGCTGCCGTACGTGGAGAACGCGGCGGCCAATGTGGCCCGGCTGGTGCCGGGCATCGACGCGATCCTCGTGGGGCACGCGCACGTGGAGATCCCGGAGCTGAAGGTCGTCAACGAGAAGACGGGGAAGACGGTCGTGCTGTCGGAGCCGCTGTGCTTCGCCGAGCGGCTCACCGTGTTCGACTTCGACCTGGTCTTCGAGCGCGGCCGTTGGCACGTGGAGTCGGTGCGGGCCTCGCTGCGCGACTCGAGCACGGTGGCGGACGACCCGCGGATCGGCAGGCTGCTGGCGGACGAGCACGCGAAGGTGGTGGCGTACGTCAACCAGGTCGTCGGGACGGCCACCGAGACGCTGACGACGGTGGAGGCGCGGTACAAGGACGCGCCGATCATCGACCTGATCACCAAGGTGCAGGAGGACGTGGTCCGTCAGGCGCTGGCGGGTACGGAGTACGCGTCGCTGCCGGTCCTCGCGCAGGCGTCGCCGTTCTCGCGGACGTCGGAGATCCCGGCCGGCGAGGTGACGATCCGGGACCTGTCGAGCCTGTACGTGTACGACAACACGCTGGTGGCGAAGCTGATGACGGGGGCGCAGCTGCGGGCGTACCTGGAGTTCTCGGCGGAGTACTACGTGCAGACGGCGGCGGGCGCGCCCGTGGACGTGGAGAAGCTGACGAACGCGAACGGCCGCCCGGACTACAACTACGACTACGTGTCGGGGCTGACGTACGAGATCGACGTCGCGCAGCCGGCCGGTTCGCGGATCAAGAACCTGGCCCACCAGGGTGCCCCGCTGGACGACGCGCAGCAGTTCGTGCTGGCGGTGAACAACTACCGGGCCAACGGCGGGGGTGCGTTCCCGCATGTGGCGTCGGCGAAGGAGCTGTGGTCGGAGTCGACGGAGATCCGGACGCGGATCGCCGAGTGGGTGACGGCGAAGGGTGTGCTGGACCCGAAGGACTTCGCGTCGGTGGACTGGTCGTTGACGCGGAACGGTACGCCGGTGTTCTGATGCGCTGAAGCGTTCGCGGCCTCAGATTCCGTCCGCCAGTGGGGTGAGTTCCCGGTACTGGCGTGCGGTCGGGATCTGGGGCCGTCGTGCGTGCAGGCCGAAGGTGGTGAACGCGGTCCGGGCCGGCAGCGGGTAGGGCTCGTCGCCGGTGAGGTCGTTGAGGATGGTGGCGCTGCGCCAGGCGGCGAGGCCGAGGTCGGGTGCGCCGACGCCGTGGGTGTGGGTCTCGGCGTTCTGCACGTAGACGTTGCCGGCGACGACGGGATCGAGGACGAGGCGGAAGTGCTCGTCGATGCGGGGGCGTTCGCGGTTGTCGCGGCGCATGTAGGGGTCGAGGCCGGCGAGGACGCGGTCGAGGGGACGTTCCTGGTAGCCGGTGGCGAGGACGACGGCGCCGGTGGTGAGGCGGGACCGGGTGTTCTGCTGGGCGTGTTCCAGGTGGAGTTCGATGCGGGTGCCGGCGATGCGGCCGGCGGTGCGGACGCGGACGCCGGGGGTGAGGACGGTGTCGGGCCAGCCGCCGTCGAGGGTGCGGCGGTAGAGCTCGTCGTGGATGTCGGCGCTGGTGTCGGCGTCGATGCCTTTGTGGAGCTGCCACTGGTCGGCGACGAGGCGGTCGCGGACGGCCTCGGGCAGGGTGTGGAAGTAGCGGGTGTGGTCGGGGGTGAAGTGCTCCAGGCCGAGCTTGGAGTACTCCATGGGGGCGAAGGCCTCGGTGCGGCCGAGCCAGTGGAGGCGTTCGCGGCCGGCGGGGCGGTGGCGGAGCAGGTCGAGGAAGATCTCCGCGCCGGACTGGCCGGTGCCGATGACGGTGATGTGGTCGGCGGCGAGCAGGGTGTCGCGGTGGGCCAGGTAGTCGGCGGAGTGGATCACGGGCACGCCGGGGGCGTCGACGAGGGGGCGCAGCGGGTCGGGGACGTGGGGTTCGGTGCCGATGCCGAGGACGACGTTGCGGGTGTGGGTGCGGCCGAGGGCTTCGGCTTCTCCGTCGGCGTCGAGCTGGGTGTAGTCGACCTCGAAGAGGGCCCGTTCGGGGTTCCAGCGCACGGCGTCGATCTGGTGGTGGAAGCGGAGGGCGGGGAGGTGTTCGGCGACCCAGCGGCAGTAGGCGTCGTACTCGGCGCGCTCGATGTGGAAGCGTTCGGCGAAGTAGAAGGGGAAGAGGCGTTCGCGGGCCCGTAGGTGGTTGAGGAAGGTCCAGGGGCTGGCCGGGTCGACGAGGGTGACGAGGTCGGCGAGGAAGGGGACCTGGATGCGGGCGCCGTCGATGAGCTGGCCGGGGTGCCAGTGGAAGGCGGGGCGCTGGTCGTAGAAGACGGCGTTCAGCGCGGTGAGGGGGTCGGCGAGTGCGGCGAGGGAGAGGTTGAAGGGGCCGATGCCGATGCCGACGAGGTCGCGGGGGGTGTCGGGGGTGTTCATCGCGGGGTGTCCTTCCACGGAGGGGGCGCGGGGACGGCGATTACAGGGTGGCCGCGTGGGCGTGTCCGCGCCCGGAAAGCCCGGGGATCAGAACCCGAAAGGGGGTACTTCCGTGGAGGTGGGTGTCTCGGTACGGCGGTGCGGCCGGCCTCCGTGTGCCGGGGGCCGGCCGCGCCGCCGGGGTCAGCCGGCCTGGTTCTCGCGGACCCGCAGGGCGCGGGCGAGGTCGTCGAGCTGGTCGACGAGCTTGCGGCGCAGGGCGGGGATCGGGTCGGCGGCGTCGAGGCATTCCCGGCCGAGGCGCAGGGTGTCGGCGTCGACGGCGTACGCGGGGAAGGCCCAGCGGCCGGCGGCGTCGGCGATGGCGGGGCCGCGGCGGGCGGCGACGGCGACGGCTTCGGCGTAGTAGCGGGGGACGTAGTCGGCGACGAGGTCGGCCTGTTCGGGCTGCCAGAAGCCGCGGGCGGTGGCGGTGAACAGGTAGTTGGACAGGTCGTCGGTGGCGAACATGGCGGCCCAGGCGCGGCTCTTGGCCTCGGCGTCGGGCAGGGCGGCGCGGCAGCGGGCGGCGCCTTCCTGGCCGGTGGCGCTGGGGTCGCGTTCGAGTTCGGCGGCGATGGCCGTCTCGTCGGTGGCGCCGAGGACGGCGAGGCGGGTGAGGATGCGCCAGCGCAGTTCGGGGTCGAGTTCGGGGCCGCCGGGGACGGTGCCGTCGGCGAGCCAGGCGGCGATGGTGTCGGGGTGGGCGGCGGCGTCGATGGAGTGGCGTACGGCGATCAGGCGCAGGCCGGGGTGGTCGCCGTCCTCGGTGCGGCGGATGAGGTCGCGGCACAGGTCGGAGAGGGTGGCCAGGGCGGCGGGCCGCTGCTCGGGGGTGAGGTAGCGGTCGGCGACCTGGGCGGCGGCGAAGGAGAGGACGCCGGCGACGAGGGCGAGGTCGGTCTCGTGCGGGAGGTGGGCGCGGGCGGTGTCGAGGTAGGCGGTGGCGGGGAGTTCGCCGTCGCGGACGGCGTCCCGGAGGGCGTTCCAGACGACGGCCCGGGTGAGGGGGTCGGGGAGGCCGGAGAGGCCCTCGCGCAGGGCCTTGGCGGACTCGGCGTCGAAGCGGATCTTGGCGTAGCTCAGGTCGCCGTCGTTGAGGACGATCAGGGCGGGGAGCTTGCCGATGGGCCGCGGTGCGCTCTGGGGGACGTCGAGGTCGAGGCGTTCGCGCAGGGTGAGCCGGCCCTCGTCGGTGAGGTCGCGGTCGTAGAGGCCGACGGCGATGCGGTGGGGGCGGGTGCCCTGGTGGTCGACGGTGAGGGCGCGGGTGCCGTTGTCGCCGGTGACGTGCGGGACGAGGGTGTCGACGCCGGTGGTGCGCAGCCAGGCGTCGGCCCAGGCGTGGACGTCGCGTTCGGTGGCGGAGGCGAGGGAGTCGATGAAGTCGGCGAGGGTGGCGTTGGCGAACTTGTGCCGCTCGAAGTGGGTGTTGATGCCGGCGAGGAAGTCCTTCTCGCCGAGCCAGGTGACGAGCTGGCGCAGGGCGGAGGCGCCCTTGGCGTAGGAGATGCCGTCGAAGTTGAGGAGGGCGGAGGCGGTGTCGGGGACGTTCTCGGGGGCGACGGGGTGGGTGGAGGGCCGTTGGTCGGCGTCGTAGCCCCAGGGCTTGCGGGTGAGGCCGAAGTCGGTCCAGGTGCCGGTGAAGCGGGTGGCCTCGGCGCAGGTCTGGTAGCCCATGTACTCGGCGAAGGACTCGTTCAGCCAGATGTCGTCCCACCACCTGAGGGTGACGAGGTCGCCGAACCACATGTGGGCCATCTCGTGGGCGACGACCATGGCGCGGGTCTGGCGTTCGGTGTCGGTGACGGCGGAGCGGAAGACGAACTCGTCGCGGAAGGTGACGAGGCCGGGGTTCTCCATGGCGCCGGCGTTGAACTCGGGGACGAACGCCTGGTCGTAGGAGTCGAAGGGGTAGGGCTCGGCGAACTTCTCGTGGTAGCGGTCGAAGCACTGCCGGGTGATCTCGAAGAGTTCGTCGGTGTCGGCGTCGAGGTGGGGGGCGAGGGAGCGGCGGCAGTGCAGGCCGAAGGGCAGGCCGCGGTGCTCGGTGCGCACGGAGTGCCAGGGGCCGGCGGCGACGGCGACGAGGTAGGTGGAGATCAGGGGGGTGGTGGCGGCCTTCCAGTGGCCGTCGCCGGTGTGCTCGGTGATGCCGTTGGCGAGGACGGTCCAGCCGGCGGGGGCGGTGACGGTGAGGTCGAAGACGGCCTTGAGGTCGGGCTGGTCGAAGGCGGCGAAGACGCGCTGCACGTCGTCCATGAACAGCTGGGTGTAGACGTAGGTCTCGTCGTCGGAGGGGTCGGTGAAGCGGTGCATGCCCTCGCCGGTGCGGGAGTAGCTCATGGCCGCGTCGAGGCGGAGTTCGTGCTCGCCGGGGGTGAGGTTCTTCAGCGGCAGGCGGTTCTCGTCCAGGGCGTCGGGGTCGAGGGGCTGTCCGTCGAGGGTGACGCTGCGCAGCTCGGCGGGCTTGACCTCGACGAAGGTGTCCGTGGTGCCCGTCCCGGCGCGGACGGTGAACCGGATGACGGTGCGGGAGTCGAAGGTCTCGTCGCCACCGGTCAGGTCGAGGTCGATCGCGTAGTGGTGGACGTCGAGGAGCTGGGCACGGGTCTGCGCTTCGTCGCGCGTCAGTACGGACATGCAGACATGCTGCCTGATGCGGTGGGCGGGGCACAGGGGCGGATCGGTACGCGGGGTTTGTCCGGTCGGCGGTGGGGTGTGCGCGGGGTGGGGGTGGGGCGCCGGTTATGAGGCGCCCGGGGTGCGTGTGGGCCGGGGGTGGGTCGTGTGGCCCGGCGCTGCGGGGTGCCGCTGCGCCCACCCGTGCCGCCCCAGCGGCACTGCTGCCCGCAGCTAAGGCGGCCTAGGTGTCTGAGGAGAAGCGGAGGGAGGCTGGGGGTATGTGGGCGTTGCACCAGACTCGGACTCCTGCGCGGAGTTCGTTGTCGGCGCCGATGATCGCGTCGTCGCCGATGACCGTGTCCGTGAGGACCGAGCGGGTGCCGACGCGGGCGCGGGTGCCGATGAGGGAGTCGGTGATGACGGCGCCCGGCTCGATGACCGCGCCCGGCAGGATCGTGCTGCCGAAGACGCGCGCCCCCTCCGCGACGAAGGCGCCCTCGCCCACCACCGTGCCGCCGGTCAGCTTGGCGTCGGGCGCGACGGTGGCCGTGGGCAGGATCAGGCGGTCGCCGCAGCGGCCCGGCACCGCCGGGGACGGGGCGCGGCCGAGGACCAGGTCGGCCGAACCGCGCACGAAGGCCGCCGGGGTGCCGAGGTCCAGCCAGTAGGTGGAGTCGACCATGCCCTGGAGGTGCGCTCCGGTGGCGAGGAGTTCCGGGAAGGTCTCCCGTTCGACCGAGACCGGGCGGCCCGCCGGGATGGTGTCGATGACCGAACGGCGGAAGACGTACGCCCCCGCGTTGATCTGGTCGGTGACGATCTCCTCCGGCGTCTGCGGCTTCTCCAGGAACGCCAGGACCCGGCCCGTGTCGTCCGTGGGGACCAGGCCGTACGCCCTCGGGTCCGTCACCTTCGTCAGGTGCAGGGAGACGTCCGCGCCCGTCGTCTCGTGGGTGCGCACGAGGGCGCGGATGTCCAGGCCCGTCAGGATGTCGCCGTTGAAGATGAGCACCGGCTCGTCGGGGCCCGAGTGCAGCCGGGACGCCACGTTGCGGATCGCGCCGCCGGTGCCGAGCGGCTCCTCCTCGGTGACGTACTCGAGGTGGAGGCCCAGCGACGAGCCGTCCCCGAAGTACGGCTCGAAGACCTCCGCCAGGTAACTCGTCGCGAGGACGATGTGCTCGACGCCCGCCGCCTTCGCCCGCGCCAGCTGATGCGTGAGGAACGGCACGCCGGCCGCCCGCACCATGGGCTTCGGGGTGTGCACCGTGAGCGGGCGCAGCCGTGTGCCCTTACCGCCGACCAGGAGGATCGCTTCTGTCACCTGTCGTCTCTGCTTCCTGCCGGGACCGGCCGAACTGTCTTTCGGCCGGCCAGTGTATGCAGACCGTTCCATGGCGCCTTCGATGGCCGTGCGGTGTGGCGTCCTCAGCGGCCCTGGTACTTCGCCGCCGAGGAACGGGCCGAGCCGAGCTTCTTGTAGAGCTGTGTGCCGGGGCAGCTCGTGGAGAAGCCGTCGCGGTGACCCGAGATGACGTTCAGTCGTACGTTCTTGCCTTTTCGGTAGAGATTGCCACCGCCGGACTTCAGGTATGTCTTGCCGCGCGGATTCACGCCGTAGAGGCCGAGCTTCCACGCGGTGAGCCGGGCGACGGCCTTGACGGCGGCGGACGACGGCTTCTTCGAGCCGTAGGTGCCGAGGACCGCGATTCCCATGCTGTTGGAGTTGAAGCCCATGGTGTGGGCACCCAGCACCGGCTTCGACACTCCCCCGGCCCGGCCCTCGTAGATCTTTCCGCACTTGTCGACGAGGAAGTTGTAGCCGATGTCCCGCCAGCGCATGCTCTTGACGTGGTAGCGGTAGATACCGCGAATGACTGACGGGGCCTGCGAGCAGCGGTAGTTGTTGCCGGTGGCCGAGTGGTGCACGAAGGCCGCCTTGACCTTCTTCGTGTACACGAACTTCTTCTCGCGCAGCTTCTCGTCCGCGCCCCAGCCGCGGCGCGTGGTGATGCCCGGGCGCGGACCGACGTACGGCTTGGCCTTCTGCTGTTCCGTCAGGGTGCCGAGGGTGAGGGCCTCCTTCTCGGTCTGGAGCCGGCTCAGCGCGGGGATCTCGGTGGCGCCGAGGGGGGCGAGGGCGGCGTTGGCGGCGGAGGCGTCGAGGCCCTCGACGGACGCGAAGACCTCGGCGGACTCGGTGGATCCGAGGGCCTCGGCGGCCGCGGCGGCGTCGACGGGTTCGGCGGGCTCGACGGCCTCGGTGGTTCCGGGGGGCAGGGCGGTGGTGCGGGGGCCCTTGGCGGGGGACGCCGTGTCGGTGGCGGGTTGCGGTGGGGTGCCTTCGCCGGGGTCGACGAGTTCGAGGCGCATGCCGGTGGGGAGCGGTGTCGTGGCGGGGGCGGTGGTGTCGTTCTCGTCCGCCGCGCGGACCCGTACCTCCACACCGTCAGAGTCGCCCACCCACAGCGGTGCGGTGGCGCCGCGCACCCCGCCCGACGCGCCCTCGGCGGTGCCCGGGTCGGCGGCGTGGTCGGCGTTGTGCGTCTCCAGGTCCTGCCAGTCGGACCAGGCGCCGGTTTCGGTGGCGCGGGTGCGGATCTGGACGCGGCCGTGCAGTGCGGTCGCCGGGTCGTCCCAGACGACGCCGACCAGGGAGAAGCGCCGTGTGTCCCGGCGCGGGACGCCCTGTACGGCGATGCCGGGGGCGGTGGAGGCGCGGTCGCCGGTGAGGGGCGCGAGTGGCAGCGACTGGGTGCTGCCGGGGACGTACGCCCCGGCCGGTGTCCGGTCCGGTGCCGATGCCGGTGCCGCTCTTCCGGTGGCCGCCGTCGCCGTCGCGGGTGCGGCGGTGAGCGGGAGGGCCAGGGCGGCCGCGCAGGTGACGCCTATGGAGGAAGTGAGGAATCCATGCATGCCCCTGATCCTGGACACGACTGGACAAACCTGTCCATACGGGATGTGACGGGTCGTAGGGTTTTTCGCCCGATCCGGTGGTGGTGATGTGCCCCGTCCGCCCGGGGCGCGCCTTCGGGCCCGCGTACGCTTGCGCGGGTGAACGCGACCGACCGCACCCCTGCCGACCTGCTGACTTCCGCGCTCGCCGCGGACCCGGGACGCCCCCTGGTGACCTTCTACGACGACGCCACCGGCGAACGCGTCGAACTCTCCGTCGCCACCTTCGCCAATTGGGTGGCCAAGACCGCGAATCTGCTCCAGGACGAGCTGTCCGTCGAACCCGGTGACCGGGTCGCGCTGCTGCTGCCCGCGCACTGGCAGACGGCGGTGTGGCTGCTGGCGTGCGCGTCGGTGGGGGTCGTCGCCGACGTGGCCGGTGACCCGGCGGCGGCGGACGTGGTGGTGAGCGGGCCGGAGCCGGAGTCGCTTCAGGCGGCGCGGGCGTGCTCGGGGCCGCGGATCGCGCTGGCGCTGCGGCCGCTCGGGGGGCGGTTCGTGCCTGCCCCGCCGGAGGGCTTCGCCGATTACGCGGTGGAGGTGCCGGGGCAGGGGGACCGGTTCGTGCCGTACGCGCCGGTGGATCCGGAGGCGGCGGCGCTGATCGTGGCCGGGCGGGAGTTCAGCGGGGCGGAGGTGGTGGAGCGGGCTCGGGCGGAGGCGGCGGAGCTGGGGTTGACGGGGCCGGGGGCGCGGATTCTGTCGGGGTTGCCGTATGACACGTGGGAGGGGTTGAACGCGGGGTTGTACGGGGCGTTGGCCTCGGGAGGGTCGGTGGTGTTGTGCCGGCATCTGGAGCGGGCGGGGGACGGTGTGGTGGATCAGCGGATTGAGGCGGAGCGGGTTTCGGTTACGGCGCGGTGA
>NZ_WWHX01000580.1 GCF_009862125.1 Streptomyces sp. SID5910
GTGCGGGTCAGCCCGCGCAGCGGGGACGGCGCCGGCGTCTCGGACGGCGGCGGCCCGGCCGGGGCCTGCCCCGCGGACTCCCGGTACGCGGAAGGCGCTTCGGACGCGTACCGGCGCGCGTCGGGCGGCCGTCAGTCGCCGGGCCCGGCCGGCGGCGGGGTCTCCTTACCGCCGGCCTCCGGACGCGCCACCCGGCCGGCGCCCCGGAACCGTTCCAGCGTGCGGGTCAGCCCGCGCAGCGGGGACGGCGCCGGCGTCTCGGACGGCGGCGGCCCGGCCGGGGCCTGCCC
>NZ_WWHX01000581.1 GCF_009862125.1 Streptomyces sp. SID5910
GGGGCGGGTCCCGGCAGCGTCCGGGTACGCCGAAGGGCCGGAACGCCCCCCGGCGCCCCGGCCCCCGGTCGTGCGTCAGCGCCTCAGAACCGCCCGGCGCCCAGGTCCCGCGACACCGCGCGGGCGCAGTCCCGTACCGCCGCGATCAGCTCCGGCCGCAGCTCGCCGTCCCGGCACAGCCGCTCCACGGCGCCCGTGATGCCGACCGCGCCCACCGGCATGCGGCGCCGGTCGTGGATGGGGGCGGCGATGGACGCGACGCCCTCCCAGGTCTCCTCCACGTCGGCCGCGTAGCCACGCGCGCGCGTGATGTCGAGGATGTGCTCGAACCCGTCCGGCTCGCAGACGGTCCGGTCGGTGAACGCCTTGCGGTCGGCCTCCAGCGCCTCGCTGTGCGCCACCGGGTCGTACGCCGACAGCACCTTGCCGAGCGCCGTGGAGTGCAGCGGCTGCATCGCCCCGATCTCCAGGACCTGCCGGCTGTCGTCGGGCCGGAAGACGTGGTGGACGACCAGGACGCCCTGCTGGTGCAGGACGCCGAGGTGGACGCTCTCCCCGCTGGACCGGGCGAGGTCGTCCGTCCACACCAGGGCGCGCGCCCGCAGCTCGTGCACGTCGAGGTACGTGGTGCCCAGGCGCAGCAGCTCGGCGCCCAGCTGGTAGCGCCCCGAGGCCTCGTCCTGCTCGACGAAGCCCTCCTGCTGGAGGGTGCGCAGGATGCCGTGGGCGGTGCCCTTGGCCAGTCCCAGCGACGAGGCGATGTCCGACAGGCCGAGCCGCCGCTCGCCGCCCGCGAGCAGGCGCAGCATCGCGGCCGCCCGCTCGAGCGACTGGATGTTCCGTGCCATCGACGTACTGCCTCCGTCCCCTTCGACTGCCGACCTCGGCGTCGCTGACGTCGTTCGGCAATGCCGAACACTACCGGTCCATGCCGACCTCCCGCTAATGGTCGGCGGGCAACTGTTGCACTCGGACCGCGTTCCGGAGGGCTCCCGGACGCCTGCCGCCGGCCGCCACCCGGCCGCCACCCGGCCGCCACCCGGCCGTCTCCCGGCCGCTTCCCGGCGGCGGACGGGCGAACGGGTTCGTCCCTTCGGGTGCCGGCGTCACCCCTGGGGGAGGGCATCCGGCCCTCCATCCTCGTCCGTCACGTGGACGCCCAGGCCACCGGTCCCGGCTCCCGGCTACCCTGGCGGCGTGCGTTCTCTCCCGGGACGTCTCGGACAGGCGGCACCGGGAAGCGCAAAGCCGACAGCCGTCGCATCCTAGGGAGCCCCTTCATGGCCTCGTCGCCGTCCACCCCGTCCGCCGACACCCGGACCCGTGTGTCCGCCCTCCGCGAGGCACTCGCCACCCGTGTGGTGGTAGCCGACGGGGCGATGGGCACCATGCTCCAGGCGCAGAACCCGACGCTCGACGACTTCCAGCAGCTGGAAGGGTGCAACGAGGTCCTGAACCTGACGCGGCCCGACATCGTCCGCTCGGTGCACGAGGAGTACTTCGCCGCCGGCGTCGACTGCGTGGAGACCAACACCTTCGGCGCCAACCACTCCGCCCTCGGCGAGTACGACATCCCCGAGCGCGTCCACGAGCTGTCCGAGGCC
>NZ_WWHX01000582.1 GCF_009862125.1 Streptomyces sp. SID5910
CGGCCGGGGGTCCGGGGGTTGTCCCCCGGGATGGCACAGCACGCGGCACGGCGGCCCGGAGGCGGGCCGGGCCTTCTACGCCGACGTCAAACGGCGCCTGGCGAGGTACGGCCGGAGCCCGGACGACCTCAAGATCATGCCCGGTGTCACCGTCGTCCTCGGGGACACCGACGCCGAGGCACGCGAGCGGGCGGCGGAGATCCGCCGGCAGCAGGTCTCCCCGCAGACCGCGATCCTGACGCTGGAGCAGATCTGGGGCGTCGACCTGTCCGCGTACGACCCCGACGGGCCGCTGCCCGACATCGACCCGGTGCCGGACCCGGGGCTCAGTCAGGGGCGGACCCGGCACGGCGACAGCACGGCGATCGCCGAGAAGTGGCGGGCCCTGGCCCAGGAGAAGGGGCTGTCCATCCGGCAGACCGTCATCGAGGCCGGCGCCCGGCAGTCCTTCGTCGGCACGCCCGAGGCGGTCGCCGCCGAACTGGAGTCGTTCGTGGCGCGGGACGCCGCCGACGGCTTCATCCTCGTACCGCATCTGACCCCCGGCGGACTCGACGAGTTCGTGGACCGGGTCGTGCCGCTGCTCCAGGAGCGCGGCGCGTTCCGCACCGCGTACGAGGGCGGCACCCTGCGCTCGCACCTCGGTCTGGCCGAGCCGGTGTGGAAGGGTTGATCCCATGACGACGGACGCATCCGAGGCGTGGCAGCGCTGGCACGAGCAGCGTGAGGCGACGGTGTCGGCGCCCCACGGGCCGCTCGCGCTGACCGGCACACACTGGCTGGAGGACCACCCCGACGGCCGGCTCCCGGGCATCCCGGGGACCTGGACGGCGGACGGCGACGCAGTGGTGCTGAGGGCCGCCGGGGCCGACGGGCTGACCGTGGACGGCCGGCCGCCGGCCGGCGAGGTGCGGCTCGCGGCCGACCCGGGACCGGCGAGCGCGGC
>NZ_WWHX01000583.1 GCF_009862125.1 Streptomyces sp. SID5910
GTCTACGGCGGGATGACGGAGGGCGCGGCCGAGCTGGTCGGCGACAACGCGCAGGCCCGCGCGGTGGTCGAGCGGATGGGCGGGGAGGCCGGGCTGACGGACGCGTTCGTGTCGGCGATGGTCGGGATGCTCGGGATGATCGCGGCGCTGTACGTGGTGGCGTCGGTGCTGCGTCTCGGCGGGGAGGAGACGTCCGGGAGGGCGGAGCCGGTGCTCGCGGGGGCGGTGGGGCGGCTGCGGTGGGCCGCGGGGCACCTGGTGATCGCCTTCGGTGGCGTGGTCGTCGTGATGCTGTGTGCGGGGGTCGGGTTCGCGGTGGGGTACGGGGAGGACGTCTGGGTGATTCTGGGGGCGTGTCTCGTGCAGGTGCCCGCGGTGTGGGTGGTCGGTGGGGTGGCGGTGCTGTTGCACGGGGTGCTGCCGCGGGGGGCGGTGGCGGCGTGGGGGGTTGCCGGGGCGGTGCTGTTGCTGGGGTGGGTCGGGGCGGCGG
>NZ_WWHX01000584.1 GCF_009862125.1 Streptomyces sp. SID5910
GGGGCACGGGCGGGGGAGTGGCGGGGCGGGGCTGCGGGGGCGCCGTGGCTCCGTCGGGCGCGGTGGTGGTCACGATGCGGCTCCTTCGGCTGTCGTCAGGCGACCGGGTTGGGCTGGCGCAGCAGGGTGTCCGCTTCCCGGACCATCTGCCGTACCGCCTTCTCGGCGGAGGTGTTGCCCAGCAGCGCCGACTGGAGCGGCTGGCACATGCGGTTCTGGAAGTTGCCGCCGGCTCCGGCGAACCAGTTCGGCGGGTCGAGCACGGCGATCTCGCCCGCGGCCGCGTAGGAGGACTGGGGGTCGAGCTTCGCGTAGGCGGGGAGGGCCTGCACCGGTTGGTAGGCCGGGATGTGCCCGGCGCTGGCCCAGATCATGCTCTGCTTGATGATCTCGGCGATGTACCGGTGGGCCTCGTGGCGCCGGGCCGGGTCGGGATTGTCCTGGTGCGGCAGTACGAAGCTGTGCGAGTCGGCGTAGACGGCCGGCCGGTCGAAGACCTGCGGGAAGGGGGCCGCCCCCAGGTGCTTGATGCCGGACTTCCGGAACGTCGGCAGCTCCCACTCCCCGGCCATGATCATGCCGCCGCGGCCGTCCATGAACGCGGCCATCGCGCCGTTGTAGTCGAGGTTGTTGGGATTCGTCCGGCCGTCGAAGAGCTGCTTCATGAAGGTCACGACCTTCACCGCGGCGTCGATGTCGATCTTCGGCGGGCCGCCGTCCGGCAGGGTGAAGGACGCGCCGGTCTGGGCGTACAGCGCCGCGAACTGGCGCCAGCTCTGGGCGGTGTCGGTGACGTGCCCGAAGAGGACGCCGGACTTCCCGGTCACTTCGGCGAGCTTCTTGCCGGCCTCCAGGAACGCCTCGGGCGACCCCATCGGTGCCAGGTGGCCGGACGGATCGAGCAGACCGGCCTTCTCGGCGGCGTCCTTGTCGTAGAAGACGATGAAGGGGTGGACGTCCAACGGGACGGCGTAGACCGTGCCCTGGTGCTGGGCGCGCTTCCAGATCGCGGGGGCGAAGTCCTTCTCGGTCACGCCGAATTCGGCGAGGGCGTCCAGGTCGATGGGGTCGAGCAGTCCGCCGGGGGCGTATCCGGCCAGGCGCGACAGGTGCAGCACGGCCACGTCCGAGGCCCGGCCGCCGGCCGCCGACATGGCGAGTTTCGTGTAGTACGACGGACCCCAGTCCAGGATCGTCCGGTCCACGTCGAAACCGTCACCGCCGCGGGAGACGGCCGCGATCATCTCGTCCATGAGCATGCCGTCGCCGCCCTGGAACAGGTCCCACACCTTCAGCGAGGAGGCCCCGCCGGCACTGGCCGGCGAGGCACAGCCGGCCAGCGGACCCGCGGTCAGCAACGCCGCCGCTCCGGCCGTTCCGTAACGCAGCAGCCGTCGCCGGTCGACGCCGGTCGCCCGGTTCGGGTCCCAGGCGCCGAGCGGCCCACGGGCAGGGGGTGCAGAGCTCATCACTGACCTTTCGACGGCCGGACGACGTGCCCGGCCGAGGGCAGGGGCCATCGGCGCGGCAGCCACCGGCCGCCCGTGCACATCGAGGTGATCCGCATCGGATCTCCCGGTGCGGTGGCTTGTTTTTACATCGATGTACATTGGCTGTAAAGAGCTGGGTCATCACCCGCGTGCACCGGACGCACCCCTCGTCCGGTGCTGCCGAGCCCTCTCGGCACACCGGAAGGGCACCCATAGACTCGGGGCGGACCAGGGGCAGGGAGGTTGCAGGTGGCACGGCCGAGGATCAAGGACGTCGCACGGCACGCGGGGGTGTCGGAGAAGACGGTGTCCAACGTGCTCAACGACTACGTCCACGTCTCCGACCGGACCCGCCGGGTCGTGCAGGAGGCCATCGACCACCTCGGCTACCGTGTCAACCTCGCCGGACGGCACCTGCGCAGCGGACGCACGGGCATCATCGCCCTCGTCGTGCCGGAACTCGACGTCCCGTACTTCGCCGAACTGGCCCGCCATGTCGTCCGGGAGGCCGAAAGCCGCTCCCTGACCGTGCTGATCCACCAGTCCGGCGCCGACCGGGAACGGGAGAAGGCGGCGCTCGCCGGCTTCGGTTCGGACTTCGTGGACGGTGTCATCCTCAGCCCGCTGGCCCTCGCACCAGAGGACCTGCGCGCACACACCGGCATCCCGCCGACCGTCCTGCTGGGCGAACTGCTGACCGACGGCGCCGACCATGTGGCGATCGACAACGAACAGGCGGCCCGCGAGGCGACCGAGCACCTGCTCGCGCTGGGACGCCGGCACATCCTCGCCGTCGGCGGGCGCGACGACGAGGGCGTCGGCACCGCGCACGCACGCACCCGCGGCTTCCGCGCCGCGCTCGCCGAGGCCGGCATCGCACACGACCCGGCGTCCCTGCTGCCGGTGGAGGCCTTCCACATGAGCGACGGAGCCGCCGCCGTCCGTCGAGTACTGGCCCAAGGAGCCCGGCCGGACGCCCTGTTGTGCCTCAACGACCAGTTGGCGCTGGGAGCACTGCGCACGCTGCACGCCTACGGGGCACGGGTGCCCGAGGACGTGGCCGTCATCGGCTTCGACGACGTGGAGGGCGGCCGGTTCAGCGTGCCCTCACTGAGCACGGTCGCCCCGGACAAGGAGGCGGTGGCCCGGGTCGCGATCGACCTGCTGCTGCGCCGCATCGACGAGGCGACGCGCCCGGACTCCCGGCTGGACGACGCGGACCGTCACGGATCGGCGAGTCCGCAGGACCGCGTCGTGGCGCACCGGCTCGTCCTCCGCGAGAGCACCGAGGGGGCGACGGGGCGTGAGGGGGTGTGGTGAGCGCCCGGCACCCCAAGTCCCGGACTGGGCTCGCAGGTCTTGATCGGCGTTCCGGGCACCGCATAGCGTCAGGACGGTGGATGCGACGTACCGGCCCGCCGCGCGGGTCGTCTGCCTGGACCCTGCCGACCGCCTGCTTCTGCTGCGCTGGCGGGACCCCTTCGACGGGAACTGGCTCTGGGAGCCGCCCGGTGGTGGCATCGAGCCCGGAGAGACGCCGCTGATGGCGGCACGACGTGAACTGGCCGAGGAAACCGGCCTCGATCCGGCTGCCGTCCTGGACCACTCGGTGCTCGTCGACCGTGATGTGCGGTGGAACGGCAAGCGGTACACCGGGACGGAGCGCTTCTTCGTCGCTCGGTTCGCCGAGGAGCAGCCGCCTCTGGTGCGGACCGGTCTGCTCCCCGAGGAGCAGGCCAGCCTGGACACGCATGCCTGGGTCGCGTGGTCGGATCTCGGCACGCTGACGGACCCGGTCGAGCCGCCGCAGCTGCTCACCGTGCTCGGAGACCTGGTGCCGGACGGCCCGTGGCGTGGTCGTGGGTGACGTGTCGATCCAGGAGGGCGAGCCGGACGGTCATCTCGCGGCGCTCGCGGTCACACGCGGGTGGTGTCACGGCGAGGTGTGCGGGGAGCGGAGCACGAGCAGCGTGATCTCGCTGGGGGCGAACACGCGGAACGGCGGGCCCCAGAAGCCGGTGCCGCGGCTGGTGTAGAGGAGGGTGCGGGCGCCGTGCCGGGTGAGGCCGGCCAGGGCGGGCTGGTCGAGGCGGACCAGGTGGTGGAAGGGCCAGATCTGGCCGCCGTGGGTGTGCCCGGAGAGCTGGAGGTCGATGCCGGCGGCTGCCGCCCGGTCGACGAACTTGGGCTGGTGGGCCAGGAGCAGGACGGGCAGGTCGGGGTCGGCGCCGTCCAACGCACCGGCGAGGTGGGCGCGGTGGCCGGCCAGGCCCGAGGATTCCGCGGTGACGTCGTCCACGCCGGCCACCACCAGGGCGTCGCCTCCGCGTTCGAGCAGCAGATGGCGGTTGCGCAGCGGCTCCCAGCCCAGCTCGTCCATCAGGTCGACCCAGCCCTGGGCCTCGCTGTAGTACTCGTGGTTGCCGGTGACGTAGACACGGGCATGGGCCGCCTGCACGGTACCGAGGGGGAGGGCCTGGGCGCGGCGGCGTTCGGCCGTGCCGTCCGCGATGTCGCCGGTGTGACAGACCAGGTCGGCTTCCAGCGTGTTCACCGTCTCGCACACCCGTGCCGACCAGCGGGCGCGATCGAGCGGACCGTAGTGGGTGTCGGTGATGAGAGCGACGCGGAGGCCGTCCAACCCGGCGCCCAGTCGCGGAAGTTCCACGTCGAGTCGGCGCACGCGTGGCACGCGGCGGGCTTCGGCGTACCCCCAGGCGAGCAGTGCGGCGGCGGTGCCGAGGACGGCCCAGGTGACGATCCGGGCGCGGTCCTGGCTCTCCCCGACGCCGGCCACGGTCAGGGCGAGCCGCAGGAAGACGCCGAGCAGAACGGACCACGTGAACAGGACCCAGCTGGCGCCCAGCAGGGTGTCACCGACGATCGCCGCCCGGTCATGCTGGCGTCGCCCGTGGCCGCGCACCATCGCGAGCGGCATGCATATGAGCCCGAGGGCGAACAGGGCGGTGCCGACCAGGGTGACGGGCAGCGGCCAGTGCTGGCCGGTATGCAGGAGCACCCAGCAGGGCACGGCCCACAGCAGGACGGGGGCGATCAGGGGGACGTAACGCATCACGCGGTGCAGTCCGCTCTGCCGCGGTGCTTGCGCCTCACCCTCGGTGGGCCGGGTGTCGCTGGTGTCGGTCACGCTTCCCCTCCCTGACCGGGTTGCCGTCTCGCGCACTGTATCCGGTCGCCCCGGTGGATCGGCCGGGACGGCGGCTGACGATCCCGGTCCGGGGCGACCCCGTCGCCGTCAGGACGGTCCGCGTAAGATCACCCCGAAGGGGGCAGTGACGTGATCATGAAGAACTACCGGTGGTGCGTGGCGACCGCGGCGGCTGCTCTGCTCCTGACCGGCTGCGGCGGCGCTGACGGCGGTACGGAGAACGACGGCGCGAACGGCAAGTCGGTGGCGCTCACCAAGGAACTGGTACGGCAGGTGCTGCCCGACGGCGAGGCCATGCCGGGCTGGAAGGAGTCCACTCCGCCCACGGCCGTCGACATGAACGAGCTCTACCGCCAGCAGGCCTGCCCCAGCAAGGACAACGCGGGCTGCCGGAACGCCCGCTTCTTCGGCGCCTCGACCTTCCGGCCCGACGGCGACGCCACCATCGTCAGCTTCCTGATCATCGCCTACGACAGCGAACAGTCCGCCCGGAACGCCTACGACGTGCTCTGGGACGGCCCCTACAGCAAGAAGGCGGGGCAGGGGGCGAAGCCGTTCGAGCTCGGCCCGATCGGTGACGAGCGCGATGCCCGGTTCGGCACCTCCGGCTTCCAGGGGGAGCCCGGCGCCGTGACCCAGACCCGCGTCGGCACGACGCTGCTGTGGACCGAGTCGGCTTCCCCGGCCAAGGGAGGCATCGACGAGGACCTTGTCCGGAACCTGGCCAAGGTGCTGGCGGAGCGGTCCCGGCAGGCGCAGCACGGGGACACACCGTCCGCCGCGCTCGACGGCTGACCAGCGGGCACGGCAAGTCCCGCTGGTCATGGGCACATTGGCCGGGACCACCGGCCGCCACACTGGCGCCGAGGGCGGCTCAGGCTCCCTGGAGCCGCAGCCGGAACGCGGGGCAGACGTCCGGGTCGTCGTCCGTGTAGAGGTAGGTGCGCCCGTCGCCCTCGGCGATCGCCAGGGAGTCGAGGGTGTCCCCCTCCAGGAAGCGCTTCGGCGTGGTGAGGTCGAGGGTCAGGCGCGCGAACTCGGTGGCCGAGGTGCCGCCCTGCACCACGGACCAGGTGCCGGACCCGTCGAAGGTCTCGCCGAGTTCGCTCCGGTACCAGTCACCGGTCGGCCAGTCGTGCACGGTGACCGTGCCGCTGCCCGGCTTGCCCTGCGACGCCTTCAGGGTGAGCGTCACACCCTTCGCGTCGCCCTCTCCCCGGTAGGTGCCGGCGAGTTGCCCGGGGGTCGCGCCGACGGCCTGCTTCCCCATGCAGGCCTCGACACTGGTGGGCGCCGACGAGCAACCCGGCAGACAGGTCAGCAGAGCCAGCACGGCGGCTGCCGCCGGCAGACGTACTCGGGACACCGACTCACTTCTCCTTCGCCGGAATGCGCTCGGTCCAGACGATCTTCTGGTCCACGGACGAGAAGGCGCCCTCCTCGCGGTTGAACTTCTCCAGCCAGTCGTAGTAGCCGACGTAGTGCAGGAACGACTCGTTGCTGGTGTTGTTCTTCAGGGTGTACTCGACCACCAGGGCGCCGTCGGGGTCCTGGCCCTTGACCGTGTACTTCAGGTTGTACGAGCCGGTGAACGCCTCGCCCAGATGGTCCTCGTCGCCGGTGACGATCGCCGGCAGGTCCGTGGTGACGAGCTTCTTGAACGCGCCCAGCTTGCCGCTCTCCGAGATCGAGTACGCCACGCTGCCCTGCGGCTGACCGGTGGACCGCCACTGCTCCAGCGTGTCCAGCCGCAGCTGCTCCATGCTCTCGCTGGACCTGATCAGCTCGGTCATCTCGTCGCCGTAGTGGTAGTCGCGGTGCCGGGCGCCGCCGCCGGTCACCCAGTCCCAGCCCAGCGAGTACGGATCGTCCGAACTGAGCCCTGGATAGGGCCCCTTGCCCTGAAGTGCGAGGTCCAGCGCGTTGTACGCGTCCTCGCTGATCTTCTTCGTGGAGTCGATGTCGGTGAGCCCCGGGTCCTTGGTGAACCACTGGCCCAGGCCGATGTCGGCCATCAGGCTGAAGGCGAGGTTGCGGTCGGCCGTGACACCCCGCCTGAGGATCTGGCCGATCTCCCGGTCCGCCGCCTCGATGGTCTTCTTCTCCTCGTCGGTCAGCTCGACCTTGCAGACGTTGCCGACGATGTCCGGGGACAGCGTCCCGTCCGCGTTGATGTACAGGCCCTTCTCCTTGGCCCGCCGCGTGGCGTCCTTGAGGTCCTTCTGGGCGGACTTCAGATCGCCCACGCCGTCCTCGACGACGCGCCGGGCCGCGTCCGCCACCTTCGCGGCGCTCTCCAGCTGGCGCTCGATGTCGTCGATCATCCGCCAGGCGTACGGGGCCGCCGCCCCTTCCCAGTAGCCCTTGTCACGCAGCGGCGTGAGCGCTTCGTCGTGCATGCGCTTGCCGAGGCCCTTGATGTCCCGGTGGATGCTCTCCCAGCGGTCCGCCAGGTCGTCCAGCGCCGACAGGTCCACGGCCAGCAGGGTGAGGTAGAAGGTCTCCGCCATCAGAAGTCCTCCAGCGCCGAGCGGACCCGCACCTGACCGGCGGTCTGGCCCACGGCCATGTCCGTCTTGGTGTAGGTGCCGTCGCTGAGGCGCAGGCTCTCGGCGATGTGCGCGAGCCAGGCCGTGACCGTGCCGGCCTGCCGCTCCCACTGCCGGTGGGCGAGCCGGACCGCCCGCGCCGACTCCAGCCCCTCCAGCGCGCCCACCGCCTTCAGCGCGGGCTCCTCCAGGGACGCGGCCGGCTTGTAGAAGTGGTCGTAGATGTCGTCGATCTGACCGGCGGCCTTCTTGAGTACACCGGGCGCGATCTTCAGGTCGACCGGCCGTCCGCCGGCGGGCGGCGGCGGGAGGAGGCCGGGAGTGGCCGGTTGCAGCGGCGGCCGCTCCAGCGGGTCGACGGTGCTGCTCGCGGGCGGCGCGGTGTAGTGCCCCTCCCAGCCGGGAAGCACCTTGTGCCGCTCGATCTCGTCCGGGGACAGCGGAAGCTTCGCCCCATCCGGCTCCGGAAGCCGGTCGTCCCCTGCGGCCTTGCCGCCACTGCCTGCGGTTTTACCGTCGCTCATGTGTGATCCCCCGTTTGGTGTCGTCCCTCAGATAATCATGCTGATGGCCGGGTGATCACATCCGGGCTACGCAGATCCGGCGCCGGCTGCCGAGGCGGTCTTACGTGTCTGGTGGCGAGTGCGAGCTCAAGACGAGGGCGTGACCGGCGCCCGCAGGCCGAGCCACTGTTCGGCGTCCCAGGCATGGAACCGTTCCACCTCGGTGAAGCCCAGCTTTGCCGCGAGGCGCATGGAGCGGTCGTTGGCGCTCTGGGTGGTGAGCACCACCGGTTCGTCGGGGAGGACACTGTCGAACCAGTCGAGGGCCGCCGCGCACGCTTCGGCGGCGTACCCGTGACCCCATGCTCGCGGCAGGAACAGGTAGCCGAGATCGACCTTCCCTGCGGCAGCCGGGCGACGGTGCTCCGGTGCCCTCCGGAGCAGTATCTGGCCGATCATCGCCCCGTCGAGGTCGACGACGAGACTGCCGGGCCACCGCTCGGGGACCGCAGGCATCTCGCGTTCGAGCTCGTCGCGCCGGCGGGGGCCGCCGAGGTAGGTGTGCACCTCTGGCGACGCCAACAGCTCGACGAACACCGCTCGGTCCCTGGCCTCGGGTGCACGGAGCACCAGCCTCTCGGTCCTGATCGGGGCAGGCGGCCAGGCAACAGGTCCGAGATCAGTCATGCCGGCCAGCCAATCAGCAGGCTCAGCAGTGATCAAGCCGCTTGAGAGCGATCCACCCTGAGGGGAGGCCCGCCAGGACGGTGTGTCAGACCACGGGGAGTCGGGCGACCAGCAGTTCCACCCTCTGCGCGGCGTCCTCTGCGAGACCCGCGCGGTCGCGGCCGCTCCGGCAGTACGCGTCCCGCAGCCCGCCTGACACCACCTCGGCTCCCGCCCGCAGCCGTACACACCTCTGAGGCCGGCGCAGGGCACAAGGCCTGTGCCGGCCTCACCGGTTAGCCCGGGATCAGTACTTGGTGTACTTCACCCAGTCGTAGCGGGCCGTCAGCGGAGTGCCGGGGTAGCTGAAGGGGCCGAGCCAGCCGTCGACCCCGGTGCCCGGCCACAGGTTGGCCATGATGCGCATCGGGTGGGTGGGGAGCGCACCGCGCGAGCCGTTCTCCTGGTGGACGAGCTTGCCGTCCACGAACCAGTTGAA
>NZ_WWHX01000585.1 GCF_009862125.1 Streptomyces sp. SID5910
GGTGCCGGCGCGCCCGCCCCGACCCGTTCCGCCCGCGGCCCCGCCGACCCCGGACCCGAACCGCCGGCCGACCAGCCGCCGCCCGGCCCCGGCATCGCCCCCGGTCCCGTCAGGCGTACCGACGGACCCTACGAAGGAGACTCATGAACACCGGTGAACTCGTCGAACTCGGACAGCAGCTGCGCGTCGACAGCGTGCGCGCCTCCGCCGCAGCGGGCTCCGGACACCCCACGTCCTCGATGTCCGCGGCGGACCTGATGGCGGTACTGCTCGCCAACCACCTCCGCTACGACTTCCAGCGCCCCGCCCACCCCGGCAACGACCGCTTCGTGCTCTCCAAGGGCCACGCCTCGCCCCTGCTGTACTCCGCCTTCAAGGCGGCCGGCGCCATCGACGACGAGGAACTGCTCACCTTCCGCAAGCTGGGCAGCCGCCTGGAGGGCCACCCCACGCCGCAGCGGCTGCCGTGGGTCGAGACCGCCACCGGCTCGCTCGGCCAGGGACTGCCCGTCGGTGTCGGCATCGCCCTGTCCGGCAAGCGCCTCGACCACGCCGACTACCGCGTGTGGGTGCTGTGCGGCGACAGCGAGATGGCCGAGGGATCGGTGTGGGAGGCCGCCGAGCACGCCGGGTACGAGCAGCTCGACAACCTCACCGTGATCGTGGACGTCAACCGGCTCGGCCAGCGCGGCCAGACCCGCCACGGCCACGACCTGGACGCCTACGCCCGCCGCTTCCGGGCCTTCGACTGGCACACCATCGAGATCGACGGCCACGACGTCGACGCCGTCGACCGCGCCTACGGCGAGGCCCTGTCCACCAGGGGCCAGCCCACCGCGATCATCGCCCGCACCCTCAAGGGCAAGGGCGTCGAGGCCGTCGAGGACCGCGAGGGCCAGCACGGCAAGCCGCTGCCGGACGCCGACGAGGCGATCGCCGAACTCGGCGGCCCGCGCGACCTCACCGTCCGGGTGAGCGAACCGCCGACCGCGCGGGCCCTGCACTCGGCCGGCTCCGGACAGCTCGAACTGCCCCGCTACGAGCTCGGCGACGAGCTGGCCACCCGCAACGCCTTCGGCGAGGCACTGGCCGCGCTCGGCGGCGCCCGCGGCGACGTCGTCGCCCTCGACGGCGAGGTCGGCGACTCCACCCGCGCCGAGTTCTTCGCCAAGCAGCACCCCGAGCGCTACTTCGAGTGCTACATCGCCGAGCAGCAGATGGTCGCCACCGCCGTCGGCATGGCGGCACGCGGCTGGGTGCCGTACGCCACGACGTTCGCGGCCTTCCTCACCCGTGCCTACGACTTCGTCCGCATGGCGGCGATCAGCGGCTCCGGCCTCAATCTCGTCGGCTCCCACTCGGGCGTCGCCATCGGCCAGGACGGGCCCAGCCAGATGGGGCTGGAGGACCTGGCCATGATGCGGGCCGTCCACGGCTCCACCGTGCTCTGCCCGTGCGACGCCAACCAGACCGCCCGCCTCGTCGCCGAGATGGCCGGCCTGGAGGGCATCCGCTACCTGCGCACGTCCCGCGGCGAGACCAAGGTGATCTACGGGCCCGACGAGGAGTTCCCCGTCGGCGGCAGCAAGGTGCTGCGCTCCTCGGAAGACGACCGGCTCACCGTCGTCGCGGCGGGCGACACCGTGCACGAGGCGCTGGCCGCGGCCGACGCCCTCGCCGGGGAGGACATCCCGGTCCGGGTGATCGACCTGTACTCGGTCAAGCCGGTGGACCGGGAGACGCTGCGGCGTGCCGCCGAGGAGACCGGCTGCCTGCTGACCGTGGAGGACCACCGTGAGGAGGGCGGCATCGGCGACGCCGTCCTCGACGCCTTCACCGACGGCCGGCCCGTGCCGCGCCTGGTCCGGCTCGCCGTACGGACGATGCCCGGCTCGGCGACGCCGGACGAGCAGCTGCGCGCGGCCGGCATCGACGCCGACTCCATCGCGGCGGCCGGCCGGCTGCTGGTGGGGGAGGCGGTCGTCGCGTGAGCCACGGCGTCGCACGGACCGTCCGGGCGGGCCGGCACACCGTGGAGGTCCACCGGCCCGACAAGGTGCTGTTCCCCGCCGGGAGCGGCCGGGACGGGAGCGGCGGCGAGGAGTACACCAAGGGCGACCTCGTCGACTACTACCGGGCCGTCGCGCCGTTCATGCTGCCGCACCTGCGGGGCCGTCCGCTCATGCTGGAGCGGCACCCGGACGGCGTGGACGGCCCCCGGTTCATGCAGAAGAACACCCCGGAGCACTACCCGGACTGGATCTCCCGCGTCGAGGTGGCGAAGGAGGGCGGCACCGTCTGCCACACCGTCTGCGACGACACCGCCACCCTCCTGTACCTAGCCGACCAGGCCGCCCTGACCCTGCACCGGTGGCTGTCCCGGGCCGGGGACGCCGACCGGCCGGACCGGATGGTCTTCGACCTCGACCCGGCCGGTGACGACTTCCCCCGGGTCCGCGAGGCGGCCGTCCTGCTGGGCGAACTGCTCGACGGGATCGGGCTCCCCTCGGCCCTGATGACCACCGGCTCGCGCGGCCTGCACGTGATCGTCCCCCTGAGAGCCGGGCAGGACTTCGACGAGGTACGGGAGTTCGCGCGGGACGTCGCCGACACCCTCGCCGCGGCCCACCCCGACCGGCTCACCACCGCCGCCCGGAAGAAGGACCGCGGCGACCGGCTCTACCTCGACATCCAGCGCAACGCCTACGCGCAGACGGCGGTCGCCCCCTACTCGGTCCGCGCCCTGCCCGGCGCCCCGGTGGCGACCCCCCTGTCCTGGGACCAGCTGGACGACCCCGGCCTGCACGCCCGCCGCTGGACGGTCGCGGACGCCGTGGAGCAGGCCCGCACCCGGCCCTGGGACGGGGTCATGAGCCGCGCGCGGGCCCTGGCGCCCGCCCGGCGACGGCTGAGCGCCCTGCGCGGCTGACCAGTCGCGCGGCCCGGACGCCGGCCGCTCCGGTTGCGCGAACGTGTGGCACATGCATGGGGCCGTGGAGGTTTGGCGAACACGCTTGCGGCCACACGGAGGGGGAGGTGGCCATGTCGAACACGAACAACACGTCCGAATCGCAGAGTCCACAACAGAGTTCACGTAAAACACAGAGTTCTAGAACACAGAGTTCTCGTAAGACTCAGGACTCACAAGAACCACAGGACTCACAAGAATCACAGGAATCACAAAACTCACATAAGGCGCGTCGGCCCCGGCCGATGGAGATCCTGCGCGAGGCGCGGGCCCAGCTCGCCGAGCTCACCGGAATGACCGCGGAGAGCGTGTCGTCCTTCGAGCAGACGGAGGAGGGCTGGTCCCTGGAGGTCGAGGTCCTGGAGCTCGAGCGGGTGCCCGACACGATGAGCCTGATGGGCAGCTACCAGGTGGAACTCGACCCGGACGGGCAGCTCACCGGCTACCGGCGGGTCAGGCGCTACGAGCGCGGGAGGGCCGACGCGCGAGGTTCCGGCGGACGCTGAACCGCCCGGACGGACACACACCCACGGAATGGATGGAGGACATCCGGCATGACTGTCGTACCGGCACAGCAGACCGGCGGCGGAGGCGGCAGCAGCGGCCTTTACGACGTTCTCGAGCTCGTACTGGACAGGGGGCTCGTCATCGACGCATTCGTGCGCGTTTCCCTGGTCGGCATCGAGATCCTCAAGATCGACGTCCGTGTCGTCGTCGCCAGTGTCGACACCTATCTGCGCTTCGCCGAAGCGTGCAACAGGCTCGACCTCGAGTCCGGGCCGCGCAAGGACCCGGGCCTGCCCGACCTGGTCGGGGAGATGACCGAGTCCGGCGCCCGGGGCAAGTCCAAGGGGGCGCTGTCCGGCGCCGCCGAGACCATATCCGACGCGTTCAAGCAGGGCCGTGACGACAGCGGCTCCGAGCGGGAGACCGCCTCGCGGCCGCGTACCCGCAAGGCCGCGCCCTCGCGCCGCAAGGAGGAGCAGGAGTGAGCACGTACGTCTACGGCATCACCGACGGATCCCGCACCTCGCTCCCGGAAGGGCTGACGGGCGTCGGCGACCCGCCCCGTGAGGTGCGGATCCTCCAGGAGGGCGACCTGGCGGCCGTCGTCAGCGACGCCCCCGAGGACCTGCGCCCCAAGCGCCGGGAGCTGCTCGCCCACCAGAACGTGCTCAGCGAGGCGGGCGCCGCCGGCTGTGTGCTGCCCATGCGGTTCGGCAGCGTCGCCCCGGACGACAGCGCGGTCACCGGCGTCCTCGCGGAGCGCGCCGAGCACTACCGGGAGCGCCTGCGGGCCCTGGACGACCGGGTCGAGTACAACATCAAGGCCAATCACGTCGAGGAAGCGGTGCTGCACCACGTGATGGCCGAGAACCCGGAGATCCGCGCCCTCGCGGAGTCCAACCGGCAGTCGGGCGGCGGCAGTTACGAGACCAAGATCCAGCTCGGCGAGCTGGTCGCCTCCGCCGTCAAGGGCAAGGAGGCCGAGGACGCCGCGGCGCTGGAGAGCGCCCTGGAGCCGGCCGCCGACGCCGTCAGCGTGGGCCCCGAGTCCACCGGCTGGCTCGCCAACGTGTCGTTCCTGGTGAAGCGGGAGTCGGCCGAGGAGTTCATGGCCGCCGTGGAGCGGGCCCGCAGGGAGATGCCGCACCTGGAGGTGCGGGTGAACGGGCCGCTGCCGCCGTACAGCTTCGTGGAGCCCGGCCCGGCCGAGCCCGCGGGCACCGCGGCCGGTGGTGCGGACGCCGGAGCGGGGTGACGACCGTGGGACTCATCTCGGAGATCCTCCTCCTGCCGCTCGCCCCGGCTCGCGCCGGCGGCTGGGCCATCAGACAGGTGCTCGGCGAGGCCGAGCGCATCTACTACGACCCCTCCACGATCCGGGCCGAACTCGCCCGTCTGGAAGAGCGGTTGGACGCCGGGGAGATCACCGAGGAGGAGTTCGACCAGGAGGAGGACGCCCTCCTGGACCGGCTGGAGATCGCTACGCGCCACAGCGCGGGATTGGGCAACGGGACGGCACCATGAATCGAATGGGACTCGGCCTCGCCGTAGGGGCGGGCTATCTGCTGGGACGCACGAAGAAACTGAAAATGGCGGTCGCCGTGGGCACCATGGTGGCCGGCAAGAAGCTGAACCTGACCCCGAAGGGCATCGCGGAGCTCGTCTCCTCGCAGCTTCAGAACAACCCGCAGTTCAAGGAGATCGGGGACCAGCTGCGCACGGACCTGCGGGGCGTGGGCAAGGCCGCCTCGGGGGCCATGGTCGAGCGGCAGATCGACGCGCTCGCCGACCGCCTCCACGGGCGCACCGCGCAGGTCCGCGACCAGCTCTCCGGCGTGGCCTCGGCGGCGCCGGGCGTGGGCTCCGACTCCCGCGACTCCGAGGACTCGGAGGACTCGGAGTACGAGGACGAGGAGCGCGACGAGGAGCCGCGGGGCGAGTCGGACGACTCGGACGACTCGCACGAGTCCGACGAGTCGCGGGAGGAGCCCGAGCGGCGCCGTGAGCGGCCCGCGAAGAAGGCGTCCGAGGCGGCGCGCGGCGCGGCGAAGAAGACCCCCGCGAAGCGCCCGGCGAAGAAGGCCGCGGCGAAGGCGCCCGCGCGCAAGACGGCCGCCAAGCGGGCCCAGCCCGCGAAGAAGGCGGCCGGCAAGAAGTCGGCGCCCGCCCGCGGCGCCGGGTCCCGGCAGTCGAAGGGCGGTGGTGAGCGATGACCGACACTCTCGGTTCCGCGGCCTCCACGGCAGGCAAGGCCGCGAAGAAGAACCCGCTCGCCGACGTGGCGCAGAGCGAGGCGGCCGACCGCCTGAAGGCGGAGGTGCAGGAGTACCTCGCCGCCCAGGTCACCCGGCTGCTGACGGGCGTCGGCACCAAGCTCGGCGAGACCACCGGCAAGCTGAACGACATAGCCGAGGGCAACAGCCCCGGCTTCGCCAAGCTCGCCCTGGACGGCGGACGCAAGCTCGCCGAGGGCAAGAGCCCGATGCGGGCCGCGTTCGAGGTCGGCGCCGGCAAGGTGAAGA
>NZ_WWHX01000586.1 GCF_009862125.1 Streptomyces sp. SID5910
TCCGCATGCGCGGCGACATCGTGCTGATCACCGACGACGACTGCGGGGTCACCGAGGAGTGGATGCGCGGCTGGAACGCGGCCAAGCACCGGCTGGGCTTCCGGGTGTTCGGGGTGGCCGTCGGCATCCCGCGGGCCGCCGAGGACGGCTCGGTGCTGGAGGCCCTGTGCGACAACCTCCGGTCCGTCGAGGACCTCACGGACGTGCAGGCCGCCGCCGACCTGTTCCGCCTCGTCTGAACTGCCCGTCAGCGCGTCTGCGGCAGCTCCGCCGCGGCGGCCGGTTCGGGATCGCCGGACGGCGGCGGGGCACCGGGCAGCATCAGCTCCTCGTACCTGCCCATGGCCAGCACCACGCCGAGCATGAGGACCGGGATGAACACAGCGAGCAGCACCGCCATGATCCGTCCTTCCCGAGAAGGGTGGGCGTGGGGGGTGGTGGCGCCGGACGGGTTCCCAGGGTCCGCCGGGTCAACCCACGGTGCGCGCGGACGCACGCACCGTGTCCGGGCAAATCGGTGCGGACCCGTCCGGGTGAATCCGTGTCGGCCGTCGGTGGCCGGGTACGCGGTCCGCACCCCATGAGGATGTGGAGGGAGACATGCAGCGAGGCAGTGACCGGATGAGCGTCCACCGCGACGACGAGATGAAGCACGAACTACAGGGTCTGCTCAGGTCCGGGCACCCCACCCGCAGCGAGGAGTGGAACGACCCGGAGCCGGCCGCCGAGGACGATCCGGACGTCATGTTCGGACCGGTGACCCCGGGCCGCGGGCCGACGTATCTGGAGGCCCTGCGGCTGGATCTGGCCCGGAACCTGACGCGGGGCACCTTCCCCGCGGGTCCCCGGGAGCTGGGCCGCGCCCTGCGCCGCGGGAACGCGCCCGACGCCCTCGTCGAAGGGCTGGAGCGGCTGCCCGACAAGGCGCGCTACGACAACGTGCAGGAACTGGCCGTCGCCCTGACCGAGAGCGGTGGGCCACAGGGCGCGTAGGCGCCGGAAGGGCGGGCCGTGATGGCCGAGTACGTGAGGGACGTCATGACTCCGGGTGTGGTCGCCGTCCGCCCGGACTCCTCCCTCGTCGAGGCGGCGCAGCTGATGCGCACGCAGAACATCGGTGATGTGGTGGTCGCGGACGGCCAGGACGTCGTGGGCGTGCTGACCGACCGGGACATCACGGTGCGGGCCGTGGCGGACGGCATCGACCCCATGGCGGTGAGCGTCCGCACGGTGTGCAGCCCCGATCCGCTGACGGTCTCCCCCGGTGATCCGGTGGCGGACGCGGTCACGCTGATGCGGGAGCACGCCGTGCGCCGGCTGCCGGTCGTGGAGGACGGGCTGCCGGTCGGGATGGTGAGCCTCGGCGATCTGGCCGAGGCCCGGGATCCCGCCTCGGCGCTGGCCGACATCAGCCGCGCGGACCCGGACGCCGTGGACGGCACCTGACACCGCCTCGCGGGGCTCCGCGGTCCCACGAGGCCGCGACCCCGTGGCCGAACGAGACACGCGCGCCGGGCGGCGACCCCGCGCCGACGCGCCAGAAAGGAACCCGAACCCCATGCGCATCGCATTTCTGACCGCACCCGAGGGCGTCGAGCAGGTCGAGCTGACCGAGCCGTGGCAGGCGGCGAAGGACGCGGGTCACGAGCCCGTGCTCGTCTCCACGCAGTCCGGCGAGATCCAGGGCTTCAACCACCTCGACAAGGCGGACACGTTCCCCGTGGACGAGGTGGTGGGCGAGACGTCGGCCGACTCGTTCGGCGGGCTGGTCCTGCCGGGCGGCGTGGCCAACCCGGACTTCCTGCGCACGGACGAGAAGGCCGTGGCGTTCGTGAAGGACTTCTTCGAGCAGGGCCGGCCCGTGGCCGCGATCTGCCACGCCCCGTGGACGCTCGTCGAGGCGGACGTCGTCCGCGGACGGGTGCTGACCTCCTGGCCGAGCCTTCAGACCGACCTGCGCAACGCGGGCGCCACCTGGGTGGACGAACAGGTGAAGGTCTGCGACCACGGCAACAACATCCTGGTCACCAGCCGGAAGCCGGACGACCTGAAGGCGTTCTGCGAGACGTTCCTCGCGGAGTTCGCCAAGGCCGGCTGAGCCCGCGCCGGGTCCGCAGGGCGGCACTGGGCGGCACCCGGCATCACCGGTCCCGGCCGGTCCGCGCGTACCGACGCGCGGGCCGGCCGGAATCGTGCGGGGACCGCGAGGACCCGTGTACGGGCAGGGCGGCACACGCGGGCCGCACCCCCTGCCGCACCTGCTCAGGTGGCGGGGGCGGCGTTCTCGCCGGAGTTGCGTTCGCGGGCGCCCTCGCGGGTGCGGCCCGCGGCGACCGCGCGGCGGGGGTTGCGGCGCAGCCACTCGCCCTCCAGCTGCGCCATGCGCCCGTTGTGGGCCCGCAGCGCGTCGTTCGAGCCGTAGAGCAGGGTGTCGTGGCGCGTGCGGTGGATGGTCTCCAGCTCCTTCATGAGCTGCTGGTCGTCCAGCCGGCCCGGGTCCACCCCGGTCGTGGTGTCGTCCCGCGTGTCGTGTTCGTTCATGCGGTCCGGGTACCCGCCCCGGAAGCACTACCACCCCCGAGCGGCATCCGGGAGGGAGCCATGGAACTCGCCTTTCTGCATCCACTCTACGAACACCAGGGGCCCTGGGCCTCCGTCTACGTCGACCTCTCCCAGCACACGGAGGACACCCCTCACGAACGTGAGCTGACGGCCGCGGCGGTGGCCCGGGAGCTGGCCGCGCAGGGCGCCGACGACGCGACCTGCCAGGCCGTGCGGGAGGCCGTGGACGGGCTGCGCCACTCCAGCGACCCGCACGGGCGGGCCCTGTTCGCCCGGGGCGGTGAGGTGATCCTCGACCCGCCGCTGGCGCGTGCCCCGCTGGGCGGCACCGAGGCCCACTGGGCGCCGCTGCCGCACGTGGCGCCGCTGCTGGAGCTGGCGGGCGAGGACCCCGTGTGCGTCGTGGCGTACATCGACCGCAAGGGCGCCGACTTCGAGCTGCGCAGCGCGCTGGGCAGCTCGGACGCGGGTTCGGTGTCCGGCCGGCAGTGGCCGGTGCACCGCACGAGCAGCGTCGACTGGTCGGAGCGCCACTTCCAGCTGCGGGTGGAGAACACGTGGGAGCACAACGCGGCGGAGATCGCGGACGCGCTCGCCGTGTGCCAGGAGGAGACGGGCGCCGACCTGCTGATCCTCGTGGGTGACGACCGTGAGCGGCGGGCCGTGCACGAGCGGCTGCCCAAGCGGCTTCAGGGCCGGATCGTGGAGGCCGCGCACGGTGCGGGCAGCCGGCTGCTCGACGGTGACGTGGAGCGGCTGCGCGACGAGCACGTGCGGGCGCGGGCGCGGGACGACCTGGACCGGTTCCTGGCCGCCCGGGCCCCCGACGGCGAGGGCCGGGCCGCCGCGGCGGAGGGCGTGCCCGCGCTGATCGAGGCCGCCCGGGAGCACCGCATCGACGAGCTGCTGATCATCCCGGACGGGCCGGACACCCACCGCGAGGTGTGGATCGGCGAGGACGCCGACCAGCTGGCGATGCGCCGTACGGAACTGAAGACGCTCGGCGAGCAGAACTCCTGGTCGGCCCGGGCGGACGACGCGCTGCTGCGCTCGGCGGTGATGACCGGCGCCCCGGCGATCTCGGTGACGCCTGCCCTGCCGCGGGAGGACGACCCGGCGGACGACGTGCCGGTGGGCGGCCTCGGCGCCCTGCTGCGCTGGCGCTGACCCCCGCCGCCGGCCCCGGGCGTGCCCCGCGGCCGGCTATCGGGCCCGCTCCACCCGCCGTTCGTCCCAGACCGGCTCCGGGGCCTCGCGGACGCGGCCGTCGCTGCCGAAGACGAGGTAGCGGTCGAAGGAGCGGGCGAACCAGCGGTCGTGGGTGACCGCGAGGACCGTGCCCTCGAAGCCCTCCAGGCCTTCCTGGAGGGCTTCGGCCGATTCCAGGTCGAGGTTGTCGGTCGGCTCGTCGAGCAGCAGGGCGGTGACGCCCTGGAGTTCGAGGAGGAGGATCTGGAAGCGGGCCTGCTGGCCGCCGGAGAGGCGGTCGAAGGTCTGTTCGGCCTGCTGGGTCAGCTCGTAGCGGCGCAGCCGGGACATGGCGGCGCCCCGGTCCTGGGCGTGCTCGCTCCACAGGATGTCCAGGAGGGTGCGGCCCACCAGTTCGGGGTGGGCGTGGGTCTGGGCGAAGTGTCCGGGCACCACGCGCGCGCCGAGCTTCCAGTTCCCGGTGTGCGCCACGTCCTCGCCGGCGAGCAGCCGCAGGAAGTGCGACTTGCCGGAGCCGTTGGAGCCAAGGACGGCGACCCGTTCGCCGTAGAAGACCTCCAGGTCGAACGGCTTCATCAGGCCGGTGAGTTCGAGGCCCTCGCAGGTGACGGCGCGCACTCCGGTGCGGCCGCCCTTGAGGCGCATCCTGATGTCCTGCTCGCGGGGCGGCTCGGGCGGCGGTCCTGCCTCCTCGAACTTGCGCAGCCGGGTCTGGGCGGCGGCGTAGCGAGAGGCCATGTCGTGGGAGACGGCGGCCGCCTGACGCAGCGTCAGGACCAGTTTCTTCAGTTGCGCGTGCTTCTCGTCCCAGCGGCGGCGCAGTTCCTCGAAGCGGGCGAAGCGTTCGCGGCGGGTCTCGTGGAAGGTGGCGAAGCCGCCGCCGTGCACCCAGGCGTCGGCGCCGGCGGGGCCGGGTTCCAGGGAGACGATCTTCTGGGCGGCGCGGGCGAGGAGTTCGCGGTCGTGGGAGACGAAGAGGACCGTCTTGCGGGTCTCCTTCAGGCGCTCCTCCAGCCAGCGCTTGCCGGGCACGTCGAGGTAGTTGTCCGGCTCGTCGAGCAGCAGCACCTCGTCGGTGCCGCGCAGCAGCGCCTCCAGGACGAGGCGTTTCTGCTCGCCGCCGGAGAGGGTGCGCACCTGGCGGAACTGGGCCTTGTCGTAGGCGACGCCGAGCGCGGCCGTGGTGCAGATGTCCCACAGCGTCTCGGCCTCGTAGCCCTGGGCCTCGGCCCAGTCGGCGAGGGCCTGCGCGTAGCGCATCTGGGCGGCCTCGTCGTCGACCGTCATGATCGCGTGCTCGGCGGCGTCGACGGCGCGCGCGGCCTCACGGATGCGGGGCGGCGCGACGGACACCAGCAGGTCCCGCACGGTCGTCTCGTCGCGGACGGAGCCCACGAACTGGCGCATCACCCCGAGGCCGCCGCCGACGGTGACGGTTCCGCCGTGCGGCTTGAGCTCACCGGACAGCAGGCGCAGCAGGGTGGTCTTGCCGGCTCCGTTGGGTCCGACGAGGGCCACGACGGAGCCCTCCCCCACCCGGAAGGAGGCGTCGCCGAGCAGCGCCCTCCCGTCGGGGAGGTAGTACTCCAGGTGCGCTGCTTCGAGATGGCCCATGGGCCGGATTCTGCGGCTCCGGACGCCGTCCGGGCAAATGCTTTCCCCCCGGGTGCGGGCCGGGCGGGGGCGCGTGCGGCACGCCACCCGCAGGAAACGCCGTCCGCCGGGTAGGCGGATGGGATGAGCCCCGACGTAGACCTCACCGCCCCGACGCCCGGCCCGCACCCGGTGCGCAACGGCCTGCTGCGGCTGGACCAGCGTGTGTTCGAGGCGGTCGCCGCCCGGCACTGGCCCGGCGCCGACCCCCTGCTGCCCCGGCTCAGCCGCAGCGCCAACCACGGTGTGCTGTGGTTCGCGGCGGCCGCCGCGCTGGCCGCGGCCCGCACGCCCCGCTCCCGTCGCGCCGCCGTGCGGGGCCTCGCCTCGCTGAGCCTGGCCTCCCTGACGATCAACACCCTCGGCAAGCGCTCGGTCCGCCGCCCCCGGCCCGTCCTCGACCCGGTGCCGCTGGTCCGGCAGCTGAAGCGGCAGCCGATCACCACGTCCTTCCCGTCGGGGCACGCGGCGTCGGCCGCCGCGTTCGCGACCGGGGTCGCGCTGGAGTCCCCGGCGTGGGGCGCCGCGGTGGCGCCGGTGGCCGCCGCGGTGGCCCTCTCGCGGGTCTACACGGGCGTGCACTTCCCGAGCGACGTGCTCGCGGGGGCGGCGCTGGGCGCGGGCGCCGCGTTCGCCGTACGGGGCATGGTGCCCACGCGTGCCCAGCTCATCCCGCCGGCCAGGCCGCGCGCCGACGTCCCGGCGCTGCCGCAGGGCGAGGGTCTGGTGATGGTGGCCAACATCGCCTCGGGCACCGCGGACCGGGTGCGCGCGCTGTGCGACGCCCTGCCCGCGGCCGAGGTCGTCGAGTGCGAGCCGGGCGACGTCGGCGCCGAACTGGAGAAGGCGGCGGGCCGGGCCCGGGTGCTCGGCGTCTGCGGCGGCGACGGGACCGTGAACGCCGCGGCGGAGATCGCGCTGCGTCACGGCGTGCCGCTGGCGGTGCTGCCGGGCGGCACGCTCAACCACTTCGCCTACGACCTGGGCGTGGAGGACGTCAGGGATCTGTGCCGGGCGCTGGAGGGCGGGGAGGGCGTGCGCGTGGACGTGGGCCGGTTCGCCTCCGGTGCGCAGCGCGGCATCTTCCTGAACACCTTCAGCCTCGGCGTGTACCCGGAGCTGGTGCGCGAGCGGGAGCACTGGTCGCCCCGGATCGGCGGCTGGCCGGCCGGGGTGCTCGCGGCGGTGCGGGTGCTGCGCGCCGACCGGCATCCGCTGGAGGCCGAGGTGCAGGGGCGCAGGCGTCCGCTGTGGATGCTGTTCGCGGGCAACGGCACGTACCACCGGATGGGCCTGGCCCCCGGCCGCCGGCTGGACCTGGCGGACGGGCAGCTGGACATCCGGGTCGTGCACGGGGGCCGCCGGCCGGCCCTGCGGCTGCTCTCCGCGGCCCTCGCCGGTCCGCTGACCCGCTCGCCCGCCCATGCCGCGGTGCAGGTGGGCCGGCTCCGGCTGACGGGTGTCGCGCCGGGCACCCTGCTGGCGTACGACGGGGAGATCACCGAGACGCAGGGCGACCTGACGCTGGAGAAGCTGCCCGAGGCGCTCACCGTCTACCGGCCGCTGACGGGCAACCGACCGGTGCGGCACGTGTCATGACGCTTCGTCAGCCATTGAGCTGACGCTCCATCAGTCCACATACCAAAACGCCGGTCTCATCATGTGGTGCGCGGGCGTACGGTGATCCTGCTGCCGGGCGGGGTCGCCGTACCCCGCGCACCGGTGCGTCGCGCAGTCGCACAGAGGGGATCCGCCATGGCCGGACCGCAGGAGACCGCCGTATACACGCACGGACACCACGAGTCCGTGCTGCGCTCGCACACCTGGCGCACCGCCGCCAACTCGGCCGCGTACCTGCTCGGCTCGCTGAAGCCGCACATGAGGATCCTGGACGTCGGCTGCGGCCCCGGCACCATCACCGCGGACCTGGCGGCACTGGTGCCCGAGGGCCGGGTGACCGGCGTGGACCGGGCGCCGGAGATCGTGGAGCGGGCCCGCGCCACCGCCGCCGGGCGCGGCCTGGCCAACACCGACTTCGCGGTCGCGGACGTGCACGCCCTGGACTACCCGGACGACGCGTTCTGCGTGGTCCACGCCCACCAGGTGCTCCAGCACGTGGGCGACCCGGTGCGGGCGCTGCGCGAGATGATGCGGGTGACGAGGCCGGGCGGGATCGTCGCCGTGCGCGACTCGGACTACGGCGCCATGACCTGGTACCCGGCCTCCCCGGGCATGGACGACTGGCTGGACCTGTACCGCAGGGTGGCCCGCGCCAACGGGGGCGAGCCGGACGCCGGACGGCGGCTGAAGGCCTGGGCGCTGGAGGCCGGGTTCACGGACATCACGGCGACCTCGGACACCTGGACCTTCTCGACCCCGGACGAGCGGGAGTGGTGGAGCGGCCTGTGGGCGGACCGCACGCTGGCCTCGGCCTACGCCGAGCGGGCCACGGAGGGCGGCCACGCGACGCAGGAGGAGCTGCGGGCCGTGTCGGCGGCCTGGCGGGAGTGGGGCCGGCGGCCGGAGGCGTGGTTCGGCGTCCTGCACGGGGAGATCCTGTGCAGGAAGGAGTCCTGACGGACGCCTGATCGGGGCATTTCGGGAAACCAGTACGGCAGGAGGTTCACATCATGGTTCCACTTCTGCTCGTGCTGCTTCTCGCGCTCATTCTGTTCGGCGCCGGATTCGCGTTGAAGGTGCTCTGGTGGATCGCCCTCGTGGTCATCGTGCTGTGGCTGCTGGGGTTCCTGGTTCGTGGGACGACCGCAGGAGGTGGCCGAGGCCGCTGGTACAGGTGGTGAACGACAGGCGGTGAGGCTGCTGCCCCGGGAGGCTCACTCCCGGGGCAGCAGCGGTCCCAGCGGCCCGAGGTCCAGGTTCAGGTCCTCGGGCCGCAGTCCGTAGCGGTCACGCAGCTCGGTCATGCGGTCGTCGAGCAGCATCAGGGTGAGCCCGATGCGCTCCTCCTGCTCCTCGCTCAGGTCGCCCTCGTCGACCCGGCGCAGCGCCTGGCGCTCCATGAGCTGGCGCAGCAGTTCCACGACGGTCAGCACCAGTTTCACCAGGTCGCGCTCGACCGTGTCGGGGTCCAGGTCGAGGCGCTTGCGGCGGTCCGGTTCTTCTTCGCTCACGTCAGTCCCCGAACGGCGAGGGCACATTGCGGTTGACCGAGCTGATCAACGCGTTGAGGTCGATGCGGACCAGGTCGACGTCCGCGATGCGCAGCGTGATGTCACCGGTGATGACCACGCCGCCGGCCAGCAGCCGGTCGAGCAGGTCCACGAGGGCGATCTCACGGCGTTCGACGACGGTCATGACCCCTCCCCCGCTTGCCCCGCCGTTCCGGCGCCCGTCGCGCCGTCCTCGGGGGCCGCCTCTCCCGCGAAGGAGTAGGCGGCCCACGGGCCGGTGAGTTCGACGCGCATGCCGGGGGTGTCGTCCTTCGTGCGGTCCACCATCTCCACGAACTCCTCGGAGGCGTCCCGCGGCACCAGGTAGGCGGCGTTCAGGACGTTCCGTCCGGCGGCGCCGGACAGCGTGGGGTTCTGCGGGGCGTGCAGCCGGGCGTCGTCGGCCCGGGAGGACAGGTTCGCGTGCAGCCGTGTCGCGAACTCCTCGGCCCTGGACCACTGGTCCTCGTGCGCCCGCGCCCGCATCCGCCGCTGCCGCAGGTAGTCACGGCCCGTGGCGGGTTTCGGCTCGGGCTCCGCCGGACGGTCCGCCTGTTCGGGGTCCGTCTCGACGTAGACCTTCACACCCCACTCCACCCGGCCCTCCAGCCGGTCCAGGGTGCGCCGGAAGTCGTCCTCGCGCTCCTCCATCATCACGCGGACGCCGCTGTCGTCCCGGAAGACGGTGGCCAGCCGGAGCGGCAGCGGCGTGGTGACGACGGTGAGCGCGTCGACGACCTGCTGGTGGGCGCGGGCGGTCCCGGCGAGCCAGTCCAGGTCCTCCAGGTGGGCCCGCAGCGACTCCTCGGAGAAGTCGGCCTCGGGCACGTGGCTGACCGCGGCGACCAGGCCGTGGTGGGCCAGCAGCCTGGGCGGGTCGCCCGCGACCCCGGTGAGCTGCGACTGGAGGGGGACGTCGAAGGGCCGGCAGACGGCGTAGACGTACCGCAGTGCCGTCATCGTTCCTCCCTCGGTACGCGGCCCGACTCCAGCTCTCGCAGGCGTTCCCGCAGCTCCGCGTTCTCCCGGGTCAGTTCGTCGCGCCGTGCGCGCGAGGAGAGCGCCGGGTCGCTCTCCCACCAAG
>NZ_WWHX01000059.1 GCF_009862125.1 Streptomyces sp. SID5910
TGGTGTCCGAGGGGGGACTTGAACCCCCACGCCCGATAAAGGGCACTAGCACCTCAAGCTAGCGCGTCTGCCATTCCGCCACCCGGACAAGGTGTCTGTCGCGCGGGTTTTCCCCGTGGCGACGACGTAAACATTACCAGGCTTTCGAGGGTGCCCGATCACCCCCGTCCCGGCGTGAACGGCGTGTGACGGGCCGGGTCCGGTCTTGGGCCCGGACGGTCGGAGGGGGAGGATGAGGGGGACCCACCAGCAGTGACAGCGGGAGGAAGCACGTGAGCGAGTCGGGCACGGCCAGGAGCGTCACCGGCGAGGACGAGGTCGTCGACCTCTGCCGCGAGCTGATCCGGATCGACACCAGCAACTACGGCGACCACTCGGGCCCCGGCGAGCGCAAGGCGGCCGAGTACGTCGCCGAGAAGCTCGCCGAGGTGGGACTGGAGCCGCAGATCTTCGAGTCCCACCCGGGCCGCGCCTCCACGGTGGCCCGGATCGAGGGCGAGGACCCGTCGCGGCCCGCGCTGCTCATCCACGGCCACACGGACGTCGTCCCGGCCAACGCGGACGACTGGACCCACCACCCCTTCTCCGGCGAGGTCGCCGACGGGTGCGTGTGGGGACGCGGCGCGGTCGACATGAAGGACATGGACGCGATGACCCTCGCGGTCGTCCGCGACCGGATGCGCAGCGGGCGCAAGCCGCCGCGGGACATCGTCCTCGCGTTCCTCGCCGACGAGGAGGCCGGCGGCACGTACGGCGCCCGCCATCTGGTCGACCACCATCCCCACCTCTTCGAGGGCGTCACCGAGGCGATCAGCGAGGTGGGCGGCTTCTCCTTCACCGTGAACGAGCAGCGCCGGCTCTACCTGATCCAGACGGCCGAGAAGGGCATGCACTGGATGAAGCTGACCGTGGCCGGTACGGCGGGACACGGTTCGATGATCCACCGCGACAACGCCATCACCGAGCTGTCGGAGGCCGTCGCGCGCCTCGGCCGGCACACGTTCCCCGTCCGGGTCACGAAGACCACCCGGGCCTTCCTCGACGAACTCGGCGACGCCCTCGGCACCGACCTCGACCCGGAGAACATGGAGGGGACCCTCGCCAGGCTCGGCGGCATCGCCAAGCTCATCGGCGCGACCCTGAGCAACACCGCCAACCCCACCCAGCTGGGCGCCGGTTACAAGGTGAACGTCATCCCGGGCGAGGCGACCGCGCACGTGGACGGCCGGTTCCTGCCCGGACACGAGGAGGAGTTCCTCGCCGACCTCGACCGCATCCTGGGCCCGCACGTGCGGCGCGAGGACGTCCACTCCGACAAGGCCGTCGAGACCACCTTCGACGGCGCCCTCGTGGACGCGATGCAGTCCGCGCTGGTGGCCGAGGACCCGGCCGCCAAGGCCATCCCGTACATGCTCTCCGGCGGCACGGACGCCAAGTCCTTCGACGACCTCGGCATCCGCGGCTTCGGCTTCGCGCCCCTCAAGCTGCCGCCGGAGCTGGACTTCGCGGGCATGTTCCACGGCGTCGACGAGCGCGTGCCGGTGGACGGCCTGAAGTTCGGCGTGCGCGTGCTCGACCGCTTCATCGACGCGTCCTGAATCCGCCCGCTGAAACGAGACTTCACCCTTCTCCGGGATTCGACCGCACGTGCGGGAGGCTACCGGGAAGGGTGAATGCGCTCATAGGCTCGTAGCCTCATTACTTCGGCCTCGTTACAGGTGATGCGATCGGCAATTCGGATCGCCTTGTCAACTAGGAGGAATAATGCTCAAGAAGGTCGTCGCCGCTGCGGTTGCCACCGGTGGTCTGGTCCTCGCGGGTGCGGGCGTCGCCGCCGCCGACTCCGGTGCGCAGGGTGTGGCCGCGCACTCCCCGGGCGTCGTCTCCGGCAATGTCATCCAGGTTCCCGTGCACGTGCCGGTGAACGTCTGCGGCAACACGATCTCCGTGATCGGCCTGCTGAACCCCGCCTTCGGCAACGTCTGCGTCAACAAGTGACGTTGCGTCCCGCCCCCGTGAGGGTCTGAGTCCGTCGGCCCCGGAGCGCACGCCATGCGCTCCGGGGCCGACGGTCTTCTAGGAGCAGAACATCAGCGTGCATCAGCGTCGGAAAGGACGAAATCCGGCGCTACGGGACTAGGGCAAGGCAGGGATTTCGGAAATGCGACAGGTCACCCGCAAGGGCCTGATGACGATGGCGGCCGCCACCGGTGTGCTCGCCGCCGCGGGCGGTGCCGCCCACGCCGACTCCGGGGCGTTCGGCTCCGCTTCGAATTCGCCCGGCGTACTGTCCGGCAACACGGTGCAGGCGCCCGTGCACGTGCCGGTCAACCTCTGCGGCAACACGGTCGACGTCATCGGCGTCCTCAACCCGGCGGTCGGCAACACGTGCGCCAACCGGGGCGGCGGCCACGGCGACTCCGGCGGCCACGGCGGTGCGCACGCCGGCGGACAGGCCACGGACTCGCCCGGGGTCGGCTCCGGCAACACGGTGCAGGTGCCGGTGCACGTCCCGGTGAACGTCTGCGGCAACAGCGTCAACGTGGTGGGCGTTCTGAACCCGGCCACGGGCAACGACTGCGTCAACGGGGGCGACGAAGACCACTCCACGCCGCCGGGCGAGCCGGGCAACCCCGGTAACCCGGGGGAGCCGGGCAACCCCGGTAACCCTGGTGAGCCCGGTAACCCCGGCAACCCTGGTGAGCCCGGTAACCCTGGCAATCCGGGTGAGCCCGGTAACCCGGGTAACCCGGGTAACCCTGGTGAGCCCGGTAACCCCGGCAACCCGGGAGAGCCCGGTAACCCCGACACCCCGGCCAACCCCGGCACCCCGGGTGACGAGACGCCGGGCGGCTCCTCGCACGTCAACCAGCCGGGCACCCAGACCGTCACCCAGCCGCGGGGCGACGCACAGCTCGCCGAGACCGGCAGCGAACTGCCGCTGGGGCTCGCCCTCCCGGTGGGCGCGGGCGCGCTGCTCGCGGGCACGGTGCTCTACCGCAAGGCGCGCGCCGCGGCCTGACGCGCGGACCGGCACACGGAGCGGGCCCCGCCACCGGCGGGGCCCGCTCCGTCTCCGTCACCGGCGCCGGGTCGCCCCGGGTACCGCCGATCACCAGGTGGCGCGCACCTGGCGGATGATCCGCCGCCGCAGCCGAACCTTGCGACTGCCGTCGCGCAGCAGGCTCAGGCGGTACAGCTCCCAGTGTCCGTACTCGGCGTGGTCGGTCAACAGACGTGTCGTCTCCTTGCGGGAAACCCCGCGTGGCACGTACACGTCGACAAATTCGTATTCCGGCATCGCATCTATTGTGCGGGCTGGGGCCCGGTACGGATAGCGTCTGCACTATGTCTGATGCTGCGCAGCCCACCGCTGCCGAGGTACGCGCCGCCGCCGAGGCGGTCAAGACCGCGCTCGACCGCCACCTGGCCGCGGTCGAACGCCGGTCCGGGGAGGACGACCCCGCCGTCTACCAGGCGTTCAACGAGCTGGCCGCGGCCGCGGAGGTGTACGACGAGCTGCTCTACGACCGCTACGACGAGGTCACTCCCTTCGAGATCCCCGGCGCCGACGAGACGCCGCCGTACACGGGCCCCGAGGAGCCGAACGCGCTGAGCGTGCTGATCCGCCGCGACTACGCGGTGGCGGAGCCGCAGCGGCTGATGGCACACGCCCGGCGGATCGAGGCGGCCGACGACGACGCGGCCGTGGGCGCGGACGTCGCCGGCACGGTCCACGGGGCGCTCGGCATCCTGTTCGGCGAGTTCGAGGCGGACGAGATCGCCTCCCGGCACAAGGAGTTCGGCCTGGAGGAGGGCGACTCCACCCTCTGGGTGACGGCCGCGGACGAGGCCGCCGAACCGGGCGAGTGGCTGGAGGCACCGTTCGACCAGGTCGACGCCGAACGAGTGGTCTGCCGCTTCGACGTCAGCGCGGTCTTCGACGACGAGTTCGACGACGACGATGACGACGACGTCGTGCCGGAGCCGACGGAGGGCTTCGACACGGACCTCGATACGGACCTCGACACGGACGTGGACGAGGAGACGGACGACGAACCGGACGGCGAGCCGGAGCGGTTGCGGGCGGACCGCTGAGCGGCGCACCGCACCGCACCCACGTACGGCGGCGGTCACGGGGCACGCCCCCGTGACCGCCGCCGTCACATGATCCGCACGGCGACCTACGGGCTCAGCCGCCCACCGGCACCTGCGGGGCCAGCAGCGCCGGCAGCCGGGTTGTGCGCGGCTTGGCCTGCACCTCGGCGACGGCGCGGGGCAGCGCCTGGTCCACCCCGTGCACCACGGACAGATGCCGGGCCGCCCGGCCGAACGCCGTGTAGACCCACGGGCGGCTCAGCGCCTGCGCGGCGTCGCCCGGCAGGACGACGACCACCGCGGGCCACCGGCCGCCGACCGCCTGGTGCGCGGTCAGCGCCCAGCCGTGCCGCACGGTCCGCTCCACCCGGTCCTGCGGGACCACCACGGCCTCGCCCGCGCAGGACAGGCGCAGTCCGTCGGCGTCGGCCCCCACCACGCGGCCCGGCAGCGTACGGCCCGGCACGGGGGAGTAGGCGACCCGGTCACCGGGGTCGAAGCCGCCGAAGCGGCCGGGGCCCGGGTTCAGCCGCTCCTTCAACGCCGCGTTGAGCGCCCGCGTGCCCGCCGCGCCGCCGTGGCCCGGCGTGATCACCTGGGTCTCCTCGGCGGGGACGCCGATCGCCCGCGGCACCGAGTCCGCGACGAGCTGCACCGTGCGGTGCACGGCCTCGCCCGCGTCCCGCACCGGCACGATCACGACCTCCTTGCCGGGCGCCTCCACCTGGCTCAGCTCGCCGATGCCGATGCCGGAGACCAGCTCGCCCAGAGGGCCCGGGTCCGGACGCCGGGAGGCGACCTGGGGGCAGACACGCGCCGCCAGCAGATCCGCGAAGACCCGCCCGGGGCCCACGGACCACAGCACGCCCGGATCGCCGGCCAGCACCAGCCGTGCCCCGTCGGGCAGCGACTCCGCCAGCAGGGCGCCCGTCTCCACGTCCACCTGCGGTGCGTCGAGGACGACGAGCAGATCGAGGTCCAGCGCACCGTCCGCGTCCCGCCCGGGCCCCTCGGCCCCGGCCAGCAGCCCGGCCAGGGTGACGACGCGCGTGCCGTCCAAAGCCGAGCCGTCCGATGGGGGCGAGTCCACCGCCGGCGAGTCCGGGTGCGGCGCCGTCGGCCGGTCGGTCAGCAGGGCGGCGAAGCGGTCGCGGCCCAGCGGGCCGTGCGCGGCGGCCCAGGCGCGCAGCCCGAGGCCCCGGGCGGCCCGCAGCAGGGCCGCCGGTTCGGCCAGGGACGCCTCCCCACCGGTGTGCAGGACCAGCCCGTGCTCCGCGACCGCACGGATCAGGTCGGCGGCGGAACCCCGCGCGGACGCGGCGGCCCGCTCCCAGTCCTCCGCCGCACCGTCCTGCTTCGGCACCGAGTTGACCAGCCGGGCCAGACCGTCGGCGAGGCTCTCCTCCGCGAGCGCGTACCGCTCCAGACCGACCAGCACCCGCACCGGACGCTCCTCGGCCTCGTCCGCTCCCTCCGTCCCCTGCGCCGCCACCGCGCCGTCGGCCGGGCGGGCACCCGTCTCCTCCAGGGCGTCCTGGAAGACCAGGGCGTCACCCTCGGCCAGCGTGCTCTGTACGGCCGTGTCGGGATCCGGCACGCCCCGCTGGGCCAGCGCGGCCGTGAGCCGCGGCAGCTCCAGGGCCGTGTGCCCGGTCAGGGCCGCCTGCTCCAGCAGCCAGACGGTGACCGCACGGCCCCGCCGCTCGTCGTCCGGGCCGCACTCCGCGCCGAGCAGCGCCCGGGCGAACCCGTCGGCCTGCTCCGGCCGGACCCCGGCGACCCGGAGCAGCTGCCAGGGGTCCGCGCGCAGCGACTCCTCGGCCGCCTCGCCGAGCAGCGCGGAGGCCCCCGGCGCGAGCGTCTCGGGGGCGCCGCCCTCGGCCAGGACGCGCCGCACGGCCTGAACGGTCTCCGGCGCGGGTCCCGCGGGCACGGGGGCGGGCCCGTCCGGCGCCGGCTGCGGGCGTCGTACCGGCTCGGGGGCGGGGCGGCGGGGTGCGGGCCGGGGCTCGCCGAAGACCGTGGCGGCCGGCTTCTCGCCGCTCTCCACGGCGCGCACGGCGGCGAGCAGCTCGGCCGCGGTGCCGCTGAGCTTGGTCCCGCTGGCGATCGGCTGCTGCTTCTCGGCCTTGCGGCGCTCGATCCGCTCCCGCTCCAGCCGCTGGGCGGCCAGCTCGGCCTCGGCCTCCGACACCTGAGCCGCCGCGCCCTCACCGGCCGCACCGGTCCCGTCACCGGCCTCCCCGGCAGCGTCCCCGGCGTCGGCGTCGGCGTCGGCGTCGGCGGCATCCGGCTCCGGAGCCTGCGCCCCGCCGGCGTCCGCGTCCGTGTCGTTCCGCTCGGACTCCCGCGCGGTGCCCGGCGCTCCCGGCTCGGTGTCCACGGCGTCCGCGGTGTCCTCGGCGGGTTCGGGCTGCGTGCTCACAGCGTGCTCCAGTCGTGATCGGGATAGCGGTGCACGGGCGCCGACACGTCGTCGAGCGCCCGGCAGATCTCGTCAGGAAGACTAAGGGTCTCCACTGACAACGCCGCCGTGAGCTGCTGCGCGTTGCGCGGGCCGATGATCGGGGCGACCACCCCGGGCCGGTCCCGGATCCAGGCCAGGGCGACCTGGAGCGGGGTCACCGCTAGCCCGTCCGCCGCCGTCGCCACCGCGTCCACGATGTGCCCGGCCGTGTCGTCCAGGTAGGGCTCGACGAAGGGGGCCAGGTGCTCCGAGGCGCCCCGCGAGTCGGGAGGCGTCGCGTCCTTGCGGTACTTGCCCGTGAGGACCCCCCGGCCCAGCGGCGAGGAGGGCAGCAGCCCGATGCCGAGGTCCAGCGCGGCCGGCAGCACCTCGCGCTCGACGCCGCGCTGGAGCAGCGAGTACTCCATCTGCGTACTGGCCACCCGGTTGCGCACGCCCGGCGCCGCCAGCTGCCAGGTCGCCGCCTTGGCCAGCTGCCAGCCGCAGAAGTTGGAGACCCCGGCATAGCGGGCGCGGCCGCTGCTGACGGCCACGTCGAGGGCGTGCAGCGTCTCCTCCAGCGGCGTGTCCGGGTCGAAGGCGTGCAGGTGCCACACGTCGACGTGGTCCGTGCCCAGCCGGGCCAGGGAGGCGTCCAGCGCGGCGAGCAGATGGCCGCGCGAGCCGTCGAAGCGGCGGTCGGGATCTCGGACGCTGCCGGCCTTGGTCGAGATCACCAGGTCCCGGCGCGGCACCAGGCCCTCCATGAGTCGGCCGAGGAGGTATTCGGCCTCCCCGTCGCCGTACACGTCGGCGGTGTCGACGAGGGTCCCGCCCGCTTCCCAGAAGGTCTTCAGAAGGTCTGCCGCGTCGTGCTCGTCGGTGTCCCTGCCCCAGGTGAGGGTGCCCAGCCCGATGCGGGACACGCGCAGGCCGGTGCGGCCGAGATGCCTCTGCTCCATGAACGCCGACATTACTGGCCACGGCTTGCGCTGTGGGGGCCTGTGGACAACCGAATACGCACGCTAGGGTCGGGGCACCACAGACGTTACTGATCGGTAAGGGGAATCGGCCATGCAGCTCGGGATCAACCTCGGCTACTGGGGTGCCGGAATGGACGCGGACAACCTGGCCGTCGCCAAGGAGGCCGACCGGCTCGGCTACGCCGTGTGCTGGGCCGCCGAGGCCTATGGCTCGGACGCCGCGACGGTGCTCACCTGGGTCGCCGCCCAGACCGAGCGCATCGACGTCGGCTCGGCCATCTTCCAGATCCCGGCCCGCCAGCCGGCCATGACCGCGATGACGGCCGCCACCCTCGACTCCCTGTCCGGCGGCCGGTTCCGCCTCGGCCTCGGCGTCTCCGGACCGCAGGTCTCCGAGGGCTGGTACGGCGTCAAGTTCGACAAGCCGCTCGCCCGCACCCGCGAGTACGTCGAGATCGTGCGCAAGGCGATGACCCGGGAGCGGCTCTCGTACGAGGGGCAGCACTGGACGCTGCCGCTGCCCAGCGGCCCCGGCAAGCCCATCAAGCTGACCGTGCACCCGCAGCGCGAGCACATCCCGCTGTACATCGCCGCGATCGGCCCGAAGAACCTGGAGCAGACCGGCGAGATCGCCGACGGCGCCCTGCTGATCTTCCCGTCCGCCGACCACCTGGAGGAGACCGCGATCGGGCATCTGCGCGCCGGACGCGAGAAGGCCGGGAAGACCCTCGACGGCTTCGACATCGTCCCCACGCTGCCGCTCGCCCTCGGCGACGACAAGGACGTCAGCGCGCTCGCCGACACCTTCCGCCCGTACACCGCGCTCTACGTGGGCGGCATGGGCAGCCGCAAGCAGAACTTCTACAACCAGCTCGCCCAGCGCATGGGCTACGAGCGGGAGGCCGCCGAGATCCAGGACAAGTACCTGTCCGGCGACAAGCAGGGCGCCGCCGCGGCCGTCCCGCACGACCTGATCGACCGGACGACGCTGCTCGGCAGTGTCGACCGGATCGCGGACCGGATGAAGGCCTACGCCGCCGCCGGTGTCACCACGCTGACCCTGGCTCCCGCGGGCTTCACCCTGGACGAGCGGCTCGCCGCGCTCCGCGCCGGCACCGAGGCGCTGGAGCGCGCCGGGCTGGCCTGACGCGGGAGCGTCGGAGAAGTTCTGCGGCCGTGGTGGGGGCTCGGGGGTCTTCCCCGCCACGGCCGTCACGCGGAACAACGCGTCCGCGCGCGTGGGGTTACGCCCTCCCGCGCACGTACCGTCCTTCTTTCGGCGCACTTCCCCGCCGCACCTGTTGCCGCATCCGGCGTCCCGCACTTGACTCGTTCTTCGCGGAGACCGCCGAACCTGCGGAGCCCTGCGGAGGCAGAGAGGTGCCAGCGATGCTTTCGGCAAAGAGCCTGTTCCAGGAGATCCTCGACGACGACGAGTCGTTCCGTCTGTTCTGCTCGATCGCCGCCAGCGGCGAGTCGCAGGGCGGCTGGGAGAACGCGCGCATCGCGGCACTGGTCCCTCAGAGCGAGCGCGCCCTCGCCCCGAAGATCGCCCGGCACGGCGCGGACGAGGACAAGCACGGACGGATCTTCAACGCCCTGCTGAAGAAGCGCGGCCTGGAGCCCGTCGACGTGCCCCCCGACACCGACTACACGATGCTCCTGGAGCGGCACGGCATCGGCCTCGCCCACGAGAAGCTCAAGGCCGACCGGGCCCTGACCGTGCGGGACGTCATCACCTACCTCGCGCACAGCAGGGTCACCGAGCAGCGCGCGGCCGAGCAGATGGCGCTGCTCCTCAGGTACTTCTCGGACCACCCCGACCTGGGGCGGGCCGTGCGCATGATCTCCGCCGACGAGGACAACCACCTCGCCTACTCCCACGAGGAACTGCTGCGCTACGCCGCCGCCGGGCACGGCCGCTACATCCAGCGGACGCTGCGCGAGTGCGCGCACGCCGAGATCCGCGTCCACCGCGACGTCAGCCTCGCGGTGATGGCCCGCATGGGCCGGCTGCTCGGCTGGTCCCGGGCGAGGTCGGCGCTGCTCGCGGCGGGCATCCACGCGGTGTACGCCTACGAGCGGGTGGCCGGCTGGCGCCGCATGGTGACCCTGCGGACACCCGAGCGGCGCGACGCCCTCGGCGGACCCGCCACCGCGGCCCCCGAGCTGGCCTGAGAGGCCCGTACCCGGCGCGCTACAGCCAGCCCCGCCGCTTGAAGGTGCGGAACAGCAGCACTTCCAGCACGGCCATCACCACGATCACCGCGGGGTAGCCCCACACCCAGCGCAGTTCCGGCATGTGCTCGAAGTTCATGCCGTAGATCCCCGCGAGCATCGTCGGCACCGCGGCCATGGCGGCCCACGCGGAGATCTTCCGCATGTCGTCGTTCTGCCGGACACCCGTCTGCGCCAGGTGCGCCGACAGGATGTCCGAGACCAGCCGGTCCAGGCTCTCCACCGACTCGTTCACACGCGTGAGGTGGTCGCTCACGTCCCGGAAGAAGGGCCGGGCCTTGTCGTTCACGAACGGCACGGAGCCGTACGCGCCCGTGCCCGACAGCCGGGCCAGCGGCGGCGCCAGCGGCCCGGTCGCGCGGCGGAACTCCAGCACCTGCCGCTTGAAGTTGTAGATCCGGGACGCGGTGTGCCGCGAGCCGCCGCCGTCCGGCGAAAAGACCTCCGCCTCCAGCTCCTCCAGGTCGTTCTGAAGCTCGACCGCCACGTCCAGGTAGTGGTCGACGGCGGCGTCCGCTATCGCGTACAGCACGGCGGTGGGCCCCTTGCCGAGCAGCTCCGGCTCGTGCTCCAGGCGCTGCCGCACCGCCTTCAGCGGGGCGCCCTCGCCGTGCCGGACGACGACCACGAACGCGTCGCCCAGGAAGATCATGATCTCGTCGGCGGAGACGGCGTCGCTCTCCGGCTCGTACACCACCGGCTTGAGGACGGCGAAGAGCGAGTCCTCGTACACCTCCAGCTTGGGCCGCTGGTGCGCCTTCAGGGCGTCCTCCACGGCCAGCGGATGGAGCCCGAACTCCTCGGTGACCAGGTCGAACTCCTCCTCCGTCGGCTCGTGCAGCCCGACCCACACGAAGCCGCCGGCCTCCCGCGCCTCGCCGAGCGCGTCGGAGAAGTCGGCGGGCCCGTCCGTCCGGTGCCCGCCCCGGTAGATGGCACAGTCGACGATCACCGAACGCATTCTCCCTTCGCCCCGTCGTCCTCGCACCGCGTCGTGCGCCTACCCTGGCCGCATGCCCACGCTGATCCTGGTTAGGCACGGACGTTCCACCGCCAACACCGAGGGGCTGCTCGCCGGCTGGACGCCCGGCGTCGCCCTCGACGAACGCGGCGCCGCGCAGGCCGCCGCGCTGCCCGGCCGCCTCGCCGGCCTGCCGCTCGCCGAGGTCGTCGCCAGCCCGCTCCAGCGCTGTCAGGAGACGGTCCGGCCCCTGCTCGACGCCCGCCCCGGACTGCGGGCGCACACCGACGAACGCATCGGGGAGTGCCACTACGGCGACTGGTCCGGCCGCAAACTCGCCGAGCTCAAGGACGAGCCCCTGATGGAGGTCGTGCAGGCGCACCCCTCCGCGGCGGCCTTTCCCGGTGGCGAGTCGATGCGCGCCATGCAGACCCGCGCCGCCGAGGCGGTACGCGAGTGGAACGCGCGCGTGGAGCGCGACCACGGCGCCGACGCCGTCTACCTGATGTGCTCCCACGGCGACATCATCAAGTCCCTCGTCGCGGAGGCCCTCGGTCTCCACCTCGACCTCTTCCAGCGCATCTCCGTCGAACCCTGCTCCGTCACCGCGATCCGCTACACCCGGCTGCGGCCGTACCTCGTCCGCCTCGGCGACACCGGTGACTTCGCCTCCCTGGCCCCCCGCGAGGAGCCCGCGGAGGGTGACGCCCCGGTCGGTGGTAGTGCGGGCGCACCGTGATCGTCGGCCGCAGTAGGGTGAAGCGATCGCAGCAGTGACCGCCCCCCCGATTCCCGCTTCCCCCGACTTCCCCGACTTCCCATGGAGACAGGACGTGTCCCGTCAGGTGTTCCTCTACGACCAACCGGATCGTTTCGTGGCCGGCACGGTCGGGCTGCCCGGACGCCGTACGTTCTTCCTCCAGGCCATCGCCGGCTCCCGGGTGACCAGCGTGGCCCTGGAGAAGACCCAGGTCGCCGCGCTCGCCGAACGCATGGACGAGCTCCTCGACGAGGTCGTGCGGCGCAGCGGCGGCAGCACCGTCGTCCCCGCCGTGGCCCCCACCGAGGCCGCCGACACGGCGCCGCTGGACACCCCCGTGGAGGAGGAGTTCCGGGTCGGCACCATGGCGCTCGCCTGGGACGGCGAGGACCAGTGCATGATCGTGGAGGCGCAGGCCCTCGTCGAGCTGGAGGCCGAGTCCGAGGAGGACCTGGCCGAGGCCGAGGAGCGACTCCTCCAGGACGAGGAGAACGGCCCCCCGATGCTCCGCGTCCGTCTCACCGGCGCGCAGGCCAGGTCCTTCGCCAAGCGCGCCCTCGACGTCGTCAACGCCGGGCGGCCGCCGTGCCCGCTGTGCAGCCTCCCGCTCGACCCGGAAGGACACGTATGTCCGCGCCAGAACGGATACCGCCGCGGAGCGTGACCACCGACGCGGCGGCCGCCGAGCTGCTCGCCCGGGGCGAGCTGACCGTGCGCGGACGCATCCGTGAGGCGTCCAACGCGGCGCTGTACTGCACGGTGGCGCACGAGGGACGCGAGGCGGCCTGCATCTACAAGCCCGTGGCGGGGGAGCGCCCCCTGTGGGACTTCCCGGACGGCACGCTCGCCCAGCGCGAGGTCGCCGCGTACGAGGTCTCCGAGGCGACCGGCTGGGGCCTCGTACCGCCCACCGTGCTGCGCGACGGCCCGTACGGCGAGGGCATGGTCCAGCTGTGGATCGACGCCGTGCCCGAGTCGGAACTGCTGGCCCTGGTGGACGCCGAGGAGCCCGGCCCCGGCTGGAAGGCCGTCGCGTTCGCCGAGGTCGACGAGGGCCGCACGGCGCTGCTGGTGCACGCCGACGACGAGCGGCTGCGGCGGCTCGCCGTCCTGGACGCCGTCGTCAACAACGCCGACCGCAAGGGCGGCCACCTGCTGCCCGCGGCCGGGGAGCGGCTCTACGGCATCGACCACGGGGTGACCTTCCACGCCGAGAACAAGCTGCGCACGCTCCTGTGGGGCTGGGCGGGCGACCCGCTGACCGCGGAGGCCCTGGCGGCGCTGGACGCCCTCCAGGAGGCCCTGAAGGACGGCGCGCCGCTCGCGGCCCGGCTCGGCGGGCTGATCACCCCCGCCGAACTGGACGCCACGCGCGCGCGTGTCGGCGCCCTGCTGGAGACCGGCAAGCACCCGGAACCGAGCGGCGAGTGGCCGGCCATTCCCTGGCCACCCGTGTAGGGACCGACCTGCACAACGGCCGGTGACGCGCAAGAGCGCCTTACCGGCCATCCGGCCCGGTCCGGTTCGTGTACGGAACACCCGTCCGGTTACGCTCATGACATGCATGCCTGGCCCGCTTCCGAGGTCCCCGCCCTGCCTGGTCAGGGCCGCGACCTGAGGATCCACGACACCGCGACCGGCGGCCTCGTCACCCTCGACCCCGGTCCCGTCGCCCGTATCTACGTCTGCGGCATCACCCCGTACGACGCCACCCACATGGGGCACGCGGCGACCTACAACGCGTTCGACCTCGTGCAGCGCGTGTGGCTCGACACCAAGCGGCAGGTTCACTACGTCCAGAACGTCACCGACGTCGACGACCCCCTCCTGGAGCGGGCCGAGCGGGACGGCGTCGACTGGACCGCCCTCGCCGAGAAGGAGACCGCCCTCTTCCGCGAGGACATGACCGCGCTGCGCATGCTCCCGCCGCAGCAGTACATAGGCGCCGTGGAGGCCATACCCGGCATCGTCCCGCTCGTCGAGCGGCTGCGCGACGCCGGCGCCGCCTACGAACTCGAGGGGGACGTCTACTTCTCCGTCGAGTCCGACCCCCACTTCGGCCAGGTCTCCCACCTCGACGCCGCGGCCATGCGGCTGCTGTCCGCCGAGCGCGGCGGCGACCCGGACCGGCCGGGCAAGAAGAACCCGCTCGACCCGATGCTGTGGATGGCGGCCCGCGAGGGCGAGCCCAGCTGGGACGGCGCCTCCCTCGGCCGCGGACGCCCCGGCTGGCACATCGAGTGCGTGGCCATCGCCCTCGACCACCTCGGCATGGGCTTCGACGTCCAGGGCGGCGGCTCCGACCTGGCCTTCCCGCACCACGAGATGGGCGCCTCGCACGCCCAGGTGCTCACCGGCGAGTTCCCCATGGCCAAGGCCTACGTGCACGCCGGCATGGTCGCTCTGGACGGCGAGAAGATGTCGAAGTCCAAGGGCAACCTGGTCTTCGTCTCCCAGCTGCGCCGCGAGGGCGTCGACCCGGCCGCCGTCCGGCTCACCCTGCTCGCCCACCACTACCGCTCCGACTGGGAGTGGACCGACCAGGTGCTGGAGGACGCCCTCGCCCGGCTCGACCGCTGGCGCGCCGCCGTCTCCCGGCCCGACGGCCCGCCGGCCGAGGCCCTCGTCGAGGAGATCCGCGAGGCCCTCGCGAACGACCTCGACTCCCCGGCCGCCCTCGACGCCGTCGACCGCTGGGCCGCCCTCCAGCAGGAAACCGGCGGCACAGACACCGGCGCCCCGGGCGTCGTCTCCCGCACGGTCGACGCCTTGCTGGGCGTGGCGCTGTAACGCCGCCTACGTAGCTGCGGGCAGTCGTGCCGCGGGGGCGGCACGGGTGGGCGCAGCGGCACCCGGCAAGCGCCGGTTCGCGTCCCCCGCAGTGACCCGCACGAAACGACTGAGGGGCGCTCCCACCAGGGAAGCGCCCCTCACTCACACCCACCGGGCTCAGTCCTCCGACGACTCCTCGTCGTCCCCGCCCGCCTGCGGCGGCTTGGGCGGCTTGGGCGGCCGCGCCCGGCCGCTCGGGTTGTCCCGCAGATACGGCGTGCCGGGCGTCCCGTCGCTGCCGTCCGCCGTGGCGTGCCCGCCCGGTCCGGTGCCACCGTCCCGGCGCCGCAGATACCGCTCGAACTCGCGGGCGATCGCCTCGCCCGACGCCTCCGGCAGCTCCGCGGTGTCCCGGGCCTCCTCCAGCGACTGGACGTACTCGGCGACCTCGCTGTCCTCCGCGGCCAGCTGGTCCACGCCGACCTGCCAGGCGCGCGCGTCCTCGGGCAGCTCGCCCAGCGGGACCCGCACGCCGATCAGGTCCTCCAGCCGGTTCAGCAGGGCCAGCGTGGCCTTCGGGTTCGGCGGCTGCGACACGTAGTGCGGCACCGCCGCCCACAGCGACACGGCCGGCACGCCCGCGTGCGTGCACGCCTCCTGGAGGATGCCGACGATGCCCGTGGGGCCCTCGTACTTGGTCTCCTCCAGGTCCATGCGGCGGGCCAGGTCGGCGTCCGACGTGGTCCCGCTGATCGGCACCGGACGGGTGTGCGGGGTGTCGCCCAGCAGGGCGCCCAGCACGACGACCAGCTCCACGCCCAGCTCGTGGGCGAAGCCGAGCAGTTCGTTGCAGAACGAGCGCCAGCGCATGGACGGTTCGATGCCGCGGACGAGGACGAGGTCGCGCGGCTTGTCGCCGCCGACGCGGACCACCGAGAGGCGGGTCGTCGGCCATGTGATCTTGCGGACACCGCCGTCCATGAAGACCGTGGGGCGGTTCACCTGGAAGTCGTAGTAGTCCTCGGCGTCCAGCGCCGCGAACACCTCGCCCTTCCACTCCTTGTCCAGGTGCGCGACCGCGGCGGAGGCGGCGTCACCGGCATCGTTCCAGCCCTCGAACGCGGCCACCATGACCGGGTCGATCAGCTCGGGAACCCCCTCGAGCTCGATCACCCAGCGCCTCCTTCCGACGTGCCCTCGCGTACCCCCCAACCTTACGGCGTGCCGAGGGACCGCCCGCAGTCCCCTTGCACGGGGGAGTGAACGGATCACTGCCCCGCGCAAGTGGCTCGGACACCCCCGGACCGCGCCGCTCCGGCTACTTCTTGTCGAGCACGTCCCGCACCTTGGCGCGGACCTCGTCCGTAGCCAGGCCGCGGATCGTCAGCGTCGTGCGGCGGCGCAGCACGTCGTCCGGCGTCTCGGCCCACTCGTGGTCGCGGGCCCACACGACCTGCGCCCAGATCTCCGGCGCGTCGGGGTGGACGCGCTCGGCCAGCTCCGGGCTCTCGTTGGCGAGGCGGGCGATGTCGAAGGCCAGCGAACCGTAGTGCGTGGCCAGGTGCTTGGCGGTGTCCGCGGCCATGCGCGGGCCGGGCGCCGGGCCGTCCACCAGCAGCCGGTGGGCGACGGCGCGCGGGTTGGCGACACCGGGCAGCGGCAGCTTCTTCGGCAGCGAGGCGATCGGCTCGAAGTCGTCGCCGAGCGGGTGGCCCGGCAGCGCCTCCAGCTTCTTCATGACCGTACGGCCGATGTGGCGGAAGGTGGTCCACTTGCCGCCCGCGACGGACAGCATGCCGCCCCGGCCCTCGGTGACGACCGTCTCGCGCTTGGCCTTCGCGGTGTCACCGGGCCCGCCCGGCAGCACGCGCAGACCCGCGAAGGAGTACGTGATGAGGTCCCGGTCGAGCTGCTGGTCGCGGATGGAGAACGCGGCCTCGTCCAGGATCTGCGCTATGTCCTTGTCGTTGACCGCGACGTCCGCGGGGTCGCCCTCGAACTCCTCGTCGGTCGTGCCGAGCAGCAGCATGTCCTCCCAGGGGAGGGCGAAGGTGATCCGGTACTTGTCGATCGGCGTGGCCAGCGCGGCCTTCCAGGGCGCGGTGCGCTTCAGCACCAGGTGCGCGCCCTTGGACAGGCGGATGGAGGGCGCCGCGTTCGGGTCCTCCATGCGGCGCAGGTGGTCCACCCAGGGGCCGGTGGCGTTGAGCACCAGGCGGGCGCCGACTCCGAACTCGTCGCCGGTCAGCCGGTCCTTCAGCTCGGCGCCGGTCACCCGGCCCTTGGTGAAGCGCAGTCCGGTGACCTCGGCGTGGTTGAGGACGACCGCGCCCGAGTCGACCGCCGCGCGCACCGTCATCAGCGCCATGCGGGCGTCGTTCATCTGGTCGTCGCCGTACACGGCCACGGCCTTGAGGTTGTCGGTGCGCAGCTCCGGCACGTCCTGCGCGGCCTTGGCCGGCGAGAGCAGGTGGCCGACGCCGTCACCGAAGGCGGACAGCGCCGAGTACGCGAAGACGCCGGCGCCGAGCTTCGCCGCGCCGTGCGGCCCGCCCTTGTACACGGGGAGGTAGAAGGTGAGCGGGTTCGCCAGGTGGGGGGCCACCTGGCGGGAGACCGCACGGCGCTCGAAGTGGTTCTCCGCCACCAGCTTCACCGCGCCGGTCTGCAGGTAGCGCAGTCCGCCGTGGAGCAGCTTGGAGGAGGCGGAGGAGGTGGCGCCGGCGAAGTCGCCGGCGTCGACCACGGCCACCCTGAGACCGGACTGCGCGGCGTGCCAGGCGGTGGAGATGCCCAGGATGCCGCCGCCGATCACGAGAAGGTCGTACGACGCCTTGGAGAGCTGCTCCCGGGTCTCGGCCCGGCTCGGGTTCGAGCCGGAGGCCGGGTGCGTACCCAGGGCAGGCACGGACTGCAGGGTGGACTGAGTGGTCATGGTGGTTCTTACTCCTCGTCCTCGAGCCAGCCCATGGTCCGCTCGACGGCCTTGAGCCAGCTCTTGTACTCACGGTCGCGGGTCTCCGCGTCCATGCGGGGGGTCCACTCGGCGGCCCGCCGCCAGTTGGCGCGCAGGTCGTCGGTGCTGTTCCAGAAGCCGACGGCGAGACCGGCGGCGTAGGCGGCGCCGAGGCAGGTGGTCTCGGCGACCATCGGGCGCACCACGGGGGCGTCCACGAAGTCGGCGAGGGTCTGCATCAGCAGGTTGTTGGAGGTCATGCCGCCGTCGACCTTGAGGGCCGAGAGCTCGACGCCGGAGTCCTTCGTCATGGCGTCGGCGATCTCGCGGGTCTGCCAGGCGGTGGCCTCCAGCACGGCGCGCGCGAGGTGCGCCTTGGTGACGTACCGGGTCAGGCCGGCGATCACACCGCGGGCGTCGGAGCGCCAGTACGGGGCGAACAGGCCGGAGAAGGCCGGGACGAAGTAGGCGCCGCCGTTGTCCTCGACCGTGAGGGCCAGGGTCTCGATCTCGGCGGCCGTGGAGATCAGGCCCATCTGGTCGCGCATCCACTGCACCAGCGAGCCGGTGACGGCGATCGAGCCCTCCAGGGCGTAGACCGTGTCCTGGTCGCCGATCTTGTAGCCGACCGTGGTCAGCAGGCCCGAGTACGAGTTGATGATCTTGTCACCGGTGTTCATCACCATGAAGGTGCCGGTGCCGTACGTCGACTTGGTCTCGCCCTCGGAGAAACAGGTCTGGCCGAACAGGGCCGCCTGCTGGTCGCCGAGCGCGGAGGCGACGGGGATGCCGCCGAGCAGGTCGCCCAGCTTGCCGCCCGTGATCTCGCCGTAGACCTCGGCGGAGGAGCGGATCTCGGGGAGCATCTGCATCGGCACGCCGATGGACTCGCAGATGCGCGCGTCCCACTCCATGGTGTGCAGGTTCATCAGCATGGTGCGGGAGGCGTTGGTGACGTCGGTGACGTGCTTGCCGCCGTTCACCCCGCCGGTCAGGTTCCAGATGACCCAGGTGTCCATGGTGCCGAAGAGCAGGTCGCCCGCCTCGGCGCGCTCGCGCAGGCCGTCGACGTTGTCGAGCAGCCAGCGGGCCTTGGGGCCGGCGAAGTAGGAGGCGAGGGGGAGGCCGGTCTCGCGGCGGAAGCGGTCCTGGCCGACGTTGCGGCCGAGCTCGCGGCACAGGGCGTCGGTGCGGGTGTCCTGCCAGACGATGGCGTTGTGGACGGGCTCGCCGGTGTTCTTGTCCCAGACGAGGGTGGTCTCGCGCTGGTTGGTGATGCCGATGGCCTTGATGTCGTCGCGGGTGATGCCGGCCTTCTCGACCGCCCCGGCGACGACCTCCTCGACGTTGCTCCAGATCTCGGTGGCGTCGTGCTCCACCCAGCCCGGCTTGGGGAAGATCTGCTCGTGCTCCTTCTGGTCGACGGAGACGATGCGTCCGTCGCGGTCGAAGACGATGCAGCGCGAGGAGGTGGTGCCCTGGTCGATGGCGGCGATGAAGGGGCCTGCGGTGTGGGCGTCGGTCACTGTGTGCTCCTGGGATTCCGTGGTGGGACGGCCGGTGCTGCGGCGCGTGTGCTGCGGCTCGATGATGGCCGAGCGGAGGCCCGCTCAGGCGAACGCGACGTTGTAGACACCTCCGGCGATCGCTCCTCCGATCAGCGGACCGACGACCGGGATCCAGGCGTAGCCCCAGTCGGAGCCGCCCTTGTTGGGCAGGGGGAGCAGCGCGTGCACGATGCGCGGGCCGAGGTCGCGGACCGGGTTGATCGCGTAGCCCGTCGGGCCGCCGAGGGAGAGGCCGACCGAGACCACCACGAACGCGGTGACGAGGGCGCCCAGGACGCCGAGACCGTTGCCCTCGTCGTTGAGGCCCTGGGTGAGGATGGCGAGCAGCAGGACGAAGGTGCCGATGATCTCCGTCGCGAGGTTCTGCACCACGTTGCGGATCTCCGGGCCCGTCGAGAAGACGCCCAGCACGGGTCCGGCTCCGGTCTCCTGCGCCTCGACGGCCTTGGCCGTCGTGTCCTGCGCGCCCGGACCGCCGACGATCTCCCGGTCGGTGAGGTGGGCCTGGAACTGGCCGTAGTAGGCGAGCCAGACGAGGACCGCGCCGATCATGGCTCCGAGGAGCTGCCCCGCGAAGTAGGTCGGGACGTTGCTCCAGTCGCCGTCCTTGATCGCGATGCCGACCGTCACGGCCGGGTTGAGGTGGGCGCCGGAGAGCGGGCCGGAGATGTACGCGGCCGTCATGACGGCGAAGCCCCACCCGAAGGTGATGGCGAGCCAGCCGGCGTTGCGGGCCTTGGAGGCCTTGAGCGTCACGGCGGCGCAGACTCCGCCGCCGAGCAGGATGAGTATGGCGGTACCGATGGTCTCGCCGATGAAGATGTCGGAGCTGGACACCCGCGACTCCTTTGTCCTTCGTCCAGGGGAAGCCGAACCCCGGGTCCCTCCGGGTGTTCCGGCGCCCTCGGTGTGAGAGCGATGGCGGCCCTTGGCGTTGTCACACTCTAACGCGTATTGCCGGTAGGTGTTCGACAATGCCGACCGATGGACGGGAGTCTGCTTCGGCTTCACATGTGCGTCAAGAGTTCTGTTATCGAAAGCACGATCGTTATTGATCGCCGCGGGTTATCGGTGCGGCGCACGGGCGCTGGGCGCGGGCGGGGCGGGCCCGGGGCGGGGGCGCGCGG
>NZ_WWHX01000587.1 GCF_009862125.1 Streptomyces sp. SID5910
TAGTCGGCCTTGCGCAGCAGGTCGCGGGCCTCCTTCTCGTCCAGCGTCCCCAGGGCCTGGTCGAAGAGCTGGTCGACCTGGTCGGTGCCGACCCGGGTGTAGTTCTGCGCGACGTTCAGGGAGCCGTCGGCGGCCGGGACGGGCTTGGCGTAGATGGGGCGGGCGTCGGTGGCGGGGAAGGCGGTGGTCGGCCAGGAGTAGAGCGCCAGGTCGTACTCGCCGGAGGCGATGTGGTCCTTGAAGTAGCTCTCGTCGGAGACCTTGGTGATGTCGGTGGCGATGCCGACCTTCTTCAGCATGCCGGTGATGCGGTCGGCGACGGTGCGCAGCGCCTCGGAGCCCGGCCCGGAGGGGAGCACGAAGCGCAGGGTGAGGGCCTTGCCGTCCTTGGCCAGGGGCTTGACCGCCGAGCCGGCCGCCGGGGCGGCGGTGCCCTTGGGGGCGTAGGCGCCGGGCGCGCCGCCCTGGGCGGTGTTCTTGCCGCTGCGGTGCTTCTCGCCGCTCTCCTGGTCGGTGTCGTCGTTCTTGTTGTCCTCGCCGACGATGTAGGTGCCGTCGTCACCGCCCTCGGACTTCTCGTCCTTGCCGTCCTTGTCCTTGCTCTTCTCGCCCTTGGCGCCGGCCGCCTCCTCCCCCTTCTCCCGCTTGTCCACGGGCCCGCCGGGCACCCACCCGGCGTCCGCGAGGAGGGCGCGGGCCTCCTTGGCGTCCGGGCCGCCGAGGGCTCCGCTGTTGTCGGCGTACACGGGCTGCCCGGCCAGGGCGAGGTGGCTGCCCACGGGCTGGGCGGGCAGGCCCAGCGGCTTCAGCACCGCCTTGGCCAGTGCTCCGCGGTCCAGTGCGCGGGCGACGGCGCGGCGGACGCGTTCGTCGGCGAGGGGCCCGTCGGCGCCGTTGAGGGCGAGCTGGGTGTAGGCGGGCTCCAGCGACTTGCGGAGCTCGAAGCCGCGCAGGGCCTCCTGCCGGCGCCGGTACTTCTCCGCGGTCTCGCGGCGCTTCTCGCGGGCGAGGGTCTCCTCGTCGGCGGCGTCCTCGTCGGAGCCGTTGGCGACGGCCCAGGAGCGCAGGTCGTCCGCGGCGGACCGCTTGCCGTCGGGGCCGGGCAGCGGCGTGCCGCCCGCTCCGGGGGCGGGGCTGCCGCTCGCGCCCATGACCGGGGCGCCGGTGCCCGTGGTCCGGGGCCCGGCGGCGAGCGCGACCTGCTCGGCGGTCTCCGGGTCGATCTCGGCGAGGTCGACCTCGCCGGCGGTCAGCGCGGAGACCCGCTTGTCGCGCGGCACGGCGCGCAGCACGATCTCGGAGAGCTTGGGCTGGTCGCCCCACCAGCGGGGATTGCGGGTGAGGACGACCTCGTCGGCCTTGGTGTCGACCTTCTTGAGGGAGAACGGCCCGGCGGTGACCTTGAGCCCCCGCCGTGCTCCGTCGTTGAAGGAGTCCGGGGTGCCCATGACGTCCTTCGGGTACAGCGGCGTGAACAGCGACTTCCAGTCGGCGTAGGGCCGGCTGAAGGTGACCTTGACCTCCAGGTCGTTGTCGCCGCGCTCGATCTTCTCGATGCGGTCGTAGCCGGCGTTGCGGGCGGTCCAGTAGGCGCTGTCCTTGCCGGACAGGGCCCGCCACTGGGCGGCGAAGTCGGCGGCGCCGATCTCCCGGCCGTCGCTCCAGACGGCCTGCTGGTTGAGCTTGTAGAGGACGACCTGCTTGGGCTCGGTGTCGACGACCTTCGCGGACTCCAGGTAGTCCGGGTTGCGCACCGGGCGGCCGGCCGCGTCCATCCGGTACATCGAGGGCAGCACGGCCTGCGCGACGCGGGCCGTGGTGGCGTCGGCGTCCGACTGGAAGGTGTTCAGGGTGTCCGGCACCGAGTCCACGGCCCAGTGCAGGGTGCCGCCGTCGGCGATCCGGGCCCGGGTCGCGAGGGCGATGTCCTGCCCGGCGAGCGGCTTGCCGGAGGAGTCCTCGGAGCTGCACCCGGTCAGCGCGGGGAGCGCGAGCACACCCGCGGTGAGGAAGGCGACCGAGCGCATGACCGCGCGGGGTCCGACGCCGACGTGGGACATCTCTGCTACCTCCGGTAGGCCGCGGGGCTGGTGATCACGTCCGTGGTGATCGCGTTTGCGGTATATGGAGTTGATCATTTGTATTCGTGCGGTATTCGGCCACTGAAGAGGAAACGGTTCGGCTGTGCGGGGAGACACGGCGGCGACGGTGTGCAAGCCCACCCGTGCGGCCCAACGCACCGCGTCGCGCACCTGTACGCCCCGGCCAATCGCTGCACGTCCCTTCCCAGCGGCGGGTGTGACGCGCGACACTCGCAGGCGCATGAACGTCGCCGTCCAGGGCCGGCCGGGTGCCGGGCTCTACGGAAGTGAGGTCACGTCATGTCCGTGCACGACGACCTGTCATCCCTCCAGCGCTGCCTCGACGACCTGTCCCGGTCGGTGAACCGGCTGGCACAGCAGCTCGGCGGTGACGGCCTGGAGATGCGCCGGGTCCGCACCGACGCCGACCACCTGCGGGAGAGCGTCGCGCTGCTGCGGGCGGCGGCCGCCTCCCCCGGCGCGGCCAAGAGGCCCGACCTCGTCCCGATCCCCGACACGCCGTACGACGGCTCCCTGTGGACGGACTCGGACGACGAGGGCCTCGGCGCCCGCGACCGCCGCGCCCCCTGACCCCGACCCGGAGCCGCACCGTGGCCACTGGAACGGAACCACCCGACACCCACCCCCGACCCCGCGGCGGCGTCCACGCCCCGACGCGCGCCGCCATCCGCGCCCCGCACCTGCGCACCGACCGCTGGTGGCTGGCACCGGCCGCCACCGCCGCCGGGCTGCTGGCCTTCGTCGTCTACTCGACCTGGCGGGCCTTCGCGAACGCCGACTACTACGCGGCCCCGTACGTCTCGCCCTTCTACTCCCCCTGCCTCGCGGAGAACTGCGAGCCGATGCGCGCCGGCCCGAACTGGGGGCTCTTCGGCACCTGGTGGGGCGTCTCCCCCGCGATCATCATCCTGATCTTCCCGCTCGGCTTCCGCCTGACCTGCTACTACTACCGCAAGGCCTACTACCGGGGCTTCTGGGCGTCCCCGCCGGCCTGCGCGGTGGCCGAGCCGCACGAGAAGTACACCGGCGAGACCCGCTTCCCGCTGATCCTTCAGAACGTCCACCGGTACTTCTTCTACGCGGCGCTGCTGGTCGCGGGCATCCTCACCTACGACACGGTGCTCGCCTTCCGCGACGAGCACTACGCCTGGGGCCACATGGGCCTGGGCACCCTGGTGTTCCTGGCGAACATCGTGCTGATCTGGGCGTACACCCTCTCCTGCCACTCCTGCCGGCACATCGTCGGCGGCAAGCTCAGGCACTTCTCCCGGCACCCCGTGCGCTACCGGATGTGGCGTCTGGTCGGCCGGCTCAACGCCCGGCACATGGCCCTGGCCTGGGCGTCGCTGCTGAGCGTGGCGCTCGCCGACTTCTACGTCTATCTCGTGGCGTCCGGTGTCTTCGACGATCCGCGCTTCTTCTGATGAGTGAGGGCTCTTGATGTCCGTGGTCGACCGGCAGGAGTGGGACGTCGTCGTGGTGGGCGCGGGCGGCGCCGGACTGCGCGCCGCGATCGAGGCCCGCGAGCGGGGCGCCCGTACGGCCGTGATCTGCAAGTCGCTGTTCGGCAAGGCGCACACCGTGATGGCCGAGGGCGGCATCGCCGCGGCCATGGGCAACGTCAACTCCGGCGACGACTGGCAGGTCCACTTCCGCGACACCATGCGCGGCGGCAAGTTCCTCAACCAGTGGCGGATGGCCGAGCTGCACGCCCAGGAGGCCCCGCAGCGGGTGTGGGAGCTGGAGACCTGGGGCGCGCTGTTCGACCGTACGAAGGACGGCCGGATCTCGCAGCGCAACTTCGGCGGCCACGAGTACCCGCGCCTCGCGCACGTCGGCGACCGCACCGGCCTGGAGCTGATCCGCACGCTCCAGCAGAAGATCGTCTCCCTCCAGCAGGAGGACTTCCGGGAGACCGGGGACTACGAGTCCCGCCTCAAGGTCCTCCAGGAGTGCACGGTGACGCGGGTGCTCAAGGAGGGCAACGAGGTCTCCGGGGTCTTCGGCTACGCACGCGAGTCGGGCCGCTTCTTCGTCCTGGAGGCGCCCTCGGTGGTGCTCGCCACGGGCGGTATCGGCAAGTCGTTCAAGGTGACGTCGAACTCGTGGGAGTACACCGGCGACGGCCACGCGCTGGCGCTGCTGGCCGGGGCGCCGCTGCTGAACATGGAGTTCGTGCAGTTCCACCCGACGGGCATGGTCTGGCCCCCGTCGGTCAAGGGGATCCTCGTCACCGAGTCGGTGCGCGGCGACGGCGGGGTGCTCAGGAACTCCGACGGCAAGCGGTTCATGTTCGACTACGTCCCGGACGTCTTCAAGGAGAAGTACGCCGAGTCCGAGGAGGAGGGCGACCGCTGGTACGACGACCCGGACCACAACCGGCGTCCGCCCGAACTCCTCCCCCGCGACGAGGTGGCGCGCGCCATCAACGCCGAGGTGAAGGAGGGCCGTGGCTCTCCGCACGGCGGGGTCTTCCTCGACGTGTCGACCCGGATGCCGGCCGACGTGATCAGGCGCCGGCTGCCCTCGATGTACCACCAGTTCAAGGAGCTGGCCGACGTCGACATCACGGCCGAGGCGATGGAGGTCGGGCCCACCTGCCACTACGTGATGGGCGGCATCGCCGTCGACTCCGACACGGCCGCCGCGCGCGGGGTGCCGGGGCTGTACGCGGCCGGTGAGGTGGCCGGCGGCATGCACGGCTCCAACCGGCTCGGCGGCAACTCGCTGTCCGACCTGCTGGTGTTCGGGCGCCGGGCGGGCCGGCACGCGGCCGGGTACGCGGCGGACCGGGAGGCCGGTGCGCGGCCCCGGGTGGACGACGACCAGGTCGCCGCGGCCGCCGCGGAGGCGCTGCGGCCGTTCTCCGCCGAGACGGAGCGGCCCGACGAGGGGCCGCCGGAGAACCCGTACACCCTCCACCAGGAACTCCAGCAGGCCATGAACGACCTGGTCGGCATCATCCGCCGCGAGCCGGAGATGAAGCAGGCCCTGGAGAAGCTGGCCGAGCTGCGGGTACGGGCCCGCCGGGCCGGTGTGGAGGGGCACCGGCAGTTCAATCCGGGCTGGCACCTCGCCCTGGACCTGCGCAACATGCTGCTGGTCAGTGAATGCGTGGCGCGGGCCGCGCTGGAACGCACCGAGTCGCGCGGCGGGCACACCCGCGAGGACCACCCCTCGATGGACCGCCGGTGGCGTCCGGTCAACCTGCTGTGCTCCCTGGCCGACCCGGTCCTCGGCCCGGCGGCGACGGACCCGGAGCGCGGCCAGATCGCCCTGGAACGCCAGACCACCGAGCCCATACGCCCCGACCTGCTCGCCCTCTTCGAGAAGGAAGAGCTGGTCAAGTACCTCGCCGAGGAGGAGTTGTCCGAATGAGCGGCTACGAGGCCGGCTTCCGGGTGTGGCGGGGCGACGCGGAGGGCGGTGGGCTGGAGGACTTCCGCGTCGAGGTGAACGAGGGCGAGGTGGTCCTCGACATCATCCACCGCATCCAGGCCACCCAGGCCCCCGATCTCGCCGTGCGCTGGAACTGCAAGGCCGGCAAGTGCGGTTCGTGCTCGGCGGAGATCAACGGGCGGCCGCGGCTGATGTGCATGACCCGCATGTCGGTCTTCGGCCGCGAGGAGACGGTCACCGTCACCCCGCTGCGGGCCTTCCCGGTCGTCCGCGACCTGGTGACGGACGTCGGCTTCAACTACGCCAAGGCCAGGGAGGTCCCGGCGTTCGTGCCGCCCGCCGAGCTCGGGCCGGGCGAGTACCGGATGATGCAGGAGGACGTGGACCGCTCGCAGGAGTTCCGCAAGTGCATCGAGTGCTTCCTGTGCCAGGACACCTGCCATGTCGTCCGCGACCACGAGGAGAACAAGCCGGCCTTCGCCGGTCCGCGCTTCCTCATGCGGGTCGCCGAGCTGGACATGCACCCGCTGGACGCGGCACCGGAGACCGGCCTGGACCGGGGGCGCACGGCCCAGGACGAGCACGGGCTCGGCTACTGCAACATCACCAAGTGCTGCACCGAGGTCTGCCCCGAGGGCATCCGGATCACGGACAACGCGCTGATCCCGCTGAAGGAGCGGGCCGTGGACCGCAAGTACGACCCGCTGGTGTGGCTGGGCTCGAAGATCAGGCGCCGCTCCCGCGACTAGTCCTGGCGGACCCAGCCGTCGCGGTACGCCGTCCAGTCCTCGTCCGTCGCCGCGAAGTCGATGTACGCGGCGACGCCGAAGCGTTCGCGGCCGGCGTCCGTGCGGGACAGGCCGAGGCGGACGCCGCGGACGGCGGCGGCGACGGTCTCGGCGTGATTCCAGTGGCCGAAACGGTTCTCGTGGTAGAAGGGCAGGCCCATCAGCAGCTGCGTGGTGGGCGGCGTGACCTCCAGGGCGAGGGAGGTCTGCTGGGCGACATAGCCGCCGTACAGGCTCTCCAGGGGCTGCATCGTGTCGTACGACATGACGGCGATCTGGTCGACGCGGCGGGCGACCTGGCCGAAGAACTCCTGCGACCACCACTTGGGGTGCCCGGCGACCGTGCCCCAGAAGGAGTGGAAGGCGGGGACCGGGTCGATCTGGTGGGCGGCCACCGAGAGCTGCGCGCCCTCGGCCCGGGTCACCGCGCGCACGTCGTCGAGCAGGGACAGGTAGTTCCGGTCGCCGGAGTGCAGCGGCTCCAGGTCGAGGTGGACCCCGTCGTAGCCGGCGTCCAGGACCTGGCGGGCGGAGCGGACGACGGCGGCCCGGGTGGCGGCCTTCTCCAGCCGCATGCCGTCGGGGCTCTCGGTGGCGAGGACGTCGCCGAGGAAGGCCTGGACGCGGACGCCGGGCATCTCCCGGTGCACGGCGTCGGTCAGCCAGCGCGCCCGTGGGTACAGCGACTTCGGCAGCGTGCCGTCGTGCTCCATCGGGCCGGTGTGGACGTAGAGGTCGCGGATGCCGGTGGTCTTCAGGCTGCGGGCCAGCGCGGTGAGGTCCGCGTCGGTCTTGCGGCCGTCGACCCAGGCATGGCCGAGCCAGATCGCGTCGCGGTTCCTGGTGTACGTGCCGTCGGCGGGGTCGCCCATGTAGTTGACGCGCAGGGCGGTCTCGGCGGTGAGGAGTGGGAGGAGCAGGACCAGGAGGACGGCGAGGGCGATACGGCGGGTGCGGCGGAGCCGTCTCCTGCGCGGGGGCGGCTGCTGTGGGGGCTGATCGCCGTCGGCGGCTGCGGGCTCGGGTGCCGGGTCGGCTGCCGGGTCGGGTGCTGTGGGTTCGGGTGTCGGTTCGGCTGCCGGGTCGGCTTTCGGTTCGGTGTCTCTCCGGTCCGTGTCCTCCACGGTGGTCCCCTCCCTGTGGCCGTCCCCGGTCGCGGTGGCCGGTTCCGGCGCATACGCTCCGAGCGTGTTGCCACCGGGGACGACTCGAACCGGTGTTCCGGTTGCGGTCAGGGGTGCGTCGTGATGATCTCCGCCGACCTGGTGCCGCCCTTGGTCACGGCCGGGGTGGCGCTGCTGCTCGCCGCGTACGGCAGGGCGCGCCGCACCCGGCGCACCCGGACCCGTACGACACCGGGGCGGGTCGGAAGAGGCGGGTCAGAAGAGGCTCAGCAGGGCCTCCGCCGGGTCGGTCAGCTGGGTCTCGTCGCCCGGCAGGGGCAGCTCGAACCACACCGTCTTGCCGCGCGGCGTACGGCGTGAGCCCCAGGCCGCGCTGAGCAGGCCGACCAGTTGCAGGCCGCGGCCGCCCTCGTCGGTGTCGCGGGCGCGGCGCCGGCGGGGCTGGACCAGGCCGGAGTCCCAGACCTCGCAGACCAGGGTGCGGTCGAGCAGGAGGCGGAGTCTGATCTCGCCCTCGCCGTACCGGAGCGCGTTGGTGACGAGCTCGCTGACCAGCAGCTCCGTGGTGTCGACCAGGGATTCCATGTCCCAGCTGAGCAGCTGGGCGCGCGCGTACTCGCGGGCCCGGCCGACGCTGCGCGGCTCGCGCGGCAGGGTCCAGTCGCCGACCGAGTCGGCGGGCAGTCCCTGGACGCGGGCCATCAGCAGGGCGATGTCGTCCTCGCCGTGGTGGCTGCCGAGGGTGTTGAGGACGCGGTCGCACACGTCCTCCAGGGGCCGGGTGGGGTCGGTGAGCGCGCCGACGAAGGCTTGCAGGCCCTCGTCGAGGGGGTGATCGCGGCTTTCGACCAGTCCATCCGTGTAGAGCGCGAGCAGGGCGCCTTCGGGCAGTTCGACCTCCACCTCCTCGAAGGGCTCGCCGCCGACGCCGAGCGGCAGGCCCGGCGGCACGTCCAGCATCAGCGCGGACTCGCCGGGCTCGACCAGGACGGGCGGCAGATGGCCGGCGTTGGCGAAGGTGCAGCGCCGGGTCACCGAGTCGTAGACGGCGTAGACGCAGGTCGCGAGGTACACCTCGGACAGGTCGGCCTCGCGGGGCCGGCGGGCCGCCCGTGTCGCCTGCTGCACCCCGCCGGGGGCGCCGAGGCCGCGCGCGATCTCGTCCAGGTGGGACAGCACCTCGGCCGGTTCGAGGTCGAGCTGCGCGAGCGTCCGTACGGCGGTGCGCAGTTCGCCCATCGCGACGGCGGCGCGCAGTCCGCGTCCCATGACGTCGCCGACGACCAGGGCGGTGCGGTGGCCGGGGAGTTCGATGACGTCGAACCAGTCGCCGCCGACCTCGCTGGGCCGGCCGGTGGCAGCGTTGCCGGGCAGGTAGCGGCAGGCGATGTCGAGTCCGGAGGCCTCCGGGTCGCCGGGCGGCAGCAGGGAGCGCTGGAGTATCAGCGCGCGTTCGTGCTCGCGCCGGTAGAGGCGGGCGTTGTCGATGCAGACGGCGGCGCGTGCCGCCAGTTCCACGGCGAGGTCGCGGTCGCGGTCCCCGAACGGCTCGCTGCCCTTGGTCCGGGCGAACTGGGCGAGTCCCACGACGGTGTCGTGGGCGACCATGGGGACGGCGAGCGTGGACTGCACGAGTCCGCCGTCCTCGGCGGGCACGGTGCGCGGGCGGGCCGTGCGCAGGGCGTCCGCGCAGGGCGAGTTGAACGGGTAGTGGTGGACGGCGCCGAGCTTGACCCGCTCGCCGGCGCCGTGGAAGGGCGCGTCGGAGACGGCGCTGGAGAAGGCGACGCGGCGCAGCTCGGCGCTGCCGTCGGCGAGGCCGGGCGGGGTCTCGTCACCGGCCAGCAGGCCCTGGTAGAGGTCGACGGTGGCCAGGTCGCAGAAGCCGGGGACGACGACGTCGAGGAGTTCGCGGGCGGTGGTCTCCAGGTCGAGGGAGTTGCCGATGCGGGCGCCGGCGTCGTTGAGAAGGGCGAGATTGCGCCGGGCGGCGGCGGCCTCGCGGGCGGCGGCGCGGCGGGCGGTGATGTCGGTGCCGAGCCAGGCGACGCCGATGGGCCGGCCCGAACCGCTGTGGACGCGGTAGAGGTTGACGGACCAGTGGCGGCGCTCGTCGGAGCCGGGCACGAAGCCCGTGACGTGCATGTCGGTGATGGATTCGCCGGTCTCCAGCACCCGGCGCAGGGTGGCGGAGACCCGGTCGGCCTCGGCGCGCGACAGGTAGTCGTGGACGCCCCTGCCGCGGTGGGTGTCGGGCGTGCCGCCGAAGATGGAGGCGAACCGCTGGTTGGCGCGGCGCACCCGCAGCTCGGGGTCGATCAGCAGGAAGCCGAACGGAGACTGGCCGAAAATGGCCTGCGAGGCGGCGAGGTCGGTCTCGATGCTGCGCAGGGTGCGGACGTCGACGACGATGCAGACGGCGGCCTTCTCGCCGTCCTCCGTCCGCGTCGGCATGACGTACACCTCGGCGAGTCCGCGCGGCCCGCGGCGCTCGCCGCCGTCCCCGGTGCCGACGGCCGGTGACCGGAAAGGGACCACGCCGGTCCACTCGCGTCCGTCGAGGATCTCGGCCATCTTGCGCTGGCCCCGCGCCCGCAGGTCGGGGTCGATGAACGTCTCGATGGGGTCGGTGCCGACGGCGTGTTCGGCGGGGATGCCGAGGAGCTGCTCGGCGCGCAGGCTCCACTGGTCGACGAGGCCGTCGGGGCCGATGGAGAAGGACGCGACCTTGATGTACTCGTACATGGAGCCGGGCGGGCTGCTCTGCCACACGGCGTCACCGGACGGCACGTCACCGGACGACGCGTCACGGAACGGACCGCCGCCGGACGGGCCACCGCCGGTGCCCGTCGCGGCCCGGGCCGTGCCCGCGGCGCCGGCCCCGGCGCGGTCCGACGGACCCTCGGACTCCGTGGCCCTCGCTGGTATCTCGCTCACGCGAACCGTCCCCTCCAGCTCACCGCGCCCGGCACCGGTCACCGGGGGCGGCTGCCCGCAGTATCCAGCACTACGGTGCCGCACGACACGGTGTTCACGATCACAGCACGGTCCCGATGCTTTTCGGTCCGGACCGTGACAACACTTCCAGTCTTCTAACCAGCGGACACGGCATCGAATCACGTACGTCGACAACTGCCGCCGGCCCGGAGCGGGCGGCCGGCGGGACGGTGCCGGATGTCGGGGCATTTCGGCGCGGCCGTCGTCCTCATTCCGGTACCGCGAGTTCGAACCAGACCGTCTTGCCGGTCCCGCCGGGACGGGTGCCCCAGCGGCGGGCGGCGGAGGCCACCAGTTGGAGTCCCCGGCCGCCCTCGTCCTCGGGGCGCGCGGCGCGTTCGCGGGGCGGGTCCGGGAGCGGGTCGGAGACCTCCACGAGCAGGACGCCGTCCAGGCCGTCGGGACGGAGCACGAGCCGGACCCCGATGGGGCCGGTGGCGTGCCGCAGGGCGTTGGTGACCAGCTCACTGACCAGCAGGGCTGCGGTGTCGCCGACGCTGTCGAGGCCCCATCCGCGCAGCCGGTCGCGGACGAGGGAGCGCGCGGTCCGCACGGCGCCCGGCTCCCCCGGAAAGACCCATTCGACGCAGTCGTCCTCGGTCTCGATCACGCCGATCACTTCCCCGGCCGGCACCCCACCCTGTCCGGTTTCGTGGGGTTAATGACCCCATACCCGATATCAGGCGCGCGGTACCGTCCGGGAGCAGACCGGGGCCCAGCGGGCGCATGGAGGCACCGTCGGCGTACGGGGCGCCCGCACCGGCTCCCGTTATGCGCCCCGCGCGTCGTTCGCCTCCGGTGCCAGGTGCGCGAGCGCCCGCTCGACGGCCGGCACGTCCTGGTCGAGCCAGGGCACGTCCCAGATCTCGGCGGGGGTGAGCCAGCGCAGGGCGTCGTGGTCCTGGAGGGGTTGGGGGGCGGCGGAGCCGGGCAGCAGGCGGGCGGTCCACACCTGGAGGACGTACGGGGATCTCAGCGGCCACTGCCCCGGGACGCGCTCGCCGGTCTCGGCGGTCACGCCGAGTTCCTCGCGCAGTTCGCGCACGAGGGCCGCCTCGGGCGTCTCGCCCGCCTCGACCTTGCCGCCCGGCAGCTCCCAGCGCCCGGCCAGCTCGGCCGGTGCGCTGCGCCGCGCGGCGAGCAGCCGCCCGCCGTCGACCAGCGCGGCACCCACCACGATCCGTTCCGTCATGCGGTGGAGCCTAGTTGTCCGTGCGGCCGAGTTCCTCGACCCAGTACAGCTGTTTGTGGCCGCGGCCGTCGAGCGTGTCCGCGATCTTCTGGGCCTCGGCCCGGGTCGCGTACCTGCCCACGCGATAGCGATTGCCGTTGTCGTCCTGGCGGAAGACCAGCCAGGGAAGAGTGACCGTGCTGTCGTTCATCGCGCCCCTCCGCTTCGAACCCGCGGCCCCCCGCACGCCCCGCCCGTCGAGGAAACCGCAATCCGCATATGCCCGAGCCTACGCCTAACCTTTACTCAGCGAATACGGATTTTCACAAAGAGGTACGCAACCAGCCAGAACGCAGGGGGCGCGCGATGCCCGATGCGCCGTCATGGGACACCGATGCTTCCGGTCAGGGGCGTGCGCGGCGCGACGGAGGCGACCTGCGAGAACGACCGGAATGCCACCGTGCGGGGCGGCGGCGGGTGGCGCGCAACGCGATGCGGGCGCGGGTGAGGGGGCGCGAGAGGCGCACGGAGGCGTGCGCCATCTCACAGAGTGGCGAGCCCTGTTGACGGCGGACGAGCGCGGCCGACGGGCCCGGGGCTCTACGTGGCGGGCAGGCGCCCTACCTGACGGGCAGGTGGTACGCCACCCGGTACCGGTCGGCGGGGACGACCACGTCGGCCGTCTCGACCGCGCGGCCCGAGGCGTAGAAGGTGCGCTGGACGACGAGCACCACATGGCCGGGGACGCCGCCCAGGGCGAGCAGCTCCTCGGCGAGGCCGGGGCGGGCGCCGACCTCCTCGGTGACGTTGTCCACGACGACGTCGATGGCGGCCATCCGCTCGACGACGCCCATGCCGCCGAGCGGGCCCTCCTCGGGCAGCATCACGGGTGTGCGGCCGGTGACGTCGAGCGGCTCCCAGGAGGTGGAGAGCATCATCGCCTCGCCGCCCTCCCGGAAGACGTACCGCGTGCACATCACCCGGTCCCCGGGCTTGATCCCGAGCCGCTCGGCGACGGCACCGCCGGCCTCGGCCTGCTCGCTGCGGGACTCCCAGGTGCCGCGGGACCCGGCGTCGGCCTGCTCCTGCCGGAAGGGCGTGGCGCCGCCGGCCGGCCGGTAACCGGAGCGGGCGATGCGGCGGGGCTCGGGCCGCTCGCGCACATAGGTGCCGGAACCCGAGCGGCCCTCGACCAGTCCCTCGGCCATGAGCACCTTGCGCGCCTCCAGGGCGACGGTGTCCGAGACGCCGTACTCCTCGCGGATCCTCGCCTGGGAGGGGAGGCGGGTGTGCGGCGCCAGCAGGCCGTCGACGATCTTCTTGCGGAGATCACCCGCGACACGCAGGTACGCCGGCTGCTCACCGAATGTCACTGGCCGCTCCCATCAGGTTGTACAGACAGCAACAGCGTGGCAACCGTAGGTTGTACCAGGCAAGTGAAGGCCAGAGATTCACTCGAAGTGATGACAGGCGCCGTCGAGGGCTTCACGCAGGCACTTTCTCCCCGCTGTGGACGCCCTCACACCTCCATGCCGGTGCCGTCTCCCCCGTCGCCGCCGTCCTCGGTGTAGTCGGGCGGCGTCGAGGCCAGCCCCAGAGCCTTGCGTGCGGTGACCGTCGTGTCGGCCTCGATGAGACCGAAGGCCTTGTCGTAGTGCTCGTAGTACGTCTCGACGTCCGTGGCCTGCGCGGCGAGGTTCCACTCCTTCTGCGCCGCGTCGAGGTCGGTGAGCAGGTCGGCGACCTCCCGCTCCGACCCGGTGGGCCAGGCGTGCGCGCGCAGCATGCCGGTCTCCCGGACCAGCGCCTCGGAGACCTGCCCGGCCCAGACTCCGTAGGCCGGGAAGTCGTCCTCGACGGACTCGGCCGCGGGCACCTCGTCCATGGCCCGGTTGAGGATGCCCTCCGCGGCCAGGTACGTGTGCTGGTGCGGGTCGAGCGTCCGGGCGTCGCTGCGCAGCGAACCGGTGAGCGTGCCCTGCTCGTCGGTGTTGCCGAACAGGCAGGTGACCTCCCGGTCGCCCATGCGCCAGCTCTGCCGGGTCGGCGTCAGGTAGTACACGTCGACGTCGGCGGGCAGGGCCCAGCGGTCCATGGCGTAGGCGTCCTGGAGCGCGTAGCAGCGGTCGTCGGCGGTCCGGGTGATCTCGTCGTCGCCGGGGTAGGAACCGCGGGGCAGGTCGAAGGCGGCGAACACCTCGCCGTCGTGCTCCTGGTCGCAGGGCACCACGTCGACGTCGTAGGTGACCCCCTGAAGGGATCCGCTGGGCGTGGTGAAGCACTGGCCCTGGGCGAGCGCGTACGCGGTGCCCTCGCCGCGCGCGGCGTCCCTGAAGCCCTGCCAGAAGTCGGCGGCGGCGCCCGTGGAGAGCGACACCGCCCACAGGGCGAGCCCCACGGAGGACAGCACGGATCCGGCCACGGCGAGCCCCTTGCCGCGCTCGCCCTTCCGCCTGATCTGGCGCAGGGCGACAAGGCCCAGCACGAGTCCGACGGCCGGTACGAAACAGAGCACGCCGAGGACGAACGCGGCGATGGCCACGCCGTTGACGGGCGCCTGCCGCGGGTACGCCCCGTAGGGCCCGCCCCAGACCGGCTGGGGCTGCTGCGGGGCGTACGGCCCCTGGTGGTACGGCCCTTGGGGACCGGGGGGCGGCGGTATGGACACGGGTGCCGTGCTCCTGATCCGTGCGCGGAGGCTCCGCGGGAGGCGAGAGCGGCCGCCCGGAACGCACGGCCGCGTGACTGAGCGCATGGTATGCGGGCGACGGGCGGGGGCGGTACGCGAGGATCGGGGGCGGCCGGGGGCGGAGCTGCGGGGCTTCAGCCGTCACGGCGGGCCGGGGTGGGAACAGCCCCGGCCCGTGTGCGGGTCAGTCGTCGAAGCCCGTGGCCCTGGTGCGCTTCTCCCACGCCGTCACGTCCGCCCGGACCTGGTCCAGGTGGCCGAGGACCGCGCCGACGCCGTCGTCGCCGAGCGGCAGCCGCAGCGGGGTGTCGTCGGCCGCCAGCGCGGCGAGGACGAGGGCCGCCGCCTTGGCCGGGTCCCCGGGCTGGCCACCGTCGCCGCCGGCCACGAGCCCACGCGTCTCGCTCACCTTGGCGTACACACCGCTGTCCGCGCTCAGCCCGGCCGCGCCGCTCGCGAACAGGCCGGTGCGGAAGGCGCCGGGCTCCACGATCAGCACCTTGATCCCGAACTCCCGCACCTCGTCCGCGAGTCCCTCGCTCATGCCCTCCAGCGCGAACTTCGTCCCGCTGTACGCCGAGAAGCCGGCGAAGGACATCTGCCCGCCCATGCTGCTCATCTGCACGATCGCCCCCGAGCGCCGCTCCCGCATGTGCGGCAGCACGGCCCGCGTCAAGGCGGCCGGCCCGAAGACGTGCACGTCGAACAGGGCACGCAGCTCGTCCTCGCCCGTCTCCTCGAAGGCACCGACGTGGGTGCGGCCCGCGTTGTTGACCAGCACGTCGATCCGCCCGTGCCGCGCCACCACGTCCCGTACGGCGGCCTCGGCGGCGGCCGTGTCGGCGACGTCCAGGCGTACCGCCTCCAGCTGGTCGGGGTGGGCGGCCACCAGGTCGTCCAGCCCCTCGGGCCGCCGCGCCGCACCGACGACCACATCGCCCTCGGCGAGGGCCGCCTCCGCGATCGCCCGCCCGAATCCGCTGCTCGCGCCCGTGATCAGCCACACCTTGTTCATGCCGGCTCCCTCGTCGTCCGTCTTGTTCAGCCACCGATCACCCTGCCGGGAAAGCCGGTTGCCCGTCCAAGACCCGCGGTGATAGCCAACGGGCATGACGACGGACGTGCATGTGCGGGACCTGCGGTACTTCGCGGCGGTGGCCGAGGAACTGCACTTCACGCGGGCGGCGGAGCGGCTGTACGTGTCCCAGCCGGCGTTGAGCAAGCAGATCCGGGCGCTGGAGCGGCAGTTGGGCGCCGAGCTGTTCCGGCGCGAGCCGCGCGGGGTGACGCTGACCGAGGCGGGCACGGCCCTGCTGCCGTACGCCCGGCGAGTGCTGGCCGAGTGGACGGAGGGCGCGGCGGCGGTGCGGGCGGCGCAGGCGGCGGGGCGCGGCACGCTGGTGGTCGGCATGAGCACCAGCCCCGGACGCGGTGGTCTGCTGCCGGCGATCCGCTCCCGGTTCACCTCGGCCCACCCCGAGGCACTGCCCCGGCTGCGGCAGTTGAGCTGGCAGGACCCGACGGCGGGCCTGGCCGACGGCACGGCGGACGTCGCCTTCGTGTGGCTGCCGCTGCCCGACGCCGAGCGCTACGCGTGGGTCACGGTCGCGGAGGAGCCCCGCCTGGTCGCCCTCCCCGAGACCCACCCGCTCGCGACCCGCACCGAGATCGACTTCGCGGACCTGGCCGACGAGCCGTTCCTCGCCCTGCCGCCGGAGGCGGGCGTCCTGCGCGACTTCTGGCTGGCGCTGGACGAGCGGCGTGCGCTGGAGGAGCGGCGCGGCCCGTCCGGAGGTGCCGGCCGTCCACCGCGTATCGGCGCGGAGATCGCCGGCACGGAGGAGACGTACGAGGCACTCGTCGCCGGCCTGGGCGTCTGCCTGGTCGCCACCGGCAACGCCCCGCTGATCACCCTGGGCGGCGTCGTCACCCGCCCGGTCCGCGGGCTGAGGCCCAGCCGTTACGCGCTCGCCTGGCGGCGGGAGGACGAGGGGCGCCCGCTGGTGCGGGGCTACGTGGAGGCGTGCCGGCAGGTGGTCGGGCGGGGGATGACACCCGCCGTTGACAACGGTGATCCGGAGAGCGAAACCTGACGGGGCCCGCCACAGCTTCGCCCAGCACCGCCCTCACCGGAAGGACACGGCATTGGACCGCTACCTCACGGTCGCCGAGGTCACCGACGCGGCACGGCGACTGGTCGCCCGGTTCCCGGGCACCGCGCGCCTGCGCCGGATCGGGAGGTCTCGCCAGAGCCGCCCGATCCTGATGCTGTCCGTGGGCCACGGGCCGCGCCACGTCCTGGTGGTCGCCCGGCCGCACCCGGACGAGCCGGTCGGCGGTGCGACGGCGCTCGCGCTGGCGGAGCGGGTGGCGACCGGGGAGCGGCCGTCCCCGGCGACCGACCCGGCCGCCGTCACCTGGGACGTCGTCCTGTGCCTGGACCCCGACGGCGCCGCTCTGAGCGAAGGGCTCGAACAGGCGACGGCGGGCCCCTCCCCCACCCTGGCGAGCTACTACCGCGCCGCCTTCCGTCCGGTCGCGGAGGAACAGCCGGAATGGGCGCCGATCGTCTCGCGGCAACTCCCGGAGAGCCGTGCGCTGTTCGCCGTGATCGAGGAGCACCGCCCGTTCCTCCAGTGCTCCCTGCACAACGTCGACGCCGGCGGCACCTGGGTCCAGCTCACCAGCGACCTCCCCGCCCTCACCGCCCCCTTCCGGGAGTCCGCCCACGACCTCGCCATCCCGGTCCAGCACGGCACGTACGACGCGCTGTACTGGGAGAACCCCGGCCCCGGCGTGTACGTCCTGCCACCCCCGGACAGCACGGCCCGGCTGGCGGCGGGGTCCGAGAACATCGGCCGGTCCACCTGGTGCGCTCCCGCGCGGTACGGCGGTGTCACCGCGATCGTCGAAGTGCCCCTGTGGGCCACCGACATGGCCGACGACCTCACCCCGCACCCGCGGGCCGCCGGCGTACTGCGCGACCTGTCCGCGCTGGTGCGGGAGGGCGGGCGGCAGGTGACCGCCCTCCTCGACAAGGCGCGCGGGTTCCTGCCGCCGCCCTCGGACAACGCGCCACGCCGCGTACTGGAATGGATGGCCGACGACCTCTACGACCTGGTCGCCGACTCCTGGCAGCCGCTCGCCCGGCAGGCGGCGGAGGCGACCGGCCCCGACGATCCGCGGCGGCTGACGACGGCCCGGGTCTCCGCCCTGGACGTCGTGGCCCGCCGCCAGCCGCTGCGCGCGGCGGGCCTGCTGCTGCGTCTGCTGGACGAGGCGGCCGACCCCGCCGCCCCGGCCCTGCACCGCGAGCTGGACGGGCTCTTCACCGCGTGGTGCGCGGACTTCGAGAAGGCCCTGCGTCTGCGCCGGGTGCCCGTGCGCCACCAGGTGGAACACCAGGCCCGCACGGTCGTGGCGGCGGCGGAGGCCGCGCTGGAGGAGACGAGCTGAACGGGTTCACGCGGACCCGCGCGGCGTCACCCGGCCAGTGCCGCCTTGATGTCGCCGAGGACGATCTCCGCGGAGAGCGGGCCGCCGGAGCTGTTCCAGGCCGAGCCCTCGACGGTCACCACATGCTTGGCCTGCTCGGCCTTCAGCTTGCCGAAGTTGGCGACCTTCCGGGCCTCGGCGTACGCCTTGTCGCCGTCGGCCTTGTCGCCGAGGGTGCCGAAGAACATCCAGTCGGCGTCGATGGTGTCGAGCTTCTCCAGGGAGACCGGCTCGCTGTGCCCGACGCTGGCCCCCTGTTGGTCCTTGGGCCGGGTCGCGCCGAGGGCCTTGAGCGTGGAACCGACGACGCCGTCGCCCTTGCCGACGACCGAGGGCGCCCCGTCCTGCCAGCGGATCACGGAGACGGACTTGCCGGCGTTGTCGCCGAGCTGCCCCTTGGTCGCCGCGACCTCGGAGTCGAAGTCCGCGAGCCACTTCTTGGCGTCGGCGGCCTTGTTGAGGGCGTCGGCGGTGTCGGTGAACGCCTTCTTCCAGTCCTCGTTGAGCTTCGCGGTGACCACGGTGGGCGCGATCGACTGGAGCTTGTCGACGCTCCGCTTGGAGCCCGTCGTCTCGTCGAGCAGGATCAGATCCGGCTGGAGCGCGGCCAGCTTCTCCAGGTCGGGCTCGGCGATGGACGCGACGACCTGGGCGTTCTTCGCCTTGTCGGCGAGGTAGGTGGAGACCGACTTCTGTCCGCGGCCCGCGGTCGTGCCGACCGGCTCCACCCCGAGCGCGAGCGCGGCGTCGAGGGTGGGCTCGCTGAGCGTGACGACCTTCCCGGGGGCGCTGGGCACGGTCACCTTGCGGCCGAGGGCGTCGGTGATCTGGCGCGTCGTGTTCGACGCCGGCTTCGCCTCGTCGCCGCCGTCACCGTCGCCGTCGCCGCCACAGGCGCTCAGCACCAGGGCTCCGGTGATGACGGTGACGCCGGTCAGCAGGGCCGTCCTGCGGATGGATCGGGTGGAGGACATGTCGGTGGGACTCCCATGGGGCCAGGGCACGGTTGTCGAGCGCGTCAACCGGCGGTCATTTGAAGTTAGGTTAGCCTAAGCTAACCACATGTCCACGCGAACTAGATCCCGTCCGGAGGACGAGACGCGGTCCCCCGCCACCCCGCGGAGCAGGCCCCCACGGGTCACAGGCCTGGTGCTCGGCACGGCGCTGCTGGTCACGGCGGCCGTGCTGTCGCTGGCGGTGGGCGCCGAGTACATCCCGCTCCACGACGTCTGGGACGGCCTCTTCTCGCCCTCAGGCTCACGATTCGACAACATCGTCCAGGAGCTGAGACTGCCGCGAACCCTCATCGGCATCGCGGTCGGTGCCGCACTCGGCCTCGCGGGCGGCGTGATGCAGGTCCTGACCCGCAACCCGCTCGCCGACCCCGGACTGCTCGGGGTGAACGCGGGGGCGTCCGCCGCCGTCGTGACGGCCATCGCGGTCCTCGGCATCACGTCGTTCACCGGCTACCTCTGGTTCGCGCTGGCGGGCGCCGCCCTCGCCGCGATCGCCGTGAACGCGCTGGGCGGCTCCCGTTCGGCCACCCCGGTACGGCTCGCGCTGGCCGGAACCGCCGTCAACGCGGCCCTGTTCGGCTACGTCAACGGCCTCCAGCTCTGGGACCTGAACACGCTGGACTCGATGCGGCACTGGACCGTCGGGACACTGGAGAAGCGCGACCCCGAACTGCTGCTGAAGACCCTGCCGTTGCTGCTCACCGGCACCGTGCTGGCGTTCGCGCTGGCCCGCCCGCTCGGCGCGATCTCGCTCGGCGAGGACCACGCCCGCGCGCTCGGCACATCGGTCCGGCGCACCCGGGTCCTGTCGATCGTGGCCATCACCCTGCTGTGCGGCAGCGCCACGGCCGTGTGCGGGCCGATCGGTTTCGTCGGCCTGATGATCCCGCACGCCGTCCGCGCGTTCACCGGCCCCGACCCCCGCTGGATGCTGCCCTACTGCGCCCTGTTCGCGCCCGCGCTGATGCTCGTGTCCGACGTGGTCGGGCGGGTCGTGGTGCCGCCGTCGGAGATCCAGGTGGACATCGTCACCTCCTTCCTCGGCGGCCTGCTGTTCATCCACCTCGTCCGCCGGCGGAAGGTGGCCAAGCTGTGAGTCGCACCGACGTGAAGGCCCGGTCCGGCGCTGCGGTCCGGGCGCAGTGGCGCACGGGCCGGGTGCGCGCGGGCCGCTGGTCGGTCCGCTTCGATCCGCGCGCCGTCCTCGTCTGCCTCGGGCTGGTCGTGGTCACCGCGACGGTGGTGGTGCTCTCGGTGGGCACGGGCTCGTACGAACTGTCGCCCCTGGAGGTGCTGCGCACCTTCGTCGGCGACGGGCCGCCGGGCTCGGAGTTCATCGTGCTGGACCTCAGGCTGCCGCGGGCGCTGGTGGCCGTCCTGGTCGGCTTCGCCTCCGGGATGGCGGGCGCGGTCTTCCAGTCCCTGACCCGCAATCCGCTGGGCAGCCCCGACATCATGGGCTTCAGCAACGGGGCGTCGGCGGGCGCGCTCGTCGCGATCATCCTGCTGGACGCCGGCACCGGACAGACCGCGTTCGGCGCGCTCGTCGGCGGGTTCGCCACGGCCACGGCGGTGTATCTGCTGGCCTGGCGCCGCGGTGTGCACGGGTACCGGCTCGTCCTGGTCGGCATCGGCGCCGCCGCGGTGCTCGGATCGGCGACCAGCTTCCTCTACGTCCGCTCCGACATCGGCAAGGCGGCGCAGGCCGCGTCCTGGATGATCGGCTCGCTCAACGCCCGCGGGTGGAGCGAGGTCGGCATCGCCGGGGCCGGGCTGGTCGCGTGCGTGCCCGTCGTCCTCGTCCACGCCCGCCGGCTGACGATGCTGGAGATGGGCGACGACACCGCGAGCGCCCTCGGGGTGCCGCCGGAGCGCAGCCGCCTGATCCTGCTGAGTGCGGGCACCGGTCTGGCGGCGATGGGGGTGGCCGCCGCGGGGCCCATCCCGTTCCTGGCGCTGGCCGCCCCCCAGTTGGCGCGGCGCCTGACCCGGGCGGCGGGCCCCAATGTCCTGCCGGCCGGGTGGATGGGCGCCCTGCTGGTCACCACGGCCGACCTGGTGACCCAGCGGGTGACCGGTTCGGCCCTGATGCCGGTCGGCGTGGTGATGGGCGTGGGCGGCGGCCTGTACCTGGCCTGGCTGCTGCGCCGGGAACGCCGTTCGCAGCATCTGTGAGGCGCCGTACGCGACACGTGCCCCCACCGCTTGTTCCGGCGGTGGGGGCACGCGTCTTTCCCGTCTGCGTACGGGCGTACGGGCGTACGGGCGTACGGGCGTACGGGGATCAGGTCACCGGCTCCGCCTCGGCCGTCTCGCGGTCGCCCGCGCCGGACTCCGCCGCCTCCGGGTCCCCCGCCGACGACTGCGCACTGCGCCACAGCCGGGCGTAGGGGCCGTCCGCGGCGAGCAGTTCCTCGTGGCGGCCGTACTCGACCGGGCGCCCCCGGTCCATGACGAGGACGCGGTCGCAGCGTGCGGCCGTGGTGAGGCGGTGGGCGACCAGCAGCGCCGTCCGGTCCCGGGCCGCCTTGAACATCCCGTCGAGGACCGCGCTCTCGGTGCCCGAGTCGAGCATCGCGGTGGCCTCGTCGAGCAGCAGCACGTCCGGATCGACGAGCGCCACCCGGGCCAGCGCGACGAGCTGGCGCTCACTGGCCGACAGGTTGCCGCCGCCCTGGCGGACCCGGTGCCGGAAGCCGCCGGAGAGCCGGGCGACCGTGGCCGTCGCGCCCACCGCCTCCGTGGCGGCGGCGACCTCCTCGTCGCCGGCGTCGGGGCGGCCGTAGCGGATGTTCTCGGCGATGTCGCCCTCGAACAGGTGCGCCTCCTGCGGGACGATGCCCACGCGCCGCCGGTAGTCGGCGAGTTCGTAGCGGCCGATGTCGACGCCGTCGATCCGTACCGTGCCGGCGTCCGGCTCGTAGAACCGGGCGAGGATCTTGACCAGGGTCGACTTGCCGGCGCCGGTCGCCCCGACGACGGCGACGCTGCGCCCGGCCTCCAGGGTGAGGTCCGGGACGGTCAGGGTGTCCTCGGCCGCGCCCTCGTAGCGGAAGGCCAGGTCCCGGACGGTGACGTGCCCCCGGAGGCGGCCGGTCACCGCGACCGGGTCGGTGACGGGCCGCTGGGACGGCTCGGTCGCGAGGAGTTCCGTCACCTTGCGGACGCTGGTGCGGGTCTGGAGGTAGGAGTCGTAGATGGTCGACAGCTGCTGGATGGGTGCGTAGAACTGGCCGAGCAGCAGCAGGAACGCGGCGAGCACGCCGGGGGTCACCGAGCCGTCCGCCACCAGCCGGCCGCCGGCGAGGACGACCAGCGCCATGGACAGCTCCGCGCAGAACGCGAGGAAGGGGAAGTACAGCGAGATGTAGCGCTGTCCCTTCACCTGGAGGAGCCGGTTCAGGTTGGACAGGGCGCTGAAGTGCTTCGCCGTGCTCTGCTGCTTGCCGTGGGCCTGGGCGATCCGCAGCCCCGCGACGTTCTCGCGCAGCGAGCTGTTGACCTTGCCCAGCTGGTCGCGGGCCTCCTTGTACGCGCTCGAACTCAGCCGCCGGAACACGGGGGTCACCAGAGCGATCACCGGGAAGGGCGCCAGCGCGGCGAGGGCCAGGCGCCAGTCCAGGACCAGCATGGCCACGGCGATCCCGGCCATGGTCAGCACGCTCACCAGGCCCTGCACCATGCCCTGCTGGAGGAACTTGGACAGCGAGTCGATGTCGACGGTCATCCTGGTCAGCAGGGAACCGGCGCTGTTCTTCTCGTAGTGGTCGAGGCCGAGGCGCTGGAGGTGCCGGTAGCTGCGCAGCCGCAGCGCGTACTGGACCGCCTCGGAGGCGCGGGCCGTGATCAGCGTCTGGTACGTGTAGACGAACCAGTTGGCCGCGCACACCGCGAGCGCCACTCCGGTGATCCACCACAGCGTGCTGCTCGAACCGGGCGTGATGCCGTCGTCGATGCCGCGCTGGAGGAGGACGGGGACGAGGACGCGGGCCAGCGAGTCGAAGGCGATCAGGCCGAGGGCGACCGCCAGCAGGCCGCGTACGGGCCGCAGGACCGCCCACAGGGTGGGCGGGGCCGGCCGCTGCGCCGCCGCGACGACCGTGTGCGGCAGCCGGGCGAACCGGTCCGGGCGGTCGGCGGGTTCCTGCTCGGGCGTCGCCCGGCCGTCCGGGTCCTCGGCGGGCCAGAGTTCGCTCGCGGTGCGGGCCGTGCGGGTGCCTATATCGTCGGTGTCGCCGGCGATCAGCTCCTGGAACAGCACGCTGCGCTCGGCCAGTTCGTCGTAGGTCCCCGTGTCGGCGACCCTGCCCTCGTCGAGGAGCACGATCCGGTCGGCCAGGTCCAGGGTGGCCCGCCGGCGGGCGATGAGCAGGGTGACGCGGTCACCGCCGACGTGGTCCGCCAGGGCGCGGTGGATGGCGGCCTCGGTCGTGGCGTCGACCGCGCTGGTCGCGTCGTCCACGATCAGCACCGTCGGCCGGTTGAGCAACGCGCGGGCGAGGGCGAGGCGTTGGCGCTGGCCGCCGGAGAGGTTCTGGCCGCGCTCGGCCAGCTCGGTGCCGTAGCCGTCGGGCAGGGCGCTGATGAACTCGTGGGCGCCCGCGGCCCGGGCTGCGGCGACGATCTCCTCGTCGGTGGCGTGCTCGTGCCCGTAGGCGAGGTTCTCGCGGACGCTGCGGGCGAAGAGGAACGGTTCCTCGAAGACGACGCCGACATGCGAACGCAGCGACTCCAGGCGCAGTTCGCGGATGTCGGTGCCGCCCTCGTGGGTGCCTAGCCGGACGGTGCCGGAGGTGGCGTCGTAGAAGCGCGGGACGAGCAGCGACAGCGTCGACTTGCCGGAGCCGGAGGGGCCGACGACGGCGACGGTCTCCCCGGCGGCCACGCGGAAGGAGACGTCGCGCAGGACCGGCTGGTCGTGCGTGTAGCCGAAACCGACGTGCTCGAAGACCAGTTCCGTCGGCTTCTCGGACAGTTCGCGGGTGCCGTCGTGGATCTCGGGCCGGGAGTCGACCAGTTCGAAGATGCGCTCGGCGGAGGCGCGGGTGCGCTGGGCGATCACCATGTACGTGGCGAAGACGCGGGTCGGCCCGGTCAGCATGGTCAGGTACGCGGCGAAGGCGATGAACGTGCCGATGTCGATCGCCCCGTCCATGACCAGACCGCCGCCGTACACCAGGACGGCGATCTGGCCGAGGACCGGCAGGGCGAGCATGGTCGCGCCGGGCGCCGCGTGCACCCGCATGACCCGCATCCGGCGCTCGAACAGGGCGCGGGTGGCCCGGTCGAGCCGGCTCACCTCCCGCTCCTCCTGGCCGAAGCCCTTGACGACGCGGACGCCGTCGATGGTGTCCTTCACGTGCTCGGTGACCTCGGCCGCGTCGTTCGCCGCCCGGGCCGAGGTCTCGAAGACGCGGCGCCGGGTCCACAGGGCGACCACGCCGAGGGCGAGGACCACCACGACGGCCACGACGGTCAGCCGGGGCGAGAGCCAGAGCATCGCGACGACGGCGAAGACGTAGTACGTCACGACGGTCAGCGGCACCGGCAGCATGGTGAGCATCTGCTGGATCTGCTGGAGGTCGGCGTTGGTGCGGGAGATGACCTGACCGGTGCGCAGCTTGTCCTGGCCGGGGCCGTCGAGCCGCTGGATGCTGCCGAAGACCTCCTCGCGCAGGCCGTGCACGACGTCGAGGGCGAGTTTGCCCCCGGTGAAGCGGCGGACGTAGTTGCCCACGAAGTCGACGGCCGCGATGAGTACCAGGCCGGCGGCCACCCAGACGATCCCGTCGCTGTCGCCGGCGACGGCGTGGTTCACACCGTCCTTGGTCAGCAGCGGGCCCAGCGTCACCAGGACGATGCTCAGGATCGACGAGACCACGATGGCCGCCATGAGCCGGCGGCGCCGGAGGCAGGCGCCCATCAGCCGGCGCAGCCAGCCCGGCCCGGCCGGGGGGAACGATGTGTTCGGCATGCTTTCCTCAGAGATCGGCGATCAGTGATCGGTGAGCGCGGCGGCCGCCGCCGGCCCGGGGCGGGCACCGGAGGCGACGAGTTCGGCCAGGCGCCGGGCCACGACGGTGGGCGAGTCCTGCGCCCTCATCTCCTCGCGCACCTCGGCCGCCGCGGCCCGGAGCGAGGCGTCGGTGAGCAGACGGTCGATGTCCTCCTTGACGAGGCCCTGCTCGCCGGGGACGAACCCGCAGCCGCGGTCCGCGACGACCTTCGCGTTGACGGGGCGGTCGGCGCCCTGGCCGAAGACGATCTGCGGGACGCCCGCCGACAGCGCCGTGAGGGTGTTGCCCGCGCCGCCGTGGTGGATGAAACCGGCGGCGCGGCCGAGGAGCGGGCCCATGGGGATCCAGGACACCAGGCGAACGTTGTCGGGCAGGGCGCCGATCTCCCGCTGTCCGTGCCGGCCGAGGGACAGGACGAACTCGGCGTCGGACTCGTCGGCGGACTCGACCACCCACTTGACCAGGTCGATGCCGTCGACCATCGGCTTGAGGGTGCCGAGGCTGACGACGACGCGCGCTCTGCCGGTGTCCTCGCTCCACCAGTCCTCCAGCACCGTGCCGCCGTTGAAGGGCACGTACCTCATCGGCCAGGTGTCAGGCTCGTCGAGCACGCGCATGCTGGGCGGGGCGATGTCCAGCCACCGCAGGTCCGGCTGGGGCGCGGCGACACCGTGACGGGCGTAGGCGTCGTCCATGGCCCGGGTGACGCCCTCGATGTGCCAGCGCTGGTGGCCGAAACCGACGGTCTGCATGACGACGGGCACGTCGTACTTGGCGGCCACCAGGGGCCCGGCGACGCCGAGCGGCGGATAGACGACGAGGTCCGGGCCCCATTCGCCGGCGAAGTCGACGAGCCCGTCGGCCATTTCGTCGCCGAAGAACGAGAACCGGCCCATCTTCGTACCGAGGTTGAGCTTCTTGCGCCGGTCCTCACCGGCGCGGTACTCGGCCTCGGAGTCCAGCTCAGGGGCGGCGTCGAAGCCGACGAGCCCGGCCTCGGCCACACGCCGGGTGAAGTCACCGGCGCTGGCCACGACGACCTCGTGCCCTTCGGCGCGGAACGCCTGCGCCAGGGAGAGGACGGGGTACAGCAGTCCGTACAGCGGGGGTCCGACGAAGAGTACGCGCATGGGGGTGGCCTCCCGGCTACTTAGGTTAGGCTTACCTAATTAGCTATCACAGATTCGGGAGAGTGCGAGGGCGCCTTGAGGGACGCGGCAACACAACAGGACATCGAGAGCCCGCGGTTGAGGCGACTGCTGGAGGACGTACGAACAGGCGACTCCGAGGCCCTGAACCGCTTCTGGAGGGAGGCCGCAGAGCACGGCACACCACTGATCGAAACGGACCAAAACACCCCGGGTGAAAGTCTCGTGACGATCGTGTGGCGGCAGGACCGTCCGGTGGCCGGCGTCTACGCCCTGGCCAACCGCGTCACCGACAAGCACCTGGCCCACCGGGGCATGATGCGCCGCCTGGACGGCACCGACCTGTGGCACGTCAGCCTGCGCCTGCCGCACGGCCTGCGCTGCTCCTACCGCGTCCACCCCTTCGACGCGGACGACCCGCACCTGGACGAGAACGGTCCCCGGGCCGGCTCGTCGCGCGGTCTGCCCGACGACCGCTCCGACCCGCTCAACCGGCACGCCGGGGGCCCGTTCGGCTCCCTGCTGGAACTCGCCGGCGCCCCGTCACTGACCGAGTGGCTGACGCCCCCGTCCACGCCCGCCGACGGGGTGACGGACACCTTCGACCTGACCGCGACGGACGGCACCCGCTACCGCCTGCACCGCTTCGTCCCCCACGTGAGGGACCCCGCCACGGAACTCGACGTACTGATCGTCTGCGACGGCGATCAGTGGTTCGGCCGCTACGGCATCGCCCGCGCCGTCAGCACCGCCATGGCCTCCGGCCGCATCCCGCCGCTGGCCGTGATCGGCGTCGAGGCGGGCGTGGACGTCCCGGCGCGGATCCGCCAACTCGGCGCCAACCGCCGCTTCGTCGACACCCTCGCCGACGAGATCCTGCCCGCGGTGACGGCGGACCTCCCCCACTCCGGCCGCACCGTCCTGTCCGGCCAGAGCCTCGGCGGCCTGACGTCGCTCGTGGCGGCCCTGTGGCGCCCGGACACCTTCGGCACGGTCCTGGCCCACTCGGCCTCCACATGGTGGCGCCCCGGCATGACGGGCCGCCCCATGACCCCGACCTCCGACACGGACACCTGGCTGCACGAGCAGGCCACCACCGCCCCGCTCTCCGACGTCACCATCCGCATGGACGTCGGCTCGAACGAGGGCATCACGGTCGACCACCTACGGAAACTGCACGCCCTCCTGACATCCCGGGGCTTCGACACGACGCTGGACATCTACGAGGGCGGCCACGACTTCTGCTGCTGGGCGGCGGCGCTTATGGAGGGGCTGGGGGCACTTACGTGGGGGGAGTGAGGCCGCGATCGCGCCCCCACAGCGACCCGGCGGTCATCGGTTCGCCCGCCTGAGAGCAAAGAGGCAACAGGCAACCCCGTCGAACATCGATTCCGCAGGCGCGCCACGTGCCAGACTCACTCTCGGACGCGAAGCGAAACGGAGCCGTCACAAAGGGTTGCCGTCATCCGTTGTCGCGTCGGCCAGTGAACGACGAACGCAAGTTCCCTGGAAGGGCCCACGGCTCTCCCAGTCGCTGTCCAAGGGGGAGATCAGTAATGAGCACGACTCGGCCTTTCGGCCCGGAGCTTCGCCGATTACGACTGGAAGCGCGGCTGTCCCTGACCGCGCTCTCCGTGGCCCTCAACTACGACAAGGGACACCTCAGCAAGGTGGAACGCGGAGTGCGCTCGGCGTCTCCCGAACTGGCGCGGCGGTGTGACGCCTTCCTCGGCGCGAACGGCGAATTGCAGGGCCTCGTACTCAGCGCCGACACCGGCCCGGTTGCCGACGAAACCTCCACCGCGCCGAGCTTCTGGAGCATCGGGCGCCGGGCGGTCCTCGCGTCGGGTACCGCGTCGCTGATCGACCTCGGCCTGAGGCTCGGCGGTCAGACCTCCTCTGCGGCCGGTCCACTCCTTCCCTCCTTCCGCGCACAGTTCGACCAGTTGCGAAAGCTCGGCCAGTCGACTGCGCCGAAGGTGCTGCTTCCCCTGTTGGAGACGCAGACCCGCACGGTCGCCGGTCTGGCCGCCGACACCCCGTCCGCCACCCGGGCCCCCGTGCTGCTGCTCGCCTCCCGGTTCGCGGAGTTCACCGGCTGGATGGCCCAGGAGTCCGGCGACAACGGCGCGGCGCTCGACTGGACCGGGGAGGCCGCGGCGCTGGCGCGCGCAGGGGGTGATCCGTACCTCGATTCCTACACGAGCGTGCGTCGCGCGCTGGTCACTCTCTACGGCGGTGACGCAGCAGGCACCGTCGCTCTGGCCCGCCGAGCCCAGAATGACGGACTCCCACCGCGTATCCGGGGACTCGCGGCCCAGCGGGAGGCACAGGGACACGCGCTCGCCGGCGACGAACGCGACTGCCTCCGCAGCCTCGACACGGCACGAGAACTCCTCGACCACGACGAAGTACGCGGCAGCACGGAACCCGTGATCGGCACCACTCACGTGCACGATCCGGCGGCGATGACGACCGGCTGGTGCCTGTACGACCTCGGTCGCCCGCAGGCCGCCGCCGAGGTCCTCGACCGGGAGTGCCGCCGCATCCCGTCCCACGCGCTTCGCACCCGGACCCGGTACGGCTTCCGCAGGTCCTTGGCCCATGCGGCATCGGGAGAGGTCGAGCACGCGTGCGCGATCGCCGGGGAGCTGCTCGGGGTGATGCCGGCCGTGCCCTCGGCGACGGTGAACAGTGACGTCCGGCGCCTCGCCCGTGAGCTCTCCCGATTCCGGAGCAGCCGGGCCGCACGCGAGCTGCAACCGGCGCTGGCACGGGTCATCGCACCCGCACACGACTGACAACGCACCGCAGCACCCGCACCGCCTCGACGCCCGCCCCGCTCGCGGCCCTGGCTCTTCCGCAGCTGCCTCTGAACTCCGCCCGACGCGTCACACCACACCGCCGGCCTTGATGGCCGCACGCGGTCACTGACGCGCGGGACGGTGATCCACCCGCACGCCCTTCCGTGGACGCGCCATGCCGTCACGCGGTCGGGACTTTCTGGGCCGGGTCCGCCGGGACCACGAGGTCCCGGGGCCGGCACCCGTGCGAACCGTCTTCCACGAAGGGAACGCTCATGCCCGATGTCTTCGTCAACTACCGCACAGGCGATGAGGAGTCCGCGGCGACCATGATCGCCCGGGAACTGGCCCGGCGCTTCGGCCGCGAGCGGATCTTCTTCGCCAGCGACTCCATCAAGCTCGGACACCGCTTCCCCACGGAACTGATCAGGGCTGTGGAGAAGTGCGAGGCGCTGCTCGCCGTGGTCGGCCCGCGGTGGGCGGAGGTACGGGGGCCCGACGGCAGCCCCGCGCTCCAGGCCGAGCAGGACTGGACGCGTCGCGAGATCCGCACCGCGCTCGAACAGGGAATCCTCGTGATCCCCGTCCTCGTCGGCAGGGCCACGCGGATCGACCCCACCGTCCTCCCGGAGGACTTGAGGGAACTGGCGGACTGCCAGTACAGGCGGTTCGACCACCGCAACGCCGAGTCGGACCTGACCGCGCTCGGCGACGCCCTCGCCCGGCTGCTGCCCGAGCTGGGCGACGTGGACCAGGACGCCCATGAGGCGCGGGACCGGTCCGAGGCGAAGTCCCGCAAGAAACGGTCCCGGAACGCCGAGCCCACCAGGATGCGGACGCGCGACGTCGAGCAGCGCGTGCGCGGCGGCATCGGCAACCTCAACGGCGATCTGTCCGGCACCTTCGTCAACGAGCCGCAGGGCCCCGTGCACACGGGCCGTGGCCACCAGTACAACGCGCCCCATTTCGAGGGCGACAACACCGGGGTGCAGTTCACTGCGGGAGACAACAGCGGTACGGTCCATCAGCGCTTCGAGCGCGAGCGCCGGCGTACGGACGACGGACGATGACCGAGCAGGACCACGTCACCGTCAACGATCCACGCGCACCGGTGTACAGCGGCGGAGGACACCAGTACGTCTTCTACGGCCGCCCGGACTGGATGATCCGCAAGGGCGTGGAGTCCCTCCGGATCGTCCGCGAGGACCGGGCGCGTCTCGCCGACCGCTTCGTCCGGCCCACGGGCTACCGCGACGCCGCCGAGCGCCTGGAGAAACCCGGATCGGTGGTACTGCTGAGCGCCGAGCCCGGCAGCGGTCGCCGCGCCGCGGCGATCATGCTGCTGCACGAGCTCGGTGAGGACGGAGACGCCGACGGGGAACCGGTCCGCTTCGACGAGCTTCCCGCCACGGACAAGGACCCGGCCAAGGGCGAGCCCCCGTTCTCCCCCGCCGAGGGGGACCGCTATCTCCTCGACCTCTCCGGCATCTCCGGCGAGGAGTCGTACGCACAGGCCCAGCGTCGGCTGGCCGTGTACCGGTCGCAGGTGCGGGAGGCGGAGGCCCACATGGTCGTCGTCCTGCCCTCGGGCATGGCGCACGCCCACGCGCCGGACCTCGCACCGGACACGGTGGAGTTGGGCCGCCCTCGAGGCACAGCCGTGGTCACGCGGTACCTCCGCATGGACCGGATACCGTTCCGCTCCGGGGACCTGAGGAACGCCGATCTTCAGCTCCTGTTCGACCGCTCACCCATGCGCGAACTGGCGCGGTTCGCAGGCCTGGTGAGGACCGCTCGCGACAGCCGCCGGTTCGGCACCGACACCGCGGGATGGCTCGACCAGGCCCTGCACGCGGTGACCGACCGCGCTGGTGAGGTGCGCGAGCAGATGGCCACGGTGTGCGCCACGCCCGACCGGGCCCTGCTGCTCACCACGGCGGTGTTCGAGGAGGCTCTCGCCGACACCGTCTACGAGGCGTGGCACGCTCTGATGGGAAAAGTGGGGCACAAGGAAGACGATGAGGCCACCGAACTCGCGCGGACGGCCTTCGGGGAAAGTCTGAGGGCGCTCGGGATCGAGCGAGGCCCCGACGGCAGGCTCCGCTTCGAACGGCTGGCCTACGCCGATGCGGTGCGCACGTATTTCTGGACGAACTTTCCCGGAGTGCGCGACGACCTCAGGGACTGGATCGGCCAGGCCACCAGCCTGCGTGGCCTGACCGCCGACGACCGGACGAACGTCGTGGTCCGCTTCTGCGAGCGGTCTCTGGCCGTCGCGCGACCCGACCACCTCTTCGATCTCGTGGTGCGCTGGGCCGGCCGCGCGACCGGGACGTCCTGCGACCCGCTGGCCGTACAAGCCCTTGAACTGGGCCTCAGTCACGAGAGGTTCGGGGGGTGGTTCCGCCAACGGATGTACGACTGTGTGCGGTCCGGGTCCTTGTCGGACGGTCTCGCCCGCGTACTGATCGCCGCCTGCGTCCAGAGCCTCGCAGCGACGCACCCGGATCAGGCACTGGTGCGGCTCCACCACCTCTCCGTACGCAAGGGGCGCGTAGGGCTCGAAGCCGGGGGCGCTCTTCTCGGCCTCGCGGGCCGCGACCGTGTTCTCTACCGGCTGCTGATCGACCGCCTGCGGGACCGGATACGCCGGGAGCAGCGTGAGCCGGAGCCGCATCTACGGCTGCTCACCGAGCTGTTGGCGAGTAGCCGGGCACCGGATCCGCCGCCGTGGCCGGACCTGTTCCTGGGCTGGGAGGCGGTGTTCTCCCAGCCGCCGACGGAGCACTGGAACCCGCTGGTGAGGGGTTGGCTGAACGCCGCGGCCGACGACAGCACGCGCGAGATGGCGCTGGGCGTGATGGTCAGAGCGACCCACGGCCGCACGGCAGCTCTGCACCGTCTCTACGCCATCGCCTGCGGTTGGGCGGGACCCGCACGGCAGACATCACGGGCGGCCGTCGCCGCCCTCTTCTGGCAGCACATCGACGACGCGCAGTACGCCCGCACGGGAAGCAGCGAGCGCGGGGGCGCCGGACCACGGACCACGGAAGAGGCACCATGAGTCACCGTCTACCCAGCCCGCTGTTCGTCGCTCTGTGCGGCTTCGCGCCGGCTGTGCTCGGGAATCTCCTGTACTGGTCGCCGTGGCTGTGGGGCTTCATGTCCATGGTCACGATCTCCGGTTCCCTGCTGCTCGTGATGACGGTCCTCGGCAACGGCCGAGTGTCCGCCGGCCCGCACGATCCCGCGGAGCCCGAGCCGCCCGCCACGCCTCCGGAACCGCCGTACCAGGAGACGCGGGTGATCGACGCGGCACTGCCCAGCGCCACGGACGGCTACGACTTCCTCTTCTCCGCGACCATCTGGTGGCGGCCGCTCCCCGATCACGCCGCCGACCGGTCCGACAGCGGCTTCCCGGCGCTCGCCGCGTCCTCGATCGTCAGCCGGGCCGTGCGGGTCGTCCACCAGGAGGAGCCCGACCGGGCGAACTTCGCGCGGTATCTCCTGGAGGGCGAACTGGCCGTCCCGCTGCCGGACCGGAGCGGCCGGGTGACCGCCCTCGCGGCCGATGTGACGCTGACCCTCGCCCACGCCGACCGCGAGCGCCTGCGCAGGCTCAAGGATCTCCGCAAGGACGAGGAGATCTGGGAGTACGAGAGGCAGCGCGAGCGCAACATGCGGCACTACCTCGGCGACGACGTACTCAAGAGCGCGGGCAGCGCCGTGGTGTGGTGGCTCGCCCGCCACGAGGACGAGATCGAGAAGGCCGTCGCCATGATCGGCCCGCTCGCCCAGATCGCGGCGGCGGCCAACGACGAGGAGGTACCGGAGCTCTTCCGCCACCTGCTAGTCCCGCCCGTGGGCGCGTACAGCGAGGCGACCGTAGGGGGCTCTTTCTGGGACGGGGGCGGCCAGGGAGGGGAGATGTTCGACCCGGAGAAGGAAGTAGGGGTCTCGGACCGGTTGCGTCTCATGCTGGCGGCGGCGGGCCTGAAGCCGGACATGGACGAGTACACGGTGCTGGCACACCGCGTGGTGGCGAGCATGGAGGCCATGGGACTCCATGAGGCCGCCGAGGAGATCAGGCAGAGTTTCCTGACGCCGACCGAGACAGGACCTGAGGATCCGGAGGAGGATGCGCCGGACGACGGCGACACCACGGCCCCCTGGTCACCGGGCTCCCGGACAACCGACGACGCGCCGTTCACCGACGCGGGCGCGGACACCTACCCGCCGGGGACGGCGGAGAACGCCGCAGACGAGCAGAACCGCGGCTGGTGGGCGCCGAGCGAGGAGGACACGCCACGAAGCCGGCACTTCTGGGACGCCCCGAACGACCCGTTCCAGTCAGACCCACCCCACGCGCGGCACGAGGACGACGAGGGCGAGATCTGACCCGGTAGCCGGTCCCGCCCCCCGAGCCCCTCCGCCCTGGCATCCCGACATGAGGAAAGGGGCCCGCCCTCGAAGGCCGGGCCCCTTGTCAGTCGGCGCTGCCTGGCTCTACGACCCACTCCGCCTGCCGCCCGCTCACCGAAGCGATCATGTCGAAGTCGCCGTCGTAGTGCAGGACAGTGGCCCGATGCCGCTCGGCGGTTGCTGCGATGAGGACGTCGGCCAGCGACAGCGCCCGGGGTCCGCAGCCGTATCACCTCGGGCTTTCCGCGTGCCGAGTACAAAACCTCATACCGCCGGGACGTTGTAATAGTTTCTGTACTAGACTTGCGGCCATGAAGTCACCCCGCCCCGGCGGCACGGAGAACATCTCCGTGTCGATGCCCTCCGAACTCCTCGGTGCTCTGCGCACCCGTACCGGTAAGCGCGGCGTGTCGGCGTACGTGACGGCGGCGGTCCGGCATCAGCTCGCCATGGACGGCCTCGCCGAGATCGTGGCCGCCTACGAAGCCGAGCATGAGCCGCTGAGCGACGCCGAGGTCCAGGCTGCACAGAGCGAACTGTTCGGTGACGCACCGGCGCCCTACGCGTCGAACGACAGCGCCGCATGAAAGAGCCCGCGGCCAGGTCCCTGGTGCTCGACTCCCAGGCACTGTCGCTGCTACTGCGCAACGACCGCCAGATGATCACCCGAATCGAGGCCGCTCGGCGGGTGGGCGTGCCCGTCCTCGTATCTGCCCTGACGGTGGTGGAGGCCGCCCACGGCAAAACGGACACCGCCCAGCTGCGCTGGCTGCTTTCCCGCCTTCAGGTCCAGGACGTCACCCAGGCGGACAGCCTCACCGCGGTGCAGCTGCTGAGCGACGCCGGCGGCCTGCACGGTCACAAGTACGCCATCGACGCCCTCGTCGCCGCGATGGCGCTCCGTTCCCCGGCACCCGTACTCGTGCTGACGTCGGACCGCGACGACTGGTCGAAACTGTGCGGCGACCGCGTACAGATCAAGGACGTCTGACCTCGTCGTTTACCCAATGACAGCGCGCCTTGGACGTCACGCGGCAGGGCGACCAGAGCCGCTGTCCGTGGGCGCTGTTACCTTCCGCGCATGACAGCATCAGACACTCTGCTTCGCCGCCTCGAGCAAGACTCGTCGCTGGCCGCCGCGCTGGTCTGGCCAGGTGACTTCGACATAGACCGGCGGGATCCCATCGAGGATCTGGTACTCCCAACTGGCAGGCCGCTACGCCCGGTAGCCGGATGTGGCGCCGGTGGCACGTACTTCCTCTGTGGTGAAGCCGAGGCCGAGGAGCGGCCTGTCCTGTATGCCGATTCCGAGGGCCAGGCCACGTTGATCGGCGCCAACCTCGTCGAGGCCATCACGCTCATCGCCGTACTGCCCTTCTGGCGCGACCTGGCGAAGGGCCTCGCGATCAGCGAGCTCGGCTCGGATCTGCGGGCCGACCACCCGGACTTCGACGCCGAGCGCGACCGCCTCCTGCACGCCCTCGGGCTAGCCCCTACCTCTGAGGAGGAGGCTGCCGCTCGCCTGCTGGCTGCGGCTGCACGCACGACCCCGAACTACGTGCCGCGCGTGCCGGACGACAATTACCTGCCGTACGAGCTTCTGTTTCCGAGCGCCCTGCACAACGAAGCCAGCACTTGGATCCACGGTTCCGTCACTCACCGGAGTGGAACCCAGCACCACCCCGGCACGGAAAAGAACCAAGGGCCCGACCCCGAAGAGTCGGACCCCATCTGACCTGCGTGTCCGCCAGATCAGCCACGTCAGCCGCTACACGTTGAACCTGAACGTCTACTGCAGAGCTCCCACCTGCGAAGATGCGGCATTCTCGGACGTCATCCCAGCACGTCCCAGCACGGGGGCTCCGTCCCAGCTGCTCCAGCACGTCGAGGCCCTGGCCGACGCCGACGGAGTGTCGACTCGGAACTCAGCATCGACTCCGCCCAGGGGCGTGCGCACCAACACGCCGCCGCAGCGCCCGAAGAAGGCGCCACCCGCACCGCCCGCCACCGGACAGGAAGAGCCAGCAGGCCGGACGCCAGCGCCGGGCCTCGCCGGGCGGCCGCCCCCGGGCTTCGGCTCTACGCGATACGAGAAGCACAACACCGTCGAGCGGGCGATCAGCAAGCTGATGCGGCTGCGGCCGTCGCCACCCGCCGTGGCGGGAAGCGCGAGTCTCCGCCCTCAGCACCGCCACCGCTGACGCAGCCCACACCTGGCAGCTGCGCCACCCTCACCGAAAAGGCCAAGGCAGGACCATTCCCAAGGGTTACGCTGAATCTCTTGGTTCACGGGACGACGAGGGGCGGGACCTCCGTGCGCACGCTGCATGTTCACCACGTCAAGGATTCACTCAGCCAGGACTTCACCGGCCTGATCGACTTGAGTGACCTGACGGGCAGTCAGCGCACCCAATCCGACACGATCTTCCTCAGCAGGGCATTGGCAGCTCGCGCCGTACAGCGCTTCACGGGCTGCACCCTCGACGAGGCCGCCGCCGCCGTGACCGACGGGTTTCACGACAACGGGATCGACGCTCTGGCCATCGATGAGGAAAACCGCCGAATCGTCATCGTCCAGTCAAAACTAGACAGTTCAGGAAACTCTGGACTCTCCCAAGCCGACGCCCTCAAGATCCGGAACGGCTGCAGCGACCTGTTCAACATGAAGTTCGACCGCTTCTCCCCCACGCTCCAAGCGCGTCGCACAGAAATCACTACAGCTTTGAGTGATGCCGCGGTCACCTTCATCGTGGTTGTCGCCACTACGGGCCGAAGCACTCTGCCAGCGGAGGCCCAGAATGTGTTCACCGACTTCCTGGCGGAAGCCAACGAAAACGATCCAGTGGTCACCCTGGAAGTACTTGGCCTACGAGAATTCCACTCCATGGTGGTCGAAGGAACAGCAGGACCACGGATCGAGTTGACCGTACCCATCGAGCAGTGGGGCAAGGTCGACCTTCCTTATCAGGCGTACTACGGACTTGTTCAGGCGACGGAAATCGCCTCGTGGTTCGAACAGCACGGCGATCGACTCTTCTCGCAGAATCTGCGCAAGTCGCTCGGCAACACCGAGGTAAACGACGGCTTGACCCACACGCTCCTCACTCAGGGCGAGAACTTCTGGTATTTCAACAACGGAATCACCGCACTCTGCGAGTCCATCAAGAAGACACCTCGCGGTGGCTCTACCCACGCGTACGGGGACTTCACGATCGAGGGTGTGAGCGTGGTAAATGGGGCACAAACCGTGGCGAGCATCCATCGGGCCGCAAAGAAGGAGGAGAAATCTCTCGAGGAGGCCCGCGTATGGGTTCGATTCATCTCACTCGAGGGATGTCCACCCGATTTTGCCACGGATGTGACCCGGGCGACGAACACGCAGAACAGTGTCGAGAATCGCGACTTCGTCGCACTTGATCAACAGCAGGAACGCATTCGTCGGGACATGCTTCTGTCGCTGCACAAGCAGTACTCCGTCAAGCGCGGAGAAAACGTGCCCGCAGATAGTGACGGGTGCACAGTCGAAGACGCAATCGTCGCCCTTGCCTGCGCCCACAACAATCCGTACTACACAGTCCTGGCGAAGAGCGCGGTTGGCAGGCTGTCCGAAAACACCGAACGAGCACCGTACACAAACCTGTTCAACAACGGGACCAGCGCGCATCGAGTGTGGCGTTGCGTTCAAGTGATGCGTGCGGTCGAGGCAGACTTGACCGATCGCCGGAGGAATCTCGTCGACAGGGAGTTCGCGGTGGCCGCGCACGGGAACCGGCTCGTGTTGCAACTGGTCTTCAGCCAACTCCGACTGGACAAGGTCGACGATGCGAACTACGACTGGGACAACGAGACCAAGCGGGTGCACAAGGTGACCGGCATCGCTCTCGAGCACCTGACCGAGGCCATCGAGAGCACCTACTCGAACAACTATCTCGCGCCGCTCTTCAAGAACACCACAAAGTGCCGCGACCTAGTCACCCAGGTCGAGGCCAAGTTTGGTTCCGGCTGACCGGCGACACCCGGCGGATTGACTCTCCGCCGGGTGCCCCAGCACACTCAAGATTCCACGCCCGAACGCAGCAAGCCATGGGCGACATAGCTCCCTGGCTGTGGCCCTAGCAGCGCCTTCCGTCGCCAGCCTGCACCGCACGGGCCGCGTCCCACAAGAAAACGTCCCGGACGTCAGTACTGAGCTTGAATGTGTGATGTCGGCCAGTCGTCCATGATCAAGCCGGTTATGGTCATCCCACCTGGGATCGAGCCGGTGCGGTCCGTGGACGGGTGACCTGGGCGCGGTTGCGGGCCCGAACGGCCCGGCGCTTCCCGGCCTCGACGAGCACCGCAGCTCTGGCTTCCTCTCCGGCATCGAACGCCGCCGGAGTGAAGCAGTCGCTGGCTCTGACGTGCCGTTCCCAGTCGTCCTGCCAGAACTCCACCATCCAGTCCGGCCACAACTCTGGTACCTGATAAGCCTGTGGCGAGGAGTAGAGGGACCACCAGCCCAGATGGCGGCGTTCCGGGTCGAGGTGGATGCCGGCGTTGACGTGTAGGCGGCAGACTCCGTGCCGAGGGGCGTCTGCCAGGCGGTCGAGCAGGGCGGCGCCCTCGCGGACAGGGTGGTCGAAGACGTCTGAGGCGACGTGGCAGCGACCGGTGCTGACCGTAATCACCACACCGCCCGGGTCGGGCCCGGCCAAGTCCTCGTCGTCGGGGGCCAGGAGCGGGGCCAAAGAGGGGGCAGAATCGCGGCAGCGGACGTACTCCGGGTCCAGTCCGACATACTCACGCAGTTCGGCCGAGCCGTCGTATAGCCAGCGGACCTCCCATCCAGGCCACGCTCTTCGGATCAGCTCGAGCATGGCCGCACGGTGGCGGAGCTCAGTGCTGGGCCCTTGCCAGGCGAAGAACAGGAGCACCTTCCGGCCGAGGTCGAGCAGTATCCCGCCGTGCGCCACGCCGTCGTCCAACCACCAGCCGTCTTGGCGGAGTTCGGGAAGCATGGCGAGAACCGGCGTCGGCCCTTCCAGCAGA
>NZ_WWHX01000588.1 GCF_009862125.1 Streptomyces sp. SID5910
ACCCCCACGCTGCCCTCCACCCCCGTCACCCCGAGCAACGGCGCCGCCGCCCCGCACGCCCCCGCCTCCAGCTCCCCGTGCGTCAGCGTGTACCCCGGCCCAGGCTCCGCCACCGCGACCTTCTGCCGCGCCGACAGGATCGCCTTCCCCGCCGCCCCCCGCTCCAGCGGATGCCGGAACCCGGCCCGATAGGCCACGTGGTAGTCCGTCCAGGTCGGCTCCACCACGGCCACCGCGAGCGCCTCCGCGCCGTCCACCAGTGTCAGATGGGCCGTCGCCCCGATGTCCTCGGCCAGCGACCGCAGCGCCGGCATCGCAGCCTCGCGCACCAGCGGGTGCACCTGGCGGCCCAGCCCCAGCACCCCCAGCCCGACCCGGGCACGACCGCCCAGGTCACGGCGTACGAGCGCGTGCTGCTCCAGCGTGGCGAGCAACCGGTACACGACGGTCCGGTTGACGCCCAGTTTGTGGGACAGCTCGGTGACGGTCAGCCCGTGGTCCGTATCGGCCAGCAGCTTGAGGACCCGCAGTCCCCGGTCGAGCGTCTGAGAGGTCTCCGCGGTCACGACGCCCACTCCTTAGTGGTGAGGCGGCGGCCCCCTCGCGGCGGATGCGTCACCGAGTCCCGTCAGTGACGCGCTTCAGAGGCCGCCGATCGGCTGACGGCCCGGCCTTGTGCCCGGGCCCAGTCGCTTCACGGCTGCGCTCCGCGGCGGCGCTGCCACGGGGCGTGTGCGTAGCGGGACAGTAGCGAGCCGGTCCGCTCAGCGGAAGGCTCCGTCCAGAATCCGGTCAACAACCGGCGGGGACTGACAGTGTTTGTCCCCATACGTACAGCACACGCCGTGGTTCGCTCACCTCGCCGGGTCACTTCATGCGCGTCGCCCACTCCTGCACCTTGGCGATGCGCTGGCGCAGCTGTCCCGCGGTGGCCTCGGCGCTGGGCGGCCCGCCGCACACGCGGCGCAGCTCGGTGTGGATCACACCGTGCGGCTTGCCGCTCTGGTGGACGTAGGCGCCGACCAGGCTGTTGAGCTGCTTGCGCAGCTCCATCATCTCCTTGTGCGAGACGACCGGGCGCCGTTCGGCGGGCAGTTCGAGCAGGTCGGCCTCGTCGTCGGGCTTCTTGCGGCTGTGCGCGATCTGCCGGGCCTGCCGCTTCTGGAGCAGCAGCTGCACCTGGTCGGGCTCCAGCAGCCCGGGGATGCCGAGGTAGTCCTGCTCCTCCTCGCTGCCCGGGTGGGCCTGCATGCCGAACTCGGCGCCGTTGTACATGACCCGGTCGAAGGTGGCCTCCGACTCCAGGGCCTCGAAGGAGAACTGCTCCTGCTCGCCGGTGTCCTCGTCCTGCTCCCGGTTCGCCTCGTCCATCTCCTTCTCGGACTCGGCGTACGGGTCCTCCTCACCCTCCTTCTTGGGCTTGTCGAGGACGTGGTCGCGCTCGCGCTCCATCTCGTTGGCGAAGGTGAGCAGGTCGGGCACGGTCGGCAGGAAGACGGAGGCGGTCTCGCCGCGCCGCCGGGACCGTACGAAACGGCCGACGGCCTGGGCGAAGAAGAGGGGGGTGGAGATGGTCGTGGCGTAGACGCCGACGGCGAGGCGCGGCACGTCGACGCCCTCGGACACCATGCGGACGGCGACCATCCACCGGTCGGTGCTCTGGCTGAACGCGTCGATGTTCTTCGAGGCGCCGGTGTCGTCGGAGAGCACGACGGTGGCCTTGTCGCCGGTGATCTCGCGGATCAGCTTGGCGTAGGCGCGGGCGGAGTCCTGGTCGGCGGCGATGACGAGGGCACCGGCGTCCGGGATGGCCTTCCTGACCTCGGTGAGCCGCTGGTCGGCGGCGCGCAGCACGGCCGGCATCCACTCGCCGCGCGGGTCGAGCGCGGTGCGCCAGGCCTGGCTGACGGCGTCCTTGGTCATCGGCTCGCCGAGCCGGGCGGCGATCTCGTCGCCTGCCTTGGTGCGCCAGCGCATGTTGCCGCTGTAGCTCATGAAGATGACGGGACGCACGACGCCGTCGCCGAGCGCGGAGCCGTACCCGTAGGTGTAGTCGGCGGCGGAGCGGCGGATGCCGTCGTTGCCCTCCTCGTACGCGACGAAGGGGATCGGGTTGGTGTCCGAGCGGAACGGCGTACCGGTGAGCGCGAGCCGCCGCGTGGCCGGCTCGAACGCCTCCAGGCAGGCCTCGCCCCAGGACTTGGAGTCACCGGCGTGGTGGATCTCGTCGAGGATCACGAGGGTCTTGCGCTGCTCGACGCGGTTGCGGTGCAGCATGGGCCGGACGCCCACACCGGCGTAGGTGATGGCGATGCCCTGGTACTCGCGGCTGAGCGGGCCCGCGCTGTACTCCGGGTCCAGCTTGATCCCTATCCGGGCCGCGGCCTCCGCCCACTGCTTCTTCAGGTGCTCGGTCGGCGCGACCACGGTGACCTGCTGGACGACGTGGTGGTGCAGCAGCCAGGACGCCAGCGTCAGCGCGAACGTCGTCTTGCCGGCGCCGGGCGTCGCGACGGCCAGGAAGTCCCGGGGCTGCTCCTGGAGGTACTTCTCCATCGCCCCCTGCTGCCAGGCCCGCAGCTTGCCGGCGGTGCCCCACGGGGCACGGCCGGGGAAGGCCGGGGAGAGGTGGTGCGAGGTGCTGGAGCTGGCGGTGGTAGTCACGGTCTCCGAAGGGGGTAGAACGGCTCGGCCACGTATGACAACCGGGCCACCCTACCGGCGCCCCGGGTCGACCGACGGCCGCACCGGTCCGTGCCACCCCCGGGTGGGACGGACGTCACAGCCGCCCCGCCGGCCCCGGCCGCCCCCGGTTCACCGCTCCCGCAGCCGCGTGGTCACCCACGCCCCGACCAGCGCCACGCCCGCCATCGGCAGGAACACCGCCGCGAACGCCGTCGGGTGGGAGCCGGTGGCCTCGGTCGCCGCGTGGCTGACCGTGCCGCCGCCGAGGGCGGCGAAGGCGGCTCCGCCGATGGCGAGCAGGATCACGTTGGACAGGCCGTCGGAGATCTGGAGGGCGGCCGAGTTGGTGCCGGCCTCCTCGGGGGCGGAGAGCTGGAGCAGGAGGACGCTGGTGGAGGAGATCACCAGGCCCATGCCGAGGCAGCCGAAGCCCCAGGCAACGGCCACCGTCCAGGCGGGCACGGCGTCGATCAGCACGCTCGGGGCGGTGGCGATGGCCGCCGCGACCAGCACCATCCCCAGCGTCATCAGGCGGTCCCGGTACGGCTCCATGCGGGAGCGGGCCTGGAGCCAGGAGCCCGCCGCCCAGGTCGCGCCGCCCGCCGCCAGCGAGAGCCCGGCGAGCGTCGGGCTGAGTCCCCGCTGGGTGACCAGCATCAGCGGCACGAAGGACTCGGCGGCGATGAAGGACCCGGCGGCGACGCCCCGCAGCAGGACCACGGAGGGCAGGCCGCGCGCCGCCCGGTAGGTGCCGCGGGGCAGCAGTCCGAGGACGGCCGGGACCAGCAGCGCCACGCCCGCCGCGCCGGGCAGCAGCGAGATCCAGCGCAGGTCCTGGGCGGCGTACTGGAGGAGTCCCGCGCCCAGGGAGATGCCGAGGGCGAGGCGGATGCGGCGCCGGTCGAAGGAGGCCGGCGCGTCCCCGCCGCCGACCGGCCCCGCGGCCCGGGCCCGTATCTGGGGCAGCGCGAGCGCCAGCGGGAAGACGACCAGGACCGGGATACCGACGAAGACCCAGCGCCATCCGAGGTGCTCGGTCACCGCGCCCGACGCCAGCGGTCCGACGACGGACGGCACGACCCAGCCCGCCGCGAACGCCGCCATGATCGCGGGCCGCAGCCGCTCCGGATAGGCCCTTCCGACGACGACGTACAGCGCGACGATCACCAGCCCGCCGCCGAGCCCCTGCACGGCCCGCCCGAGGATGAACAGCCACATCGCCCCGGCCGTCCCGGACAGCAGCAGCCCGGCGGCGAAGGCGGCGATCCCACCGGTCAGCGGCGCGAGCGGGCCCCGCCGGTCCGACCACTGCCCGGAGAGCACCATCCCGAACAGACTCGTCGTGAAGTACCCCGAGAACGCGAACGCGTACAACGACACCCCGTCCAGCTCCCGCGCCGCGACCGGCATCGCCGTACCGACCGCCGTCGCCTCGAAGGCGATCAGCACGACGACGGAGACGATACCGACGCTCAGCGCCCGGTAGGCGCTGCTCAGCACGGTGTCGACGGGGCCGGCGAACTCGGCGGCCGGGCCGGGTCCGGCGGGCTCCGCGACGTCGGTGTCGCGCGGGTCAGGGACGGTCATGGAGGCCAGCGTAAGGGCCACAGGACCACTTGACCCCTGTCGGAAGACGGGCCGGAACCGGGACCTTGGTCGTACGACCGCCCGCGACGCCCGACCCGTTCATGAACGCCGTATGGCAGTCGCGTTGCACACCTTCCCGATCCCTTGAGCCCCTATGCCTCCCAGCCATACGGTCAAGCCACCGAGTTCGACACGGACCCCGCGAGGACTCCAGAACACGGCCGTGTGCCCGAGTGGCCCAGGGGCTCGCCTGCAAAGCGAGTTACACGGGTTCGAATCCCGTCACGGCCTCAACCCGCACAAGGCGAAGGGCGGCACCTCCTCAGAGGCGCCGCCCTTCCCACTGCCCGCCCCAGACGCGGCCAGCCGGTCAGCCCGACTCACACTCGATGCCCTGCTCCTCCAGCTGGTACCGGCCGGCGGCGATGAGCCGGGCGACTGCGAGTGGTGCGCAGAGCGTGGCCGTCGACGGCATGGGCGCCGACCAGTACGAGGCGAACGTGTGCTGGTCGAAGGTGACGAGGTCGACGCGCGGTACGCCCAGGAAGGTGTCCCGGCCGAGACAGTCGACGTCCATCACCCGCCAGTCGTCGGCGGCCTGATGCCACGTGGTGGGCATGCTGGCCGGGACGAGGGCGTAGTACCGGCATCCGCGCGGGTCACAGATGACCGGGCCCCCGCCGAGCGCCTCGTCGAGAAAGGCGTCGACCTCGTCCGACGGTCCGGTCCCGCCGGTGACGGCGAGCACCAGGCGCAGCGGAAGACGCACGGCGGAGAACAGGGTGCCGAGCGGCAGCAGTGCGATCCCGTGCTGCTGCCACTCCTTTCTCGCCCCACTCGGGTCCCTGGCCGTGGACAGCAGCCAGTGCTCGGCAGCCAGTCGCCGGTCCCCGGCAGGGTGCACCAGTACGCCCGGCGCTGACTCGACAGGCTCCAAGGCCCGGTGCTCGCTGGTCATGAGGGCGCCCTCTACAGTCATCGCGGTCTGTCTCACGAACGTGACCGTAGGTAGGCATTCGCTGGTCGACCCGAGCTGTCAGTTCGGGTGGACCACGGGCTCGTGCCTCACACGAGGCCGAGGCGCTGCGCCAGTTGCTCGGCCTGCCGGGCGTGCATTGTCCGGGCTCGCCGGATCACCGTCAGTACCAGGCGCCGGGCCAACGGGTTGCGCGCGAGGTCCTCCGGCGCCATGGCCTCCAACCCGAGCAGGGACAGCAGCACGGCTGCGTCGTCCCGGCGCTGGCTGTGGCAGGCCGCCACTTCGAGACCGAACGTGAACTCGCGCTCCAGCGAGGGCAGGTGGCTGGTGTCGATCGCGTCCGCCGCATGCAGTGCCTCGCACGTCTCGCCGGCCTCCATTTCGATGGACACGGCGTGCAACGCGAGGTTGGTCGGGCCGAACACGGTCCAGCCCACGTTGCTGCTGTCGGGCACCGCGCGGGCTGCGGACGCGGCCTGCGTCGTCAAGCGCTCCCGGGCCTCCCACCATCGGCGTCGGCGGGCAGCAGCCACCACGGCCACGAGCTGGAGAGCACCGCCCATCGCCGTCCGCTCCAGCTCGGGCAGTTGAGCCGTGGCCACCTGCTCGGCCGCGCGCAGAGCGAACTCTTCCGCCTCGGCGGGCTGACCGGACGCAAGCAGCACATGGCCCAAGTTCCACTGGGCGATCGCGATCCGCAGCGGATCGTCGGCGTCCTCAGCAGCGCGCATGGCCCGGTCAGCCGCAAGCGTGGCAAGGTCGACGCGCCCTGTACGACGTAAGTAGGAGCGGAGCAGACAGTAGAGATCGGCTGCCGCTTGCAGGACGGCGCGACGCTCAGCGGCGTCCGTCCCCCCACGAGCGGCGCGCGCGGCATGCTCGACGTCGGCGACCAGGTCCGGCAGCGTCACGGACGCCTGGGTGAACCGGTCGCCGGCGGTCTGCCAGGTACGCCATGCCGTCTCGACCCTGTCTCTCAACTCTGCCGCCGGGACGGGCGGGGCGCTGCGTGCTGGTCCGTAGCCGAGGAGCGCACGGCCGACGGCGGCCTCGGCCGTGTCGGCCGCGTCTGCCTCCGCGAGAGCCTGCTCCGAGAGGAGCGCGGCGATCGGCACACCGAGTTCCTGCGCGAGCGCGTACAGGATCGGCAGGGACGGCACCTTGAGGCCCCGTTCGATCTGGGAGAGGTAGTCCGGCGTGATGCCGATCAGCCCTGCGACCGCGTCCTGACGACGGCCACCGCGGTAGTGGCGGATCCGATCCCCGATCGGAAGGTCTGCTGCAACCATGCGCCATCTCCTCGCTCCGACTCCCGAGCGTATGGTGCCCGCTATGTGGGGACTCCTCGTTCGGGGAGAGAGGAGGCATCCGTGCCGGAGCTGGTGCTGTGGGACATCGACCATACGCTGATGGCGACCAGGGGGCTCGGACGCGAGCTGTGGTCCCAGGCGTTCACCGAAGTGACAGGAACGCGGATGGAGGAGCAGGCGTCGGTCACCGGGTCGACGGAGCGGGTGATCCTGCGGGAGACCGCCCGTCTGCACGGCATCCCGTACAGCGACGCGCTGTTCGCCGCGTTCGCGGACGCGCTCGGCTCCGTGCACGTGCGCCGCGCGGCTGAACTCCTCGAGCGGGGGCACGCGTTGCCCGGCGCCGCGACGGTCCTCGCACGCCTCGCCGAGCGCGGCGTGCGACAGTCGGTGGTGACGGGCAACGTCCGCGCGGCGGCCGAGGTGAAGCTCGCGGTCTTCGGGCTGGACACCCACCTGCTCCTTGGCGAAGGGGCGTACGGCGAGGACGGCGAGGGCCGACCGGAACTGCTACGCAAGGCGCTGGCCCGGGCCGACGTCCGCCCGGCCGCAGCGGTGTTCCTCGGCGACACACCGGCCGACGTCACCGGCGGGCGGGACGCGGGGGTCCGCGTAGTCGCTGTGGCCACCGGCAAGACACCCGCGGGGGAACTTCGGGATGCCGGAGCAGCGACAGTACTTGACGACCTGTCGGACACCACCCACGTCCTGACCACTATCGGAGCATGACGTCCCCAACCCTGGCCTGCCGCCATCTCACCGAGTCAGTCAACCGGCCGTGTACCCGAGTGGTTCAGGGGCTCGCCTGCATAACGAGTTACGTGGTTCCGTCACAGCCGCTACTGCCTGACGTGGCAGAACGAAGGGCGTCACCCCTTAAGAGGTGACGCCCTTTTGGGTCGTCCGCCTGCGCGCCCCGCCTCAGTCGACGTCTTTGAGGAGCAGCCCAGGAAAGTCTTCACTCGCTATTTCTGCTTCATCGGAAGATTGGCGACTTTTTCATGCGCAAACCACAGCCTCTTGAGTGCCATAAGAATCGTAAGCATGAGGTGCAAAAAGAGAAAACTAAGAAGTCCGGTCCATATTGATCCGAGCGCAGAGGTTGTCGAGTGTGTCGCAGCAGCAAGCACCAGTGCGGTAACTAGCACACATCCCACTACGACGGCCCAAGAGAGGTTATAAAAGAGTTCACGAACCTGCTTAACGACTTCATGTTCAGAGTCCAACCCTTCATCCCGCCGAACACGCAAGCTGAGCGTAAAAACGTTCGTCAGCAGCCCGAAGAGAAGTCCTGTGAAGACCCCTATACCACCAATCAACTTCGACACATCCCGAACATGGAAGTGCCCGAGGTGTGTCATCGTCCCGGCAAAAATCGAAAGTACGACAGGGATTCCGATGAATGTCAAGTAGTCGGATACCATCGGACGGTCCTTGCTGGCGTCCCAGTAAGTCCTGAAGTGTGCAGCAACAATCTTGGCGACGCTCCACTTGACACTCATGCACCCTCCGCCCCCCGCAGCCTCAGGTCACGCCTGCCAATCGCCCCGGCTGACCCCCATGAGGTCAAGTGAAGCACCTACCTCTGACAAGACCTCTCGCTGGAAGGTTGCATCGTCAGGTCGCAGGCCGTCCGGAGTTTCGATCTGGTACATGAACCGGGGGTAAATTCTACCCACCACGATAGTACGACTTTTCCCATCTCGTTCGATGCTCAGGTGCACCTCATCCGGATCCGGGATTCCTGTCGCCGTAAAAACTGCAGACGGCGGCAATTCTCGAGAAAACGCTCTCCTGATCCAGTCCTTATTAAGGCGCGTCCCACGGCCACTTTTCGCCTTGTACTCCTGCGTGCGCACTCCAACCGCTCCATCCGAGTCTCGCACACGCACGAGAAAGCTTATCTCCTGCAATTCCGATTCATCGATAAAAGCATTCCATGCGCTAGTACTCTGCAAGGGCTCCCTGTCGATAACAAGGCGGTCCGAGTCGTACTGTTCCCTGAACCAGTCGCTAAGCGGAGTCCAGAGTGACGTGATGGCAGTAGACTGGCCGATTACTTCAGTTGCCCATATGGCAGAATTACCGGAGCGCGGAACAACAAAACACTGCCGCAAGGGGTAGGTCGGCGCATCAGTAGCTCTAATATCAAAGGCATTGTCCCCGGTGTCCGTCGCTACAACAATACCCGGATTGCCGAACTTTCCGGTCTCTACGGTTGACCACAAGACACGCGAATTATCTTCAATTTTCTTCAGCCGAATATAGTGTTCACTCTTTTGGAGAGAAACGCCTTTCGTTCCCAGTTGGTCACTCAAAAATCCTTGGAGGATATCGAACAGGTCATGCCGCCGCGAGTTGAACTCCGCAACAGGGCGCCGCGTGTCCTTTTTCATGAACTGCCGTACCGAAACCTCGTACAGGCAGAACTGGAACGACGGCATCAGGAACCTCCCGGGCGGAGAAGGCGAACCTTCAGGACTTGATTACACATAGTGCCGCATCATGCAGCCATGAGTATAGACGCACGCAGAATTCGGCGAACTAGCCCACCTGGGCCATAGCTCCAAGAACCCGGCGACCGACGGGGCCGACCGTGGTCTCGCTTCCGTCGCGGGTTACTGTCAGGGGCAGGTTTCGTCAGCGACACGCGCTCCCAATCCTCACGCACGCCGGATCGTTACCTCGGTCCAGTCGCCTAGCTGCGCGGCAATTTGGAATGCACGTGGCTACCCTGCTCGGGTTATCAGGCTCCAGGGCCGCCTACAGCAATCCCCCATAGCGCTCCGATCGCAGGGGGTGGTAATCGTAGGCCCTGCCAGCGATGGCCTTGGCGTCGTATCTTTCCGTCCAGGCCTGGTGTACATCGCCCTGACTGAGTCCGCTGGCGTCTCAGTTTCCGTCCAGTCCTCGCCGTGCGTGGGCGTCCCGGGACGCCCGCTCAGCCACGGTCGGCCCGGGCCCGTGCGGGGCTGCACGCCACTGCACGCATCCGGATGTTTCTCTGACCGACGGGGACGAACTTCCAAGCGAGTTACGTGGCTTCGGATCCTGCCACGGCCTCCAGCCGTGTCGCGCGGTGTAGGGCCCAGAGGGTGAGGGCCAGGGCGGGGACGTTCGAGGTGAGGGGGTGGAGGGTGCCGGTCTGGGGTCTCCAGGTGAGGACCGTGCCGGTCGTGCCGTCGAGGATCACGTGGTCCGTGGCCGTCAGGCGGCCCAGGCGTATGAAGCAGTCCGCGCCGGTCGGGAGGTGGTGGTCCGGGTGCTCCTCCGCGTACTCCGTCAGCGTCGGTAGCAGCAGGTCGGTCTCGTCGCGGTGGAAA
>NZ_WWHX01000589.1 GCF_009862125.1 Streptomyces sp. SID5910
GCCCCCGTTGTGTAGCGGCCTAGCACGCCGCCCTCTCAAGGCGGTAGCGCCGGTTCGAATCCGGTCGGGGGTACAGATCCTTCCCGCGAGGACGGTCAGGGTAGCTCCCGCCGACCACGATGCAGGATCGCTAGGGCCCCCGTTGTGTAGCGGCCTAGCACGCCGCCCTCTCAAGGCGGTAGCGCCGGTTCGAATCCGGTCGGGGGTACTGACTGGTCTAAACCATCATTGGTCTATGGTGTAATTGGCAGCACGACTGATTCTGGTTCAGTTAGTCTTGGTTCGAGTCCAGGTAGACCAGCTCGGACCTGCGGCGGAGTAGTATTCAACGCTCGCAGGGTCCACGCCCCCGTTGTGTAGCGGCCTAGCACGCCGCCCTCTCAAGGCGGTAGCGCCGGTTCGAATCCGGTCGGGGGTACGAGTCCCAAGGGGGCTCCCGCTCAGGCGGGAGCCCCCTTCGGCGTTCACTCGATGCCGTACCTGCGGGCCGACTCCTCCTCCTGCGCCAGCCGGTGCAGCGCCCGCAGCACGGGCTGGAAGAGCACCGCCGCCGCGACCGCCAGCTCGACCTTCTCCTCCTCCGAGCCCCGGCTCTCCATGAAGTCCAGGTCCCGCCGGGCCACCTCGTGCATCAACTCCCCGTACGGCGCCATCAGTTCCGCGTCCCACGGATAGTCCAGCCGCCGCAGCGCGGCCACCGCCACCACCAGCGAACGGTGCACGGGGGAGAGGGAGGCCAGTTCCCGGGCGGTCTCCCAGCCCAGCATTTCCAGCAGCCGGTCCACCTCCGCCCGGGCCGCCACCACTGCCGGATCCGCCTCGTCCGGCTCCGGGTCCTGCGGCAGCGCCCACAGGGCCGCCCCCAGCCGGACCGTGCGGCCCAGGGAGTCGTCGTCGACGTGCCCGAGCACCTCCCGCGCGGTCGCCACCGGCACCTTGCCCACCTGGATCAGCGCCCGCACCAGACGCAGTCTGCGCAGATGCTCCTCGCCGTACTCGGCCGTCGTCGCGTTGACCTGCCGGCCCGGCGGCAACAGGCCCTCGCGCAGGTAGTACTTGATCGTCGCGGTGGAGACCCCGCTGCGCTTGCTCAGATCGGCCAGTCGCATCCCTTGCGCCCTTCATCGGATACCGGCACTATCCAAACACGGGGCACTGGAGAGTGCCGCTCACCAATACGGGGAGGCGTCATGCCCGGCCAGTCCGTCACCGCGGGCCGCACCACCGCCGCCGCCGAGGGGGACGTGACCGTCCTGCTGATCGGCATGAGGATCAACCACTTCTGGGCGGTCCATCACTGGCTGCCGGTCTTCCTGGCGATGCCCCGCATGCTCCGGGAGCTCGGGAAGAACCCGGACCGGGGACTGCTCGGACACGTCCTGCTGACGGCCTCGCCGCGCACGTACTACGTCGTCCAGTACTGGGAGTCCAAGGAGAAGCTCTACCGCTACGCGCACTCGCCCGACATGTTCCACCACCGGGCCTGGGCGATCATCAACCGCAAGGAGCGGGCGGGGAAGGTGCGGGGGCACGTGGGGCTGTGGCACGAGGCGTACGTCGTGCCCGAGGGGGCGTACGAGGCGATCTACGCCGACATGCCGGCCTTCGGGCTCGCGGCGGCCCACGGGCAGGTGCCGCTCGACAAGCGGGGCCGCCGTGCGCGGGACCGGTTCGCGTACCGGTCGGGGGAGAAGGCGGCCCGCGGGGAGGCCGCATCGAAGGGGGAGGCCGCCTCCAAGGAGGCGTGAGACCGGGACAGGGCCCGCCGCGGCGTTGAGGCGGGCCCTGTCCCGGTCGAGTACGAGAAAGAAGAGGGGGGCCGTCAGCCGGTGCGGCGCAGCGCCTCGGAGAGGCGGCCGGCGGCGTCGATGATCGCCTGGGCGTGCATCCGGCCCGGGTGGCGGGTCAGGCGCTCGATGGGGCCGGAGACCGAGACGGCGGCCACCACGCGGTTGGAGGGGCCGCGCACCGGAGCGGAGACGGACGCCACGCCGGGCTCCCGCTCGCCGATGGACTGGGCCCAGCCCCGGCGGCGCACCCCGGACAGGGCGGTCGCCGTGAAGCGGGCGCCCTGGAGGCCCCGGTGAAGACGCTCCGGCTCCTCCCAGGCCATCAGGATCTGCGCCGAGGAGCCGGCCTTCATGGTGAGCGTGGAGCCGACCGGGACGGTGTCCCGCAGGCCGGACAGACGCTCGGCCGCGGCCACGCAGATGCGCATGTCACCCTGGCGGCGATAGAGCTGGGCGCTCTCTCCCGTGACGTCGCGGAGGTGGGTGAGCACCGGGCCCGCCGTGGCGAGCAGGCGGTCCTCGCCGGCCGCCGCGGCCAGCTCGGCCAGGCGCGGCCCGAGAATGAAACGGCCCTGCATGTCGCGCGCCACCATACGGTGGTGTTCCAGCGCCACGGCCAGGCGGTGGGCCGTGGGTCGTGCCAGTCCGGTCGCCGCGACCAACCCCGCGAGGGTGGCCGGACCGGACTCCAGAGCGCTCAGGACGAGGGCCGCCTTGTCCAGAACGCCGACGCCGCTACTGTTGTCCATGCAACGATACTCCCGTCTCACTCTGTGAAACGCAAGTTCAATTTTCCGTGGAACCCGCCACTCTTGAAGGCACGAAGTCACAAACGGCCCGTGACGAAAGGGCCTGGCGGCGGTTGCCCGGAATCAGGGGTGAGGGCGCTGCCTCCTCAAGATCTCTAGTTGGGTCGGTGCGTTGTCGCCGGCCGGAGGGAAAGCGATGGGTAGGACACTCGCGGAGAAGGTCTGGGACGACCACGTCGTCCGGCGCGCCGAGGGCGAGCCCGACCTCCTCTTCATCGATCTGCACCTGCTGCACGAGGTGACCAGCCCGCAGGCCTTCGACGGCCTCCGCAAGAGCGGCCGCCAGGTGCGCCGGCTCGACCTGACCATCGCCACCGAGGACCACAACACCCCGACGCTCGACATCGACAAGCCCATCGCGGACCCGGTCTCCCGGGCCCAGCTGGAGACGCTGCGCAAGAACTGCGCCGAGTTCGGCGTCCGGCTGCACCCGCTGGGCGACGTCGAGCAGGGCGTCGTGCACGTCGTCGGCCCGCAGCTCGGTCTGACCCAGCCCGGCACCACCGTGGTCTGCGGTGACTCGCACACCTCCACGCACGGCGCCTTCGGTGCGCTGGCGTTCGGCATCGGCACCTCGCAGGTCGAGCATGTGCTGGCCACCCAGACGCTGCCGATGTCCCGCCCCAAGACCATGGCGATCACCGTCAACGGCGAGCTGCCCGACGGTGTCACGGCCAAGGACCTGATCCTCGCGATCATCGCGAAGATCGGCACCGGCGGCGGCCAGGGCTATGTCCTGGAGTACCGCGGCGAGGCCATCGAGAAGCTCTCGATGGAGGCCCGCATGACCATCTGCAACATGTCGATCGAGGCCGGCGCCCGCGCGGGCATGATCGCCCCCGACGAGACCACCTTCGCCTACCTCCAGGGCCGCCCGCACGCCCCCGAGGGCGCCGACTGGGACGCGGCCGTCGCGTACTGGAAGACGCTGCGCACCGACGACGACGCCGAGTTCGACGCCGAGGTCGTCATCGAGGCCGCCGAGCTGTCGCCGTTCGTCACCTGGGGCACCAACCCGGGCCAGGGCGCACCGCTTTCCGCCGAGGTCCCCGACCCGGCCTCGTACGAAGACGCCTCGGAGCGCTTCGCCGCCGAAAAGGCCCTGGAGTACATGGGGTTGGCGGCCGGACAGCCGCTGCGCTCCATCAAGGTGGACACCGTCTTCGTAGGTTCCTGCACCAACGGCCGCATCGAGGACCTGCGCGCCGCCGCCGAGATCGTCCGGGACCGCAAAGTCGCCGACGGCGTACGGATGCTGGTCGTCCCCGGCTCCGCGCGGGTGGGCCTCCAGGCCGTCTCCGAGGGCCTGGACGTGGTCTTCAAGGAGGCCGGCGCCGAGTGGCGGCACGCGGGCTGCTCGATGTGCCTGGGCATGAACCCGGACCAGCTCGCCCCCGGTGAGCGTTCCGCGTCCACGTCCAACCGCAACTTCGAGGGACGGCAGGGCAAGGGCGGCCGCACCCACCTGGTGTCGCCGCAGGTCGCGGCCGCGACGGCCGTGCTGGGCCACCTGGCCTCCCCGGCCGACCTGTCCGCCGACGCCCCCACGCCCGCTGGAGTCTGAGAGTCATGGAAGCATTCACCACCCACACCGGCCGGGCCGTCCCGCTGCGCCGCAGCAACGTCGACACCGACCAGATCATCCCCGCCCACTGGCTCAAGAAGGTGACGCGGGACGGCTTCGAGGACGGGCTGTTCGAGGCCTGGCGCAAGGACTCGTCCTTCATCCTCAACCAGCCCGAGCGGCAGGGCGCGACCGTCCTGGTCGCCGGTCCCGACTTCGGCACCGGCTCGTCCCGCGAACACGCCGTCTGGGCGCTCCAGAACTACGGCTTCAAGACCGTGATCTCGTCCCGCTTCGCCGACATCTTCCGCGGCAACTCGCTGAAGAACGGCCTGCTCACGGTGGTCATCGACCAGAAGATCGTGGACGCGCTGTGGGAGCTCACGGAGAACGACCCGCAGGCCGAGATCACCGTCGACCTGGAGGCCCGCGAGGTCCGTGCCGAGGGCGTCACCGCCTCCTTCGAGCTGGACGAGAACTCCCGCTGGCGGCTGCTGAACGGGCTGGACGACATCTCGATCACCCTCCAGAGCGAGGCCGACATCGCCGCCTACGAGGCGAAGCGCCCGTCGTACAAGCCGCAGACGCTCCAGGTCTGACCCGCGGCCCCCGCGGCCGCGCACAAGGTCGAGTTTCGGCCACTCAACATCCCCCTCCGTACCCCCGATCAGCCCGATCGGGGGTACGGCCGTGTCTGGGCCCGGACCGTGTTCCGGGCTGCCCGTGAGGGGCTCAACTTCCCACGTTAAGGCTGTGATTGGCGGGGTACACGCGTTGTGGAACCCCGCGCTCCGCGGGGGCCCCGGAGGCCGTTCGGGGCGGCAGTTGCCCCCTGCGCAGGCGACAACTCGCCCCAGATGGCACAATCTGTGCATGGAACACGACGGCCAACTCGAGCTCTATGCGGCGGTCGCGGTCCGGCTCAAGGAAGCGCACACAAGAGTGCGCGCACTGCAAGTCCCGGAGGGCGTACGGATGGCGCTGACCCGGAAGCTGCTGGTCATTACGGCCGCGGCCAAACACGATCTCGCCGGTGCGGCAAGGCGTCTGGACCGGTTCACCGCGGACCTCGACGAGGGTCGATTCCCCGACGAGGAACGCTGAACAGGCCGAGATCACCGAGTCCGTTGCGGCACAAGGGTGATTAGCCCGTTTCGTGTTTGATTTGCGGTATATATCTGCCTAACGTGCGAAAAGGCTTGAACACATTCGTTCTGGCGATGTCTCCGAAGGGGAAGACGTGAACAAGGCGCAGCTCGTAGAAGCGATTGCCGACAAGCTGGGCGGCAGGCAGCAGGCCGCCGACGCTGTCGACGCGGTCCTGGACGCCCTCGTCCGTGCGGTGGTCGCGGGGGACCGGGTTTCGGTCACTGGCTTCGGTTCCTTCGAGAAGGTCGACCGTCCGGCCCGCTACGCCCGCAACCCCCAGACGGGCGAGCGGGTTCGGGTCAAGAAGACCTCGGTGCCGCGCTTCCGCGCGGGCCAGGGCTTCAAGGACCTGGTGAGCGGCTCGAAGAAGCTCCCGAAGAACGACATCGCGGTCAAGAAGGCCCCCAAGGGCAGCCTGTCCGGCCCGCCGCCCACCATCTCCAAGGCCGCGGGCAAGAAGGCCGCCGCCAAGAAGGCGACCGGCGCGGCGAAGAAGGCCACGGGCGCGGCGAAGAAGACCAGCGCGGCGGCGAAGAAGACGACCGCCAAGAAGACCGCCGGCGCGGCCAAGACGGCGACGGCGAAGAAGGCCCCGGCCAAGAAGTCCGCCGCCAAGAGCACCACGGCCGCGGCCAAGAAGACGGCGGCCAAGAAGGCGCCCGCGAAGAAGGCGACGGCCACGAAGGCCCCCGCCAAGAAGTCGACCGCCCGCAAGACCACCGCCAAGAAGGCCACCGCCCGCAAGAAGTAACGGGCGACGGGGTACAGGGGCACTCACGCGCCGGGCCGGACTCCCTCGGGAGTCCGGCCCGCGGCGTGTCCGGGCGTCCGGCGCCCGGCCGGTCAGAACGTGTAGAGCGTCACCAGCGTGATCCGGCGGTCCGCGCCCGTCCCCTCGGTCTCGACGCGCACCCGCTGCCCGGGCCGCAGCAGCCTGAGGCCGCCCGCGTCGAACGCCGCCGCGTCGAAGGGCACCGGAGTGCCGTCGTCGAGCAGTACCTGCCCGCTGCGGCTGTCGGGGTCGTACGTGTACGCGGTCGCCTGCATGCCCGCAGCCTACTGCCCGGCGATCAGCAACCGCGCCGCCACCGCGGCCGTATGAGGGCCCACCCCCAGCGCCAGCGCGGTCCGCAGGTCGTCGCCGGTGTCGACGTCCTGCCGTACGGAATCGACCGCGTCGAGACGCAGTTCCACCGCGCCGGACGCGTGGTGGCGGGAGCGGGAATCCGGGCCGAATGCGGGGGCCAATTCACGGCCCGGAGCGGCCGTCAGCAGGGTCGTTCCGATTCCCGCCGCATCCGGGAGAAAAGCACGCCGGAATTGCGCGGCCGAGCCCAGTACCCGCGTCAATTCCGCCGGCCGCAAAGCGGGAAGATCGGCATTCAGCGCGGCCACCGGGCTTTCGGGGCGGGCCGCCCGTACGGCCGCCGCCCCGTGCGCCAGAGCGGCGTTCAGGCCGCCGCCCGGCTCGTCCGGAACGACCCGGGCGCCCAGGTTCGCCAGCGCGCGGCCGGCCCGTACGTCGTCCGTGACGACTGCCACATCGGCTACCGCCGGGCAGGCCAGCGCGGCCGCCACGGTGTCCTGCGCGAACGCCAGCGCGAGGCCCGGCCGCACCCCGTCGTCCGCGGTGTCGGCCAGTCTGCTCTTGGCCCGGGCGAGGGTCTTCACGGGCACGACCAAGGTCCACTGCACGGGCGTTCCGTCCTTCTCTCGTCGCCGCCATTGTCACCTGGGGGATCTGGCGGTTCACTCGCCGGAGCGTACGGTGTTCTCGACAGACGCGCGGCCCGGGGCGACACTTGTGCGGCCCCAGGCCCTGGAGGAAAGGTGTCCGCGTGCCCCGCCGCAGAATCGGCTTCTGGTACCGCTTGGCCGCGGTGATCTGCAAACCGCCGCTGGTGGTTCTGATCAAGCGGGACTGGCGGGGAATGGAGAACATGCCGGCCGACGGCGGATTCATCACCGCCGTGAACCACAATTCGCACGTCGACCCCTTCGCGTACGCGCACTACCAGTACAACACCGGGCGCGTGCCGCGATTCCTCGCGAAGAGCGGCCTTTTCCGGAAGGGCTTCGTCGGCGCCGCGATGCGCGGCACCGGGCAGATCCCGGTCTACCGCGAGAGCACGGACGCGCTCAGCGCCTTCCGGGCCGCGATCGACGCCGTGGAGCGCGGCGAGTGCGTCGCCTTCTATCCCGAGGGCACCCTCACCCGCGACCCCGACGGCTGGCCGATGACCGCCAAGACCGGTGCCGCGCGCGTCGCCCTCCAGACCAAGTGCCCGGTGATCCCGGTCGCCCAGTGGGGCTGCAACGAACTGCTGCCCCCCTATGCCAAGAAGCCCGACCTGCTGCCGCGCAAGACGCACCGCGTGCTGGCGGGACCGCCGGTCGACCTGTCGCGCTTCTACGACCAGGAGATGACCGCGGAGCTGCTGAAGGAGGCCACGGAGGTCATCATGGCCGCCGTCACCCGCCAGCTGGAGGAGATCCGCGGCGAGAAGGCACCCGACACCCCCTACGACCCGCGCCGCGAGCGGATCGAGCAGCGGCGCCGGACCCAGGCACAGGCGGCACGGACACCGCAGGGCAAGCAGGCAGAAGGGCAGGGCACGTGAGCAAGCCCGTCAAGGCGGCCGTCTTCGGCACCGGGTCGTGGGGCACCGCCTTCGGTATGGTCCTCGCCGACGCCGGCTGCGACGTGACCCTGTGGGGGCGCCGCGCCGAACTCGCCGACGCCGTCAACTCCACCCGCACCAACCCGGACTACCTGCCCGGCGTCGAACTCCCCGAGAACCTGCGGGCCACCACGGACGCCGCCGAGGCCGCCCGCGACGCCGACTTCACCGTCCTCGCGGTCCCCTCGCAGACCCTGCGCGCCAACCTCGCCGACTGGACGCCCCTGCTGGCGCCGGGCACCGTGCTGGTGTCGCTGATGAAGGGCGTCGAACTCGGCTCCGCGATGCGGATGAGCGAGGTCGTCGAGGACGTCGCCAAGGTCGGCGCCGAGCGCATCGCCGTCGTCACCGGCCCCAACCTGGCCCGGGAGATCGCCGCCCGCATGCCGGCCGCCGCCGTGGTCGCCTGCCCCGACGAGGCCGTCGCCCAGCGGCTCCAGGCCGCCTGCCACACCCCGTACTTCCGCCCGTACACCAACACCGACGTCGTCGGCTGCGAGCTGGGCGGCGCCGTGAAGAACGTGATCGGGCTGGCCGTCGGCATCGCGGACGGCATGGGCCTCGGCGACAACGCCAAGGGGTCGCTCATCACCCGCGGCCTCGCCGAGACCACGCGGCTCGGCATGGCCCTCGGCGCCGACCCGCTGACCTTCTCCGGACTCGCCGGCCTCGGCGACCTGGTGGCGACCTGCTCCTCCCCGCTGTCCCGCAACCACACCTTCGGCACCAACCTCGGCCGGGGCATGACCCTGGAGGAGACCGTCGCGGTCACCAAGCAGACCGCCGAGGGCGTCAAGTCCTGCGAGTCGGTGCTGGATCTGGCCCGCCGGCACGGCGTCGACATGCCGATCACCGAGACGGTCGTCGCGATCGTGCACGAGGGCAAGCCTCCGGTGGTCGCGGTCAAGGAGCTGATGTCGCGCAGCGCGAAGCCCGAACGACGCTGAGCGACGCCGCACCGGCACCCGGGTGCCGGTGCGCCACGCGGCCCCGCCGACGCTGTCTCGTGGCCCTACGGGCGGGTACTCTCAACGCGATATGAGCACCGAGAACCTCCCCCAGAGCCCCGAGCAGCCGCAGCGCAAGCCGCGTGTGGCCGTCGTGTTCGGCGGGCGCAGCTCCGAACACGGGATCTCCGTGGTCACCGCCGGCGCCGTCCTCGCGGCCATCGACCGGACGAAGTACGACGTCCTGCCGATCGGCATCACCCAGGACGGCCGCTGGGCGCTCACCGCCGACGAGCCGGAGCGCATGGCGATCACCGAACGGCGCACCCCGAGCGTCGACCAGCTCGCCGAGTCGACCGAGGGCGCCGTGGTGCTCCCCGTCGACCCCGCCAACCGCGAAGTCGTCTACAGCGAACCCGGCTCCGTGCCCAAGGCGCTGGGCGAGGTCGACGTCGTCTTCCCCGTGCTGCACGGCCCCTACGGCGAGGACGGCACCCTCCAGGGCCTGCTGGAGCTGTCCGGCGTGCCGTACGTCGGCTCGGGCGTGCTCGCCTCGGCCGTCGGCCAGGACAAGGAGTACATGAAGGCGGTGTTCGCCTCCTACGGGCTGAAGGTCGGCCCGTACGTGGTGATCCGGCCCCGCGAGTGGGAGCAGGACCGTTCCGGCGCCCGCGCGAGGATCGTGGACTTCGCCGGCGAACACGGCTGGCCGCTGTTCGTGAAGCCCGCCCGCGCGGGTTCCTCGATCGGCATCACCAAGGTCGACGACCCCGCGGGGCTCGACGAGGCGATCGAGGAGGCCCGCCGCCACGACCCGAAGATCCTGATCGAGGCGACCCTGCGCGGCCGCGAGATCGAGTGCGGGGTGCTGGAGTTCGAGGACGGGCCCCGGGCGTCCGTGCCCGCCGAGATCCCGCCGCCCTCCGCGCACGCGTACTACGACTTCGAGGCCAAGTACATCGACTCCACGCCCGGTGTCGTGCCCGCGCCGCTGACGCCCGAGGAGACCGCCGAGGTCCAGCGGCTGGCCGTCGGGGCGTTCGACGCCGCGTCCTGCGAGGGGCTGGTGCGCGCGGACTTCTTCCTCACCGAGGACGGCGAGTTCGTGATCAACGAGATCAACACGATGCCCGGCTTCACGCCGATCTCCATGTACCCGAAGATGTGGGAGGCGACCGGCGTCGGCTACGCGGAGCTGGTGGACCGGCTGGTCCAGGCGGCGCTGCGGCGGTCCACGGGTCTGCGCTGACCCACGCCGGATCCCGCCGTCCCGGATGTCAGGAGGCGATCCCCTCGGGGATCGCCTTCTTCACTGCGGGCGCGAGGTCGACCAGGGGCGCCATCCCGCGCCCGGCCCGGTCCTCGGGGATGGTCACCTCGACGTACGCCTCGCGCAGCGTCGAGGTGAACCGGAACGCCCCGTTCTGCTGTTTCTGGAGCTGCCAGCCCACGCCGTCGACCTCGACGCCGTCGGCCTCCGGATCGTTCATCTCCGCGGGCCGCTCCACCCCGCAGCGCAGTATGATCAGCGGGTTTCCCCAGCCCGCCGTCAGTGCGGAGGCGGGCTCGGGATCCTCACGGTTCAGGCCGTCCACCGTCGACGGCAGCGCCTTGTCCAGGTTCTGACACAGCTTGGTGACCTTCGCGTCCGGGCTGGGAACCGCCGCCGGCACGCTGTCGTCTGCTGAGGAGCAGCCTGCGGCGGCGATCAACAACGCGAGAGCGGGCAGGCGGAGGCGCCGGTGACGGTAGGAGTGCACCGGCCCAGCGTAGACGGGGGCTAGAGATGGACGACCGGGCAGGTCAGGGTGCGGGTGATGCCGTCCACCTGCTGGACCTTGGCGACCACCATGCGGCCCAGCTCGTCGACGGTGTCGGACTGGGCGCGGACAATGACGTCGTAGGGTCCCGTCACGTCCTCGGCCTGGATCACGCCAGGGATCTTGCTGATCGTCTCGGCGACGGTCGACGCCTTGCCGACCTCCGTCTGGATCAGGATGTACGCCTGTACCACGAAACCTCCAGAGCGGCCACGAGGATCATGTGGGGAAAAGGAACGCCACGGTATCGCGTCGTCGCTCCTCGCGGGGAGACCCGCGGGCCGCGGAGCCCGCGCGCCGGGGTGTCGTGATGACGCGAGTTGACGGTCATGCCGACCGTGGCGACGGCCATTTCGACCGTAACCAGGACAGAGACGGCACGCGACCGGGCACGGACAGGGACAGGGACAGAAGGGGAGTAAGGCCATGAAGGGCACTGTTGGTGAGCTCGGTGAGTTCGGGCTCATCAGGGAGCTCACCTCCCGTCTCACCTCCACCCCGGCGGTCCGGGTCGGCCCCGGCGACGACGCCGCGGTGGTCGCCGCGCCCGACCGCCGGGTGGTGGCCAGCACCGACATCCTCGTCGAGGGGCGGCACTTCCGGCGCGACTGGTCCACCGCGTACGACGTGGGCCGCAAGGCGGCGGCGCAGAACCTCGCCGACATCGCCGCGATGGGCGCCGTGCCCACCGCGCTGCTGCTCGGCCTGGTCGTGCCCGCCGAACTCCCGGTGACCTGGCCCACCGAGCTGATGGACGGACTGCGCGACGAGTGCCAGGTCGCCGGCGCCTCCGTGGTCGGCGGCGACGTCGTGCGCGGCGACACCATCACCGTGTCCATCACCGCCCTCGGCGACCTGCGCAACCAGGAGCCCGTCACCCGGGGCGGCGCCCAGCCCGGCGACCTCGTCGCGGTGACCGGCTGGCTCGGCTGGTCCGCGGCCGGCTTCGCCGTGCTCTCCCGCGGCTTCCGCTCGCCGCGCGCCTTCGTCGAGGCCCACCGCCGCCCCGAACCGCCGTACCACGCGGGCCCGGCCGCCGCGGGGCTCGGCGCCACCGCCATGTGCGACGTCAGCGACGGACTGATCGCCGACCTGGGCCACATCGCGGAGGCCAGCAAGGTGAGGATCGACATCCGCTCCGGGCAGATCGACATCCCGTCCCAGATGAACGACATCGGCCAGGCCGTCGGCGTCGACCCGATGCAGTGGGTGCTCACCGGGGGAGAGGACCACGCGATCGTGGCGACCTTCCCGCCGGACGTGAAGCTGCCCGCCCGCTGGAAGGTGATCGGCGAGGTCCTCAACCCCTCGGCGCTGCCCCAGGTGACCGTCGACGGGGCGCCCTGGACCAGCAAGGGCGGCTGGGACCACTTCGGCGGGGAGGTCGAGGCATGAGGCCGCCCCTGGTCCTCACCGTGGCCGGCTCCGACTCCGGCGGCGGCGCCGGCATCCAGGCCGACCTGAAGACGATGCTCGCCCTGGGCACGCACGGCATGAGCGTGCTCACCGCCGTCACCGCGCAGAACTCCCTCGGCGTCCAGGGCGCCTGGGAGCTGCCCGTGGAGGCGGTCCGGGCCCAGTACCGCAGCGTCGTCGACGACATCGGCGTGCAGGCCGTCAAGACCGGCATGCTGTCCTCGGCGGAACTGGTCGAGACGGTCGCCGAGTTGATCGGCGGCACCGACGCCCCGGCCGTCGTCGACCCGGTCGGCGTCTCCAAGCACGGCGACCCGCTGCTCGCCGCCTCCGCCCTGGACTCCGTACGCACCAAACTGCTGCCGGTCGCCACCGTCGCCACGCCCAACCTCGACGAGGTCGCGCAACTCACCGGCGTGCGCGTCGAGTCCGACACCGACCTGCGCCGGGCCGCCGCCGCCGTCCTGGAGTACGGCCCGCGCTGGGTGCTGATCAAGGGCGGGCATCTGTCCGGCGACGCCGTGGACCTGCTCACGGACGGTTCCGAGGAGCACTGGCTGCGCGCCCCGCGCCTCGACAACCGGCACACGCACGGCACGGGCTGCACCCTCGCCTCGGCCGTGGCCTGCGGCCTGGCCAAGGGGCGGTCGGTGCCGGAGGCCGTGACGGCCGCCAAGGAGTACGTCACCGGCGCGATCGCGGCCGGGTTCGCGCTCGGCGGCGGCATCGGCCCCGTGGACCACGGCTGGGAGTTCCGGCGGGACACGCCCTCGGCATGACGCCGGGGGACCTCCCCGCTACGCCGGCCGTCGGCGGAAGGCGGCCGGCTTTTGCCGTTCCCCGAAGTGTCCGGGGACGGCAAAAAGCCGGCCCACCGAAGTGGACCGGCTCAGTGCAGCGGACCGGGCAGTGGCCGCGCGCTCAGCTGGACGCGTCAGCGCGAGACCTTGCCGGCCTTGATGCACGAGGTGCAAGCGTTCACGCGCTTCGGCGTCCCGCCGACCACGGTACGCACACGCTGGATGTTGGGGTTCCAGCGACGGGACGTACGGCGGTGCGAGTGCGAGATGTTGTTGCCGAAGCCCGGCCCCTTGCCACAGACGTCGCAGTTGGCAGCCACGGGTCACTCCAAAGACTTCAGATGCACTTACGGTTGATCCCGGCATGCCGGGACAGGATCTCGAGCGCGAACGGTCCGTGATCTGAGTGGCGGTGCCAGGGGGAGAGCCCGATCGGATCGGGCAACCGGAGCAGCATACAACGGCTGCTCCCGCACAACGAAACTACCATGGCGGTTCAGCGGCCCGCCCCCGGCCCACTTCCGGTGGGCACCCTCGCGGGGTCTACGCTGCCTGCCACGTCCAGCAGCTCAAGGAGGCGCAGGTGGCGCAGGTGCCGCAGAGGTTCTTCGACGCTCTGGCGGTACGCACCTGGTGCGGCCTGTCGCTGCGCGCGCTCGGACGGGCGCGCGAGGAGATCGACGCGATCAACGTCTATCCGGTCGCGGACGGGGACACCGGCACCAACCTCTATCTGACCGTCGAGTCCGCCGCGGCCGCCGTGGAGGCGGTGTTCGCGGCGCACGAGGTCGGCCGGGGCCCCGCCGGACGGCACACCGACCCCGCAGCCGTCGGACCCACGCTGGCCGAGGCCGTCGGCGCCATGGCGCACGGCGCGCTGATCGGCGCCCGCGGCAACTCCGGAACCATCCTGGCCCAGCTGCTGCGCGGCCTGGCCCAGGTGCTCGGCGAACAGGGTGAGCACGCTCACACCGACGGCCCCGGCCTGCGGCTGGCCCTGCGGCACGCGGCCGACTCCGCCCGGCAGGCCGTGGCCCACCCGGTCGAGGGCACCGTCCTCACGGTCGCCTCGGCCGCCGCCGACGCGGCGGAAGGAGCGGGGGACGACTGCGCGGCCGTGGCCCACGCCGCCTACGAGGGCGCCCGCACCGCACTCGCCGCGACCCCCGGACAGCTGCCGGTCCTGGAGCGCGCCGGAGTGGTGGACGCCGGGGGACACGGCCTGGTGACCGTGCTGGCCGCCCTGGTCGAGACGTTCACCGGGCGGACGCCGGCGGCGGGAACGGGGTGGGTGCCGGCGGCGGGAACCGGGCGGGTGCCGGCCGCGGGGGCGGTGGCCGTGCCGCACGCGCGCGGGGAGGACGGCGAGCCGGGGACCGCCGGGGACTGCGCCGTGGCGGACGGCCCCGGGGACTCCGTGGACGGCCCCGCCTTCGAGGTGATCTACCTCCTGGAGGCCGAGGACGCCGCCGTGGCGCGGCTGCGGCAGCGCCTCGACGCCCTCGGGGACTCCCTCGTCGTGGTCGGCGGCGACGGACTGTGGAACGTCCACGTGCACGTCGACGACGCCGGTGCCGCCGTGGAGGCGGGCGTCGAGGCCGGCCGGCCCTACCGGATCCGGATCACCCACTTCGGGCACGGCGACGTCCACACCACCGGCGCCGAGCGCCCGCCGCGCGAACGGGCCCAGCGCGCCGTGGTCGCCGTCGTGCCCGGCGAGGGCCTGGCCGGGCTCTACGGCGAGGCCGGCGCCACCACGGTGCTCGGGCGCCCGGGGGAACCGCCCGCGAGCGGGGAACTCGTCCAGGCCGTACGCCGGGCGCACGCGCGCGAGGTCGTGCTGCTGCCCAACGACGCCGAGCTGCGCCACACCGCCGCCGCGGCCGCCGAGCAGGCCCGCGCCGAAGGCGTCCGCGTCGCGCTGATCCCGACCCGCTCCGCCGTCCAGGGCATCGCCGCGCTCGCCGTGCACGAGCCCGAGCGGCGCTTCGACGAGGACGTCGTGGCGATGACCTCGGCGGCCGGCGCCACCCGCTACGCCGAGGTCACCGTCGCCGAGCACCGGTCCTGGACGACGGCCGGCATCTGCCAGGCCGGTGACGTCCTCGGCCTCATCGACGGGGACGTCGCCGTGATCGGCGCGGACGTCACGGCCGTCGCCGGGACCGTCCTGGACCGCATGCTCTCGGCCGGCGGCGAACTGGTCACGCTGGTCCTCGGCGACGAGGCTCCCGAGCCCCTCGCCGACACCCTGGAGGCACGGGTCCGCGAGGCCTACCTCGCCGTCGACACGGTCGTCTACCGGGGCGGCCGGCAGGGCTCGCTGCTCCTGATCGGCGTCGAGTAACGCCGACCGACCGGCGGGGTGGACGGCATTGTCAGTGGCGTGGTGTGCAATGGATCTCGTGCCCGCACTGCGAGAACCCCTGAAGAAGGTGCTCGGCCCCGCCACCGCCAAGGTGATGGCCGAGCACCTCGGCCTGCACACCGTCGGCGACCTCCTCCACCACTACCCCCGCAGATACGAGGAGCGCGGCCAGCTCACCCACCTCGCCGACCTCCCCATGGACGAGCACGTCACGGTGGTCGCCCAGGTCGCGGACGCCCGCCTGCACACCTTCGCCTCCGCCAAGGCGCCGCGCGGCAAGGGGCAGCGCCTCGAAGTGACCATCACCGACGGCAGCGGCCGCCTCCAGCTGGTCTTCTTCGGCAACGGCGTCCACAAGCCCCACAAGGAACTCCTGCCGGGCACGCGGGCGATGTTCGCGGGCAAGGTCTCCGTCTTCAACCGCCGGCTGCAACTGGCCCACCCGGCGTACGAGTTGCTGCGCGGCGACCCCGAGGGCGAGGAGACCGTCGAATCCTGGGCGGGCGCCCTCATCCCGCTCTACCCGGCCACCGCCAAGCTGGAGTCCTGGAAGCTCGCCAAGGCCATCCAGACGGTCCTGCCCAGCGCCCAGGAGGCCGTCGACCCCCTCCCGGACTCCCTGCGCGAGGGCCGCGGCCTGGTCTCCCTGCCCGAGGCCCTCCTGAAGATCCACCGCCCGCACACCAAGGCGGACATCGAGGACGCCCGCGCCCGCCTGAAGTGGGACGAGGCCTTCGTCCTCCAGGTCGCCCTGGCCCGCCGCCGCCACGCCGAGACCCAACTCCCCGCCGTCCCACGGAAACCGAAGCCGGACGGCCTCCTCACCGCCTTCGACGACCGCCTCCCCTTCACCCTCACCGACGGCCAGCAGAAGGTCTCCCGAGAGATCTTCGACGACCTCGCCACCGACCACCCGATGCACCGGCTGCTCCAGGGCGAGGTCGGAAGCGGGAAAACCTTGGTCGCCCTGCGCGCCATGCTCGCCGTCGTGGACGCGGGCGGGCAGGCCGTGATGCTGGCGCCCACCGAGGTGCTTGCCCAGCAGCACCACCGGTCGGTCGTGGAGATGATGGGCGACCTGGCCGAGGGAGGCATGCTGGGCGGCACCGAGCACGCCACCAAGGTCGTCCTGCTCACCGGCTCGATGGGCGCCGCCGCCCGCCGCCACGCCCTGCTCGACCTGGCCACCGGCGAGGCCGGCGTCGTCATCGGCACCCACGCGCTGATCGAGGACAAGGTGCAGTTCCACGACCTCGGCCTGGTCGTCGTCGACGAACAGCACCGCTTCGGCGTCGAGCAGCGCGACGCCCTGCGCGGCAAGGGCAAGCAGCCCCCGCACCTGCTCGTCATGACCGCCACGCCCATCCCGCGCACCGTCGCCATGACCGTCTTCGGCGACCTGGAGACCTCCGTCCTGGACCAGCTCCCGGCCGGCCGCTCACCGATCGCCAGCCATGTCGTCCCGGCCGCCGACAAGCCGCACTTCCTGGCGCGCGCCTGGGACCGGGTCCGCGAGGAGGTCGAGGGCGGCCACCAGGCGTACGTCGTCTGCCCGCGCATCGGCGACGAGGAGGACGGCCCGAAGAAGAAGGCCGGGCAGGCCCCCGAGGGCGACGACGGCAAGCGTCCTCCGCTCGCCGTCCTCGACGTCGCCGAGCAGCTCGCGAAGGGCCCCCTCCAGGGCCTCAAGGTCGAGGTCCTGCACGGCCGTATGCCGCCCGACGACAAGGACGCGGTCATGCGCCGCTTCGCCGCAGGGGAGACCGACGTCCTGGTCGCCACCACCGTCATCGAGGTCGGGGTGAACGTCCCCAACGCCACCGCGATGGTGATCATGGACGCCGACCGCTTCGGCGTCTCCCAGCTCCACCAGCTGCGCGGCCGCGTAGGGCGCGGCTCCGCACCCGGCCTGTGCCTGCTGGTCACCGAGATGCCCGAGGCGAGCGCGGCCCGCCAGCGGCTGAACGCCGTCGCCGGCACCCTCGACGGTTTCGAGCTCTCCCGCATCGACCTCGAACAGCGCCGCGAGGGCGACGTCCTCGGCCAGGCCCAGTCCGGCGCCCGCACCTCCCTGCGCGTCCTCGCCGTCATCGAGGACGAGGAGATCATCGCCGAGGCCCGGGAGGAGGCGGCCGCGGTGGTCGCCGCCGACCCGGAGCTGACCGGCCTGCCCGGCCTGCGCACGGCCCTGGACGCCCTCGTGGACGAGGAGAGGGAGCAGTACCTGGAAAAGGGCTGACAGACTGGGGACCGGACACCGTCCGCCCGCTCGAGCACACCGACAAGGACACAGAGATGACCCGCGTGATCGCCGGCAAGGCCGGCGGACGTCGCCTAGCCGTCCCGCAGGGAGGCCGCACGCGCCCCACCTCCGACCGTGCGCGCGAGGGCCTCTTCTCCACCTGGCAGTCCCTGCTCGGCGGCCCCCTCGACGGCGAACGGGTCCTCGACCTGTACGCCGGATCCGGCGCCGTCGGCCTGGAGGCGCTCTCCCGCGGCGCGGGACACGTCCTGCTCGTCGAGGCCGACGCCCGCGCCGCCCGCACCGTCCGGGACAACGCCAGATCCCTCGGCCTGCCCGGTGCCGAGGTCAGGGCGGGCAAAGCGGAACAGATCATCCGCACCCCGGCCCCGGCCGAGCCGTACGGCATCGTCTTCCTGGACCCGCCCTACGCGGTCTCCGACGACGATCTTCGGGAGATCCTGCTCACACTCCGTACGCAGGGGTGGCTCACCGGGGAAGCGCTGGTCACCGTGGAGCGCAGCACCAGAGGCGGCGAATTCGGCTGGCCCGACGGCTTCGAGGCGATCCGGTCCCGTCGTTACGGCGAGGGAACGTTTTGGTACGGTCGCGCCGCCTCAACGTGCGAAGACGCACGATGACCGGACCGGAGAGCGAGGGAACTCAAGTGCGCCGCGCCGTCTGTCCCGGGTCGTTCGACCCCATCACCAACGGACATCTCGACATCATCGCCCGGGCCTCCAGCCTCTACGACGAGGTCTACGTCGCCGTGATGATCAACCAGGCCAAGAAGGGCCTGTTCGAGATCGAGGAGCGGATCGACCTCATCGGCCAGGTCACCGCCGAGTACGGGAACGTGCGCGTGGAGTCCTTCCACGGCCTCCTCGTCGACTTCTGCAAGCAGCGCGACATCCCGGCCATCGTGAAGGGCCTGCGCGCGGTCAGCGACTTCGACTACGAGCTCCAGATGGCCCAGATGAACAACGGCCTCTCCGGTGTGGAGACCCTCTTCATCCCCACCAACCCCACCTACAGCTTCCTGTCGTCCTCCCTGGTCAAGGAGGTCGCGACCTGGGGCGGCGACGTCGCCCACCTGGTGCCGCCGCTGGTCCTCGAAGCCCTGTCGGAGCGTCTGAAGCAGGACTGAGCACGCCCCCGCACGTGCCCCGGGCAGCCCCCGGAGACTGACATTCCGTCACCCGGTGTCCCCGCGACACCCCAGGGTCGTACAGTCGTCCCGTCCGTCTCCAACACAGCTGTAGAGAGTGGCGAGCACACGGTGGACGTGCAGAAGAAGCTCGACGAGATCACCGCGATGGTCTCCGGCGCCCGCGCCATGCCCATGTCGGCCTCGTGCGTGGTCAACCGCGCCGAGCTGCTCTCGATGCTGGAGGAGCTGCGCGCCGAGCTGCCCGGATCCCTCGCCCAGGCCCAGGAGCTGATCGGCGACCGCGAGCAGATGGTCGCCGAGGCCCGCCAGGAGGCCGAGCGGATCATCGAGAGCGCGCACGCCGAGCGCGGCTCCCTGATCGCCGGCACCGAGGTCGCCCGCCGCTCCCAGGCCGAGGCCGACCGGATCCTCGCCGAGGCCCGCCAGGAGGCCGAGGAGGTCCGCGCCGAGGCCGACGACTACGTCGACTCCAAGCTGGCCAACTTCGAGGTCGTCCTCACCAAGACCCTCGGCTCCGTCGGCCGCGGCCGCGAGAAGCTCCTCGGCACCGGACCCGGCCTCGACGAGAACGGCTACGAGGACGAGGACGCCCCCGAGCGCAGCCACGACCCCGAGACCCTGCGCCGCGACGCCGACACCTACGTCGACACCAAGCTCGGCGCCTTCGAGGCGGTCCTGGCCAAGACCCTGGACGCCGTCGGCCGCGGCCGCCAGAAGCTGCACGGCCGGATCGCCACCGACGACCTCGGCGCCCTCGCCGACGACCTCACCACCGTCCAGCACTCAAGCGACGCCGACTACCTCGCCGACCTCGCGGCCCTCTCGGAGGCCCCCGCCGCGCAGCCCCGGCAGCGGGAGTACGGCGAGCAGCAGCCGGCCGCGGCCCACGTACCGGCACAGGCCGTCCCGGAGATGCCGGCCCAGGACCCCGCGTACGGCTACGCGCCGCAGCAGCCCGATCCGTACGCCGGCTACCAGCAGACCTACGGCGGCCAGCAGGACGCGTACGGGTACCAGCAGGCGGATCCCTACGCCTACCAGGACGCCTACCAGGGCTACGACGCGCAGGGCTACGCCCAGGCCCAGCAGCCCGAGCAGCCGCAGCAGCCCCCGCAGCCGCCGCAGGCCCAGCCGGGGGCCCTCGACGAGACCAGCCTCTTCGACACCAGCATGATCAGCGCCGAGCAGCTCCGGGCCTACGAACAGGGCCGCGGGCTCTAGCCCGGCGCCGGCCCCCGGGGCCGGATTGGGCCGAGAGCGAATGGTCCAGTATCCTGGCTCTTCGGTCGCGCGTACGTCCGCGATCCACGCTGCCCGGGGACACCGCAGGGCGGCGTCCCCCAGCTCAGAAGATCGAAAGCAGGAATGGTTCTGAACGCCCGCCTCGACCACCGAAACCCTCTCGTGTTCGACACGCACGAGCTGGGACGGCGTCCTGGTGCGCTCCAGCGCCTGACCCGCACGATCGACGCTCCCCGGGACCTCGGTGTCGCGGGAGTCATCGGAGTGCCGGAAGGCGCCCCGCTGGAGCTCGAGCTCCGGCTCGAGTCGGTCTTGGAAGGGGTGCTCGTCACAGGCACCGCCCGTGCCAAGGCCGAGGGGGAGTGCGTAAGGTGTCTGGAGCCGCTGGAGCAGCAGCTCGAAGCGGACTTCCAGGAGATGTTCTCGTACCCTGACGCCGACGACCGGGGCCGCGTGAAGGCGGAGCCGGCCGACGACGCCGAGGAAGACGAGGACAGGCTCTTCGTCGAGGACGGTCTGATCGACCTCGAACCCGTGCTGCGTGATGCGGTGGTGCTCGCACTGCCGATGCAGCCGGTGTGCCAGGAAGACTGCCAGGGTCTGTGCTCCGAGTGCGGAGTGCGCCTGTCGGACGACCCGGACCACCACCATGACGCCGTCGACATCCGTTGGGCGGCTTTGCAGGGACTCGCCGGTTCACTCGAAGACGGCGAGAAGGACGAGATGAGCGGCGCCGAACCGGGCGTCGACGAGAAGCAGGAGAAGTAGCCGTGGCTGTTCCGAAGCGGAAGATGTCGCGCAGCAACACGCGCCACCGCCGGTCGCAGTGGAAGGCTGCGGTCCCCACCCTGGTTGCGTGCGAGCGCTGCCACGAGCCCAAGCAGCAGCACATCGCGTGCCCGTCTTGCGGCACTTACAACAAGCGCCAGGTCCTCGAGGTCTGAGCGGCTGGTGAGAGGCACTGTGTCAGTCCCCAAGAAGGCGGAAGACGCCAAGGCGGACCCTCCCGCCAAGAAGAAGGCGGACACTCAAGCCTCGTCCCACACGCTTCTGGAAGGGCGGCTCGGCTATCAGCTCGAGTCCGCCCTTCTGGTGCGTGCGCTGACCCACCGTTCCTACGCGTACGAGAACGGCGGCCTGCCGACGAACGAGCGGCTGGAGTTCCTCGGGGACTCCGTGCTCGGCCTCGTCGTCACGGACACGCTGTACCGCACCCACCCCGACCTGCCCGAAGGCCAGCTGGCCAAGCTGCGGGCCGCGGTGGTCAACTCGCGTGCGCTGGCACAGGTGGGCCGCGGGCTCGACCTCGGCTCCTTCATCCGGCTCGGCCGCGGTGAAGAGGGCACGGGCGGCCGGGACAAGGCGTCCATCCTCGCCGACACCCTCGAAGCGGTGATCGGCGCGGTCTATCTCGACCAGGGCCTCGACGCGGCCTCCGAACTGGTGCACCGCCTGTTCGACCCGCTGATCGAGAAGTCCTCCAACCTCGGTGCCGGCCTGGACTGGAAGACCAGCCTCCAGGAGCTCACCGCGACCGAAGGACTCGGCGTCCCCGAGTACCTGGTCACGGAGACCGGCCCGGACCACGAGAAGACCTTCACTGCTGCCGCCCGCGTCGGAGGCGTCTCGTACGGCACCGGCACCGGCCGCAGCAAGAAGGAGGCGGAGCAGCAGGCCGCGGAATCCGCGTGGCGGTCCATCCGGGCCGCGGCGGACGAGCGCGCCAAGGAGGCGGCGAACGCCGTCGACGCGGACACCGACGAGGCGTCCGCCTCCGCCTGACCCACCGCACGGCCCGAACGCCCGTCCCGCACCCCGGGGCGGGCGTTCGGCTCGTCCACCCGACCGTCCGAGGGGATGCCATGCCCGAGTTGCCCGAGGTGGAGGTCGTCCGGCGCGGACTGGAGCGCTGGGTCGCCCACCGCACCGTCGCCGACGCCGAGGTCCTGCACCCGCGTGCGGTACGCCGGCACATCGCCGGCGGCGACGACTTCGCCCAGCGGCTGAAGGGCCACCGCATCGGTGTGCCCAGCCGGCGCGGCAAGTACCTGTGGCTGCCGCTGGAGGACTCCGGTCAGGCGGTCCTCGCGCACCTCGGCATGAGCGGCCAGCTGCTGGTCCAGCCGCACGAGGCGCCGGCCGAGAAGCACCTGCGCATCCGCGTCCGCTTCGCCGACGCCCTCGGCACCGAGCTGCGCTTCGTCGACCAGCGCACCTTCGGCGGCCTGTCCCTGCACGACACCGGCCCCGACGGACTGCCCGACGTCATCGCGCACATCGCCCGCGACCCCCTCGACCCGCTCTTCGACGACGAGGCGTTCCACCAGGCGCTGCGCCGCAAGCGGACCACCGTCAAACGGGCCCTGCTCGACCAGTCCCTGATCAGCGGCGTCGGCAACATCTACGCGGACGAGGCGCTGTGGCGCTCCCGCCTGCACTACGAACGCCCGACCGCCACCCTCACCCGGCCCCGCACCGCCGAACTCCTCGGCCACGTCCGGGACGTCATGAACGCGGCGCTCGCCGTCGGCGGCACCAGCTTCGACAGCCTGTACGTCAACGTCAACGGGGAGTCCGGCTACTTCGACCGCTCGCTCGACGCCTACGGGCGCGAGGGCCTGCCCTGCCGCCGCTGCGCGACACCGATGCGCCGCCGGCCGTGGATGAACCGCTCCAGCTACTACTGCCCGAAGTGTCAGCGCCCGCCGCGCGCCGTGTCCTGATCCCGCGCGTCGTACCGCTCCCGTGAGGCGAGGACCTCGTCCATCCGGCCCTCCAGGCATTCGATGAGCGCGATCAGCCGCCCGGCCACCTCACGTCCCAGCGGGGTGAGTTCGTAGTCCACCCGGGGCGGATTGGTGGGCTGGGCCTCGCGGTGCACCAGACCGTCGCGCTCCAGCGCGTGCAGGGTCTGGGAGAGCATCTTCTCGCTGACGCCGTCGACCCGGCGGCGCAGTTCGTTGAACCGGAAGGAGCCCTCGGACAGCGCGCCGAGCGTCAGCGCGCCCCAGCGTCCCGTGACGTGCTCCAGGGTGCCGCGCGAGGGACAGGCCCGGGAGAACACGTCGAAGGCCAGCTCCGGATCCTCCGCGCGTTCCTGCGTCGTCGACATGTCTCCAGCGTACGTGAGCACAGCGCTGCCCCGCAGGGCGCGCCGACCGCCGGACAGTGCCCGGGGAGCCTCGCTCAGTAGCCA
>NZ_WWHX01000590.1 GCF_009862125.1 Streptomyces sp. SID5910
TGTACGGAATCTGATCGTGCGGTTACGTTGCGGAGGTGCTCGAAGCATCCTTTGTTGATCGTTCTCTTCAGCTTTCCGATCGCTGCCCGGACGACAGTGAGGTGTCCGTACGGCACACATGGGCGGTGCGGGACGGGGACACGACCACGTCGTGGTTCGACGTCCGGTGGACGTTCCCCGACGGTGCCCGCATCGACGCGCTCGCCGTGCTCCGCGCCGGCGGCGTCCGGGTCGAGGACGTGCGGGCCGAGCCGGCCCTCTCCCTCGACGACCTGTCCGTACTGGCCGAGTGGCTGGAGAACCCGCTCTTCGAGGCCTGTGTGCGGCCCCCCGCGGAGCGTGCCGCGGCCCCGCGGCGGGCCCGCCCGGCCGGGCCGCACGGCAGTGCGGAACGCCGGCTCGTCGCCCAGGAGTACCGGGCGGCCCGCGAGGAGGGCGCCGACCCGGTCCTCGCGGTGATGCGCGCGACCGGACACGGCCGGCGCAGGGCGCTCAGGCTGATCGGCCAGGCGCGCGACGACGGCCTCCTGACCCCTCGCCGCGCACGGCGCTGACCCGGCCGGCTTCCGCCGAACGCCCCGTCAGAGCATCCCGCGCATCCGCGAGATCTCGCTCGTCTGCTGGGCGACCACGTCGTCGGCCATCTCCTCGATCTGCACGTTGTTGCCCTGCGCCTTCACGTCCGTGGCCATGGTGATCGCGCCCTCGTGATGGGTGATCATCAGCGTGAGGAAGAGCTGGTCGAAGGCCTTGCCGTCCGCCGCGCGCAGCTTCCCGAGCTGTGCCTCGGTCGCCATCCCCGGCATCGCGGCGTGGTCGTGCGCACCGCCCGTCTCCTGCTGGCCGTGGGCCGTCAGCCAGCCCTTCATCGCCGTGATCTCCGGGCCCTGTGCGGCGGAGATGCGCTCGGCGAGCTTCTTCACCTGCCCGGACTGGGCGTGCTTCGGCGCGAGTTCGGTCATCTCCAGCGCCTGGGAGTGGTGCTGGATCATCATCCGCGCGTACGCGACGTCCGCCGAGTTGGGGGAGTCGTCGTCGGCGCGCTGCCGTTCGGCCTCCTCGGCCGAGACTGTCCGGTTGGCCTCGCCGGGCCCGCCCGGAACGATCACCGAAGGCCCGGCCGCCGCGGCCGACTCGGTGTCCTGGCCGGAGTCGCAGGCCCCGAGTCCGAGGACGGCCAGTGCGGTCAGCGACACCGTGACGAGCGACGCGCGGAGCGGCGCGGGACGGAAGGGCACGACTACCTCCTGTGGCAGGCGGGGCACGGGACACCTCGTGAGTGCGATGACCGTCCTAGCACGCTTCCGCGTGCCACTGATCAAGAAACTTCATTACGTGTTTGTTGCCCCCTGTTGGTATGTGCATGGCGAAGACGATACTGCGGGGGTGCGTGAACCGTTCCAACGGGAACGGACGTAGGGAGGAAACAGTGATCCTGTTGAGCGACCCGCGAACACGGCGCAGACGCCTCGGAGTTGCGGCAGCCGCCGCCGGAATGGTGGCAGCGCTGCTCACGGCCGTCCCGGCTGCGGCGACCCCTGACCCGGGGGACGGTCCGGCCACGTCGAAGGAGGTCTCCACGAGTGCGCGCGCCGAGGCGCGTGACGCCATCGCGAGCGGCGAGATACCCGGCCAGGACGAGATCGTCCACTCGGACAACATCCAGCACCTGACCAACATCCCGAAGGACGCGCTGCCCGGCACCAACTCCGACCTGGCCTTCCAGGGCAAGTACGCCTTCGCCGGCAACTACGACGGCTTCCGCGTCTTCGACATCAGCAACCCGAAGAAGCCGAAGACCGTCGCCCAGGTCCTCTGCCCCGGCTCGCAGAACGACGTCTCGGTCTCCGGCGACCTGCTGTTCCTGTCGACCGACTCCTCGCGCAGCGACAGCAGTTGCAACAGCACCACCCAGCCCGCGACGGAGAAGTCCTCCTGGGAGGGCATGAAGGTCTTCGACATCAGCGACAAGCGCAACCCGAAGTACGTCGCCGCCGTCGAGACCGCCTGCGGCTCGCACACCCACACGCTGGTGCCCGAGCGCAAGAACGTCTACGTGTACGTCTCCTCGTACTCGCCGAGCGCCACCTACCCCGACTGCCAGCCCCCGCACGACGGCATCTCGGTCATCAAGGTGCCGCGCAACGCCCCCCAGCGGGCGGCGGTCGTGAACTTCCCGGTGCTGTTCCCGGGTGAGGGCCCCGACGGCGGCGGCAACCCGGGCGGACCCACCAACCCGGGCGTCTCCAAGACCACCGGCTGCCACGACATCACCGTCCTGCCCTCGAAGGACCTGGCGGCCGGCGCCTGCATGGGTGACGGCATCCTGTTCTCCATCAAGGACCCCGAGCGTCCGAAGGTCATCGACCGCGTCCAGGACAACGTGAACTTCGCGTTCTGGCACTCGGCGACCTTCAACCAGAAGGCGAACAAGGTCGTCTTCACCGACGAGCTGGGCGGCGGCGGCGCGGCCACCTGCAACGCGGAGATCGGCCCGAACCGCGGCGCCGACGGCATCTACGACATCGTGGGCAAGGGCGACCACCGCAAGCTGGTCTTCCGCAGCTACTTCAAGATCCCGCGCCACCAGGCGGACACCGAGAACTGCGTCGCCCACAACGGCTCGCTGATCCCGGTCAAGGGCAAGGACCTCATGGTCCAGGCCTGGTACCAGGGCGGCGTCTCCGTGTGGGACTTCACGAACTCCTCGCGCCCTAAGGAGATCGCCTACTTCGAGCGCGGCCCGCTGTCCACCGAGTCGCTCGTCACGGGCGGTTCCTGGTCGGCGTACTACTACAACGGCTACATCTACTCGAACGACATCGCCAAGGGCTTCGACGTCCTGAAGCTCAGCGACCGGCGCACCGACCCGGCCAAGCGGGTCCACCTGCGCGAGCTCAACGTGCAGACGCAGCCGGACTACTTCGACTGATCCGCCGGACCGGCCGGCGGCGGGCACTTGGGTGCCGCGCCGGTCGCGAAGAACCGCGACAGATCCGCGTCGCACGTCCCGCCGGGCGCCTCGGTGTCCGGCGGGACACCCATGTCCCAGTCCAGCCGGTAGCGCTTGAACAGCTCGGCGCGCAGCACCGGCACGGGCATCGGCACCCCCGGCACCAGGGCGGCGAAGACGGCGCCCATCAGCAGCGCCCGCAGCATCGGATAGTCGCTGTCGACGTCCCGGGAGCCGTGCCGGGCCACGGTGTCCCGCAGCAGTTCGGCCAGCCGCCGCTGCTCGGGGCAGGGCACGAAACCCACTTCGGCCTGGAGCAGGCCCGCCATGTGCTGGCGCATCAGCACCGGCCGGTCCCGGGCGAGCCCGAGGATCGCGTCGATGGCCCGCGCCATCCGCTCCGGGCCATCGGCGGTGCGCGGCTCGCGCTCCAGGGCCTCTTCCAGAGTGCGGTGCATCAGCCGGTGCACGGCGGACTGCACCAGCTGGCGCTTGCCGGGGAAGTAGTACGAGACCAGACCGCGCGCCGACCCCGCCCGGTCGGCGATGTCGCCGAGCGTGGTCGCGTCGTACCCGTGCTCGCCGACCAGCTCCACCGCGGCCTGGAGGAGCCGCTCCTTCGAACGCCTCCGCAACTCTTCATTGACCGAGGCGCTGCGCGGGGACATGCTGTACTCCTGCGTTGACTGGCTGGCAGCCAACTATACTCAGCGCAGGCGGACCGGCCCCCGGCGGGGCCCGTCCGGATACCGTCTGTCCCGGGCGACACGGGGGATCGTCCGGGACGGGCGGACACACCGATGGTTGCTTCGGGCTACGGCACCGATGGCGGGCACCTCACCGCGGCATCAGCTCCGGGGGACCTCCTTGACGAACACCATCCCGTCGCTGCCGGCCAGCTGGGCCGGGTCGAGCGGGGCGTAGCCGAACCAGGGGACACCCGGGGCGCGGGCAGGGCGTCGCCGAGGACGGCGGCCAGCCGCGCGGCGTCCACGACGCAGCGCTCCTCCGGCAGCGCGTAGAGCAGTCCCTCGACGGTGTCCGGCGGCGGCGTGTCCACGCCCCGGTGCCGGATCGTGCCGAGGGCGGTGGCCACGAAGGCGTACGCGTCACCGAGCCGGGCGTTCACCAGCGCACCGGCGCTCCACCACGCCACCGGCCCCTCCCACAGCCGCATCGTGCTCTTCTCCCGCTGGAAGTGGGAGTTGTGGGCGTGGGCGAGCACCGGCCCCCGTTCGGCGAGGGCGAGGAGGTTGCCGGCCATCATCTGGGCCCGCACCGCCAGCAGCCGGGCCATGCGGGCCGGTGAGGTGTCGGCCATCCAGTGGTGGTAGCGCAGCAGACCGGTCGCCGTGCGGGCGTACAGGCACGCCCGGTCCCAGTCGTCCCGCGGTCCGGCCGCGCGGAGCTGCGGCGCCTGCGTGTCGAGCAGCGCCGCCAGGTCGTCGGCCAGCAGCCGTAGCCGGCCGGCCTCGGGCGACTGTCCCACGGACCGGTCCGGCTCCGTCATCGCGGCGGGATCGGTCCACCGCTCGTCGGCGCCGAGCAGGTGGTCCAGCGTCTCGGTGGTGCAGGGGAGAAGGTCCGTGTCCCCGCGCGCCGCGAGGTAGCCGTGGAGCGCGGTGAGGGCCTGCCGCGGGCTCGCGGCTGCCGTGATCTCCAGCGGGCCGTCGAAACCGGCGAAGCGGACCCGGTCGGCCGCGGGCCGGCCGTCGTTGTGGGCGCGCATCCAGCGCACGAGCTCGCGATTGGCCGCGGACGCGCCCCAGCCATGGCTGATCCCGTGCTCCAGGACCTCGTCCAGGGTGCCCGTGCCCGAGGTGACGTAGTCGTCCACGAGCAGCCCCGCCAGGCAGTCGCTCTCGATCGCGATCGTCCGGTAGTCCTCCTCCGCGACCAGCTGCCGGACGAGGTCGTTGCGCAGATCGAGCAACGCGTCCTCGCCGTGCGTGGGCTCGCCCAGCGCGAGCACCCGCGGCCGGGCCGGGAGCAGCCCCGTGAGGGCGGCGGCGTCGACGGCATGGACGGTGTCCCCGATGTCAGTAGCCATGGATTCAACCGTATCGTTGAACCTGCGGTGGAAACTTTCTCCGCGAGAGCACGCGTTACTGTCGGCACTCATGGGACAGAACCTTCAAAACGGGGTACGGCTCAGGCCGGTCGATCTGGCGCGGGCGCACGGTCTGTCCACGCAGGCGGTCAGGAACTACGAGGAGGCCGGCATCCTCCCGGCCGCCGGACGCACGCCCCACGGCTACCGCACCTACACCCCGCTGCACGCGGCGGCCCTGCGCGCGTTCCTGGCCCTGGTGCCCGGCCACGGCCACCGGACGGCGACGTCGATCATGCGGGCCGTGAACCGGGGCGCGGACGACGAGGCGTACCGCCTCGTCGACGAGAGTCACGCCCAGCTCCTCGACGACCGGCGGACCCTGCGGGCCGTGGAGAGCGCCCTGCGCGACCTGGAGCCCACCACGGCGCCCGAGCCGGCGGCGGTGCCCGGACCCGGCGCCGTGTTCATCGGGCCGCTGGCCGGCAGGCTCGGGATCCGGCCCGCGACGCTGCGCAAGTGGGAGCGCGCCGGACTGGTCCGCCCGCGCCGCGACCCGCACAGCGGATACCGCGTCTACGGCGAGGCCGACGTACGGGACGCCCGTCTTGTCCACCAGCTCAGGCGGGGCGGCTACCTGCTGGAGCAGATCGCCCCGCTGATCGCCCAGGTGCGGGCGGCCGGCGGGCTGGAGCCGCTGGAGGGCGCGCTGGGCGACTGGCACGCCCGGCTGTCCGCCCGCGGGCGGGCGCTGCTGGCCGGGGCCGCCGAGCTGGACGCGTACCTGCGCGGGCGCGGCTGAGACCCCGGGCGGGTCAGCGCACCAGGTCCAGCACCGTCCGCAGCGCGTCCGGCCGCTCGGCCACCGGCAGATGGTCCACGAAGTGCACGCCGCACCCGAGGGCCGCCGCGCCGCCGTCCGCGCGCCGGTCGTCGCCGACCATCAGCGTCCGCCCCGGCTCCACGCCGAGCGCCTCGCAGGCCGTGGCGAACAGCCGCGGGTCGGGTTTGCGCACACCGTGCTCGTACGACAGGACGTACGTGTCGACGTACCGGTCGAGGCCGTGCTCGCGGAAGACCGGGCGCAGGTCCCAGCCGATGTTGCTGACCACCCCCACGGCAACCCCGCGCCCGCGCAGCGCGCTCAGCACCTCGACGGCGTCGGGGTAGGGGCGCCACGCGCCCGGCGTCATGTGCCGGTCGTACAGGGCGTCGTGCAGCCCCGGATCGGGCAGCGGCACCTGGCGGGACAGCCCGGTGTACGCGGCCCGGTGCAGCTCGGAGCTCTCGTCCCGCACCTCGACCACACCGGCGAGCTCGGCGGGCACCCGCAGCGGACGCGCACCGCCGGGCAGCGCGCCGGCGGCCTCCAGCGCCCGGGCGGTCTCCGCCAACTCCGGTTCCGGCAGCGTCAGTCCCCGGTCGTCCAGCACCGCGCGCAGCCAGGCGACGGCGGACTCGATGCGGAAGAGGGTCCCGGAGAAGTCGAACAGGACGGCAGCCATGGGCGGATCCTACGGCCGCCCCGGCGCGCACGCCGCCACCGTGCTCACCCTGCCCCGCTCACCCTGCCCCGCTCACCCCGCCCCGCTCACCCCGCCCCCCGCTCACCGCACCCACCGCCCGTGGGCCAGCACCGCGAGGGCCACCACCAGCGCGCCCAGGAACCAGCCCGCGACGACGTCCGTCGTCCAGTGGACGCCCAGCCACACCCGGGTCACGCCGACGCCGGCCACGGAGACCACCGACACCGCCAGCGCGGTCAGGCGCAGAGCGCGAGGG
>NZ_WWHX01000591.1 GCF_009862125.1 Streptomyces sp. SID5910
CCCGCGCCACCGGCCGCACCACCGCCACCGCCTGCCGCCGCGCCACCGGCACCGGCCGCACCGCCGGCCGCACCGCCGGCCGCGGGTGGGTACGACGGGGCCGAAGCGGCCGCGTCCGGTGTGCGGTTCGACCGTCCGGGCGAGCCCGACGAGTACCCGCTCCAGGCACCCGACCCGCGCTCGGCCCCCGCCCCGGCACCGTCCCCGGAGGCCGCGCCCGCCGTCGCCGCCCCGGCCGCGTCCGGCAAGGTCTGCGTGGCCTGCCGCGCGGGCCGCGTCGACGACGACGGCTACTGCGAGAACTGCGGACACGCCCAGCCCCGCGAACGCGACCACATGGAGCAGGAGTCGGGCCCCGTGGCCGCGGTCAGCGACCGCGGGCTGCGCCACCACCGCAACGAGGACGCCTTCCGCGTCGGCCACACCGCGCTGCCCGACGGGACGCCCGCGACCGTGGCGATCGTCTGCGACGGCGTCTCCTCGGCGACCCGCCCGGACGACGCCTCCCTCGCCGCGTCCCGCGCGGCCGGCGAGTCGCTGCTCGCGGTCCTGCCGCGCGGCACGCACCCGCAGCAGGCCATGCACGACGCGATCGTCGCCGCCTCGCACGCCGTCAACGCCCTGGCCGACGAGCCCGCCACGGCCCGCGAGCAGGCCCCGCACCAGAACGCCCCGGCCTGCACCCTCGTCGGCGCCGTGGTCACCTCGGACCTGCTGGTCGTCGGCTGGGTCGGCGACAGCCGCGTCTACTGGGTGCCGGCCGACCGCGGCACACCCCCCGCCCGGCTCACCGAGGACGACTCGTGGGCCGCGCAGATGGTCGCCGCGGGCCTGATGAACGAGGCCGAGGCGTACGCCGACGAGCGCGCCCACGCGATCACCGGCTGGCTCGGCGCCGACGCCTACGAACTGGAGCCGCACACCGCGTCGTTCAAGCCGGACCGCCCGGGTGTCGTCGTGGTCTGCACGGACGGCCTGTGGAACTACGCCGAGTCTGCCGAGGAGATGGCCCGCGCCGTACCCCTCGACGCCGCCACGCGCCCGCTGCACAGCGCGCAAGTCCTGGTCGGTCACGCCCTGGACGGCGGTGGCCACGACAACGTAACAGTGGCCGTCGTGCCGTTCCCGGCCCCGCCCGCGGGGGCAGGATCCGGCTGAGGCCTCGCGGACCGCAGGGGGCGGTCCGCGCCACCAGCCATCACCCCACCACCGTGGGGGACGTAGAGGGGGATGCGATCCGGCATGGCCAATTTCTCGAAGTCGAACGTGCCTCAGTTCTCGGTGGACGTCTACCAGAACGAGTACCTGCCCGAGGGTGGCCGCGAGGTCAACGCGATCGTCACGGTCACCGCGACCGGCGGCGGCACGATCGGAAGCGCGGTGGCCGCGCCCCATCTGTACGCGCCGGGCCGGGGGCCGTCCGCCGCCGTGGCGCTGATGGTCGACTGCTCGGGCTCGATGGACTACCCGCCGACCAAGATGCGCAACGCCCGGGACGCGACGGCCGCCGCGATCGACACCCTGCGCGACGGCGTGCACTTCGCGGTGGTCGGCGGCACGCACGTGGCCACGGAGGTCTACCCCGGAGGCGGCCGGCTCGCGGTCGCCGACGCCACCACCCGGGAGCAGGCCAAGCAGGCGCTGCGCAGGCTGAGCGCGGGCGGCGGCACGGCCATCGGCACCTGGCTGCGGCTGGCCGACCGGCTGCTGTCCACGGCGGACGTCGCCATCCGGCACGGCATCCTGCTCACCGACGGCCGCAACGAGCACGAGTCGCCCGAGGACCTGAAGGCGGCGCTCGACGCCTGCGCCGGACGTTTCACCTGTGACGCCCGGGGCGTGGGCACCGACTGGGAAGTGAAAGAAGTCACAGGCATCGCCTCCGCCCTGCTCGGCACCGCCGACATCGTCGCCGATCCGGCGGGCCTGGCCGCGGACTTCACGGGGATGATGGAGACGGCCATGGGCAAGGAGGTCGCCGACGTGGCGCTGCGCCTGTGGACGCCGGTCGGCACCACCGTGAGGTTCGTCAAGCAGGTCGCCCCCACGGTCGAGGAGCTGACCGGCCGCCGCACCGAGGCGGGGCCGCGCTCCGGCGACTACCCCACCGGGTCCTGGGGCGACGAGTCCCGTGACTACCACGTCTGCGTGGAGGTACCGGCCGCGAACATCGGCCAGGAGATGCTGGCCGCCCGGGTGTCGCTCGTCGTCCCGGAGCCCGGGGGCACCGCGCAGAACCTCGGCGCTCAGGGTCTCGTACGGGCCGTGTGGACGGACGACATGGTCGCGTCCACGTCGATCAACCCCCAGGTCGCCCACTACACCGGGCAGGCCGAACTGGCACAGGTCATCCAACAAGGGCTGGATCTGCGCAAAGCGGGAGACATCGACGGAGCGACGGCCAAACTGGGCCGCGCCGTCCAGCTGGCGGGAGCCTCCGGAAACGCGGATACGGCGAAACTGCTTGCGAAGGTGGTGGACGTGGTCGACGTGGCGGCAGGTACTGTGCGACTGAAAGCGAAGGTCGAGGAGGCCGACGAGATGACTCTCGAGACCCGGTCGACGAAGACCGTTCGCGTGAAGAAGTAGCGACAAGCTCCGCAAGAGGGGGAAGCTCCGACATGCCGACCTGCCCGAACGGACACCAGTCGGGTTCCGACGACTGGTGCGAGGTCTGCGGTCACCGCATGGCCGGTGCCGTGCCGCCCCCTCCGCCGCCACCGCCCCCGGGCGGCGGTTACGGCTTCCCGCCGCCCGCCGGTCCCGGCGGCCAGGGCGGTCCCGGTCCCGGTGGTCCGGGCGGCCCCGGCGGGGAACCGCAGCTGTGCCCGCAGTGCCGCACGCCCCGCGAGGGCGGTGCGCCGTTCTGCGAGGAGTGCCGGTGGAACTTCCTCACCAACACCGCCACCTCGTACACCCCGGCGGCCCCGCGCCCGCCGGCGCCCGGTCCGGGGCCGCGGTTCCCGCAGCCGCCGGGCGGACCGTCGTACGGCGGCGGTGACGCGTACGACTACCAGGGCTCCCGCCCGTCCCAGATGAACCGTCCCGCCGAGCCGATCCCGCCGGGCCCGCCCTACGGCGGCGACCCGTCGGTCCCGGGCGGTCAGGGCGGCCCCGGCCAGCACGGCCCGAGTGGTCCCGGTGCTCCCGGCCAGCACGGCCCCGGTGGTTCCGGTGGCCCCGGTCAGTACGGGCAGAGTGGTCCCGGCGGCCCGGGTGGTCCCGGTCCGCACGGTCCGGGTGGCCCCAACGGCCCCGGTCCGCACGGTCCCGGCGGCCCGAACGGCCCCTCCGGCTACCCCGGCCCCGGCGGCCAGGGCGGTCCCTCCGGCTACGGCTACCCCGGTCCCGGCGGCCAGGGTGGGCCTTCCGGTCCGCCGGCCCCGCCCGGTTTCGGCGGCGACCCGTCGCGGCCGGTTCCGCCGCCGCCCGGTCCCGTCCCGCCCCCGCCCGGTCCTGGTGGCCCTGGTGGGCCCGGTGGGCCGGGAGGTCCCGGCCGTCCCGGTGGCCCCGGTGGTCCCGGCGGGCCTCCGCAGGCGTTCCAGCAGTCCGCGCCCCCGGCCCCGCCCGGCTTCCCGCAGGAGACCGGCCGCCCGCAGCAGGGCGGGGGCACGCAGCAGGGCGGCGGTCCGTCCTTCGGCGGCGGTGACGACGACTGGGTGCTCTCCCCGCCGTCCGGCCCCGGCGGCCCCGCAGGGCCGGGCGGTCCCGGAGGGCCCGGCGGTGGCTACGGCTATCCGCAGCCCGGCGCCACCCAGGCCCCGCCCGGCCACGGCTTCCCGCCGGGGCCCCAGCAGCCGGCGACCTGGACGGCGACCATCGGCCCTGACCGCGACTACTTCATGGCGATGATGCAGCGCTCCGGCCCCGAGGCCGCGGGTCTGAACCTGCCCGCGTACTCGCCCGAGCAGCAGCGCACGCTCACCGGCAACCAGATCACGATCGGCCGCCGCCGGCACTCCACCGGCGACACCCCGGACATCGATCTCGCGGTGCCGCCGGAGGACCCGGGCGTCTCGCACCAGCACGCGGTGCTCGTGCAGCAGCCGGACGGCAACTGGGCGGTCGTCGACCAGAACTCGACGAACGGCACGACGGTCAACGGCGGCGACGAGCCGATCCAGCCCTTCGTGCCGGTGCCGCTCCAGGACGGCGACCGGGTGCACGTCGGCGCCTGGACGACGATCACGGTCCGCCGCGGCTGAGGCGGGCGCGGGCCGCGTCAGGTGAAGGGCCAGGCGTAGGGGCCCTCCGGGTCGTCCAGCCAGGCCCAGGCCCGCTCGCCGCGGACGGTGACGCCGTAGCGCTCGCGCCGGGGGGCGTCCTCGCGCTCCCACAGCGCGTACGCCTCCTGCGGGTCGAGGCTGCCCCGCGTCAGCGCCAGCAGGAACCGGAACAGGTCGTCGTCGCGGGCCCGGCGCGGCACCCCGCCGAGGCCCGGCGGCTCCGGCTCGGTCCGCCCGGCGCCGCGCAGCGGCACGAAGTAGGCCGGTGTCTCCAGGAAGTGCCCCTCGGCGTGCCCGGCGTCGCGGACGGTGAGCGCGATCAGCCCGGTGGCGAGCGGCGCCAGGACGCGCGCTCCGGGCCGGCACTGGACGAGCCAGGCGCGCGGGACCGCCGGCAGCGCGCAGGTGGCGATGATCCGGTCGAAGGGGGCGCGTTCGGGCACCCCGCGCGCCCCGTCGCCGGTGACGACGGCCGGGTGGTGTCCGGCGGCGGTCAGGTGCCGGCGGGCCGACTCGGTGATCTCCGGGTCCAGGTCGACGGTGGTGACCAGGCCGTCGTCGCCGAGCCGGTGGGCGAGCAGGGCGGCGTTGTAGCCGGTGCCGGCGCCGATCTCCAGGACCCGGTCGCCGTCGGTGACCTCCAGTGCCACCAGCATCATCGCCATCAGCGACGGCTGGCTGCTGGAGGAGAGCAGCTCGCCGTCGCGCAGCCGGGTGGCGAGCGGGACGTCGGCGTAGGCGCCGCGCAGCCAGCGCTCGCGGGCCGCGGGGTCGGGGTGCTCGCCCCACCGGCGCTCGTAGCCGCCCCGGACGCCGACGTAGTAGTAGGGCACGAAGAGGTGGCGCGGGACGGTCGCGAAAGCCTCCCGCCAGACCGGGTCGGCCGTCCAGGCGCCGGTCAGCTCGATCTCCCGCACCAGCTCCGCCCGCGCGGAGGCGGCGAGGCCTGCCAGGTCCTGGTGCCCGCCCATGCCTCCACAGTAGGGCCCGGCCCGGTCGCCGCGGGCGGTTCACGAGTGCTCCGGGGGCGGAGGTCCTAAGTCTCAAGGCCTATGCCGCCCGGTCTGAGACCATGGACGGCGTGAATGAGATTCGGCGCGGCACGCTTCAGGAGCAGACCTTCTACGAGCAGGTCGGCGGGGAGGAGACCTTCCGCCGGCTCGTCCACCGTTTCTACGAGGGGGTCGCCCAGGATCCGGTTCTGCGGCCGATGTACCCGGAGGAGGACCTCGGGCCGGCCGAGGAGCGGTTCGCGCTCTTCCTCATGCAGTACTGGGGCGGCCCGACGACGTACAGCGAGAACCGCGGCCATCCCCGCCTGCGGATGCGGCACGCGCCCTTCGCCGTGGACCGTGCCGCGCACGACGCGTGGCTGAAGCACATGCGGGTGGCCGTCGACGAGCTCGGTCTGTCCGAGGAGCACGAGCAGACGCTGTGGAAGTACCTGACGTACGCGGCGGCCTCGATGGTCAACACCGAGGGCTGACCGCGCCGAGGTTGCCGGCTCCCGGGAGCCGATGAGCGGATTCCGGTCCCGCATCGCCGGAATCCGGTCACGATCCGGTCAATTCCGCCCCTCAAGCGCTTACCGGCACCGTGGACCCTCTGACAACATCACCGAAAGGTCTGGACAACGGCGCCGGGGGGCCGGGTGGCGGGGAGCGGGGGCATCACGGGGTTCGTGCTGCTGCGCGCGCGGGCGCACCGCCTGCTGCTCGCCGCCGCGCTGCTCACCGTCCTGCTGACCACGGCGGTACTGGCGACCCTGGCCGCCTACTCGGGCGCGATCGGCGACGCCTCCCTGCGGCACGCCCTCGCCGACCCGCGCAACGCCGCCGACACCGCGCTGATCGTCAAGGCGGACGTCCCCGAGGACGGACGCGAGGACGCCGACGCCACCGTGCGCGAGGGCGCCCGGGACACCTTCGGCGGGCTGCCGGTCACCGTCCGCACCCTGATGCGGTCGGGCCCCTACGCCCTGCCGGGCACCCTGCGGCCGCACGGCGAGCAGCCCGGCGACAACCCGGACCTGACGTACTTCGCGGCACTCGACCCGGCGCAGGTGCGGATCACCGAGGGACGGATGCCGCGCGACGGCGGCCCGGTGACCGAGATCGCGCTGCCGACGGCCGCCGCCGAACGCCTCGCCGTCCGGACCGGCACCCGCCTCACCCTCACCGACCGGTTCGACGGCCCGGCCGTGCGGATCGAGGTCACCGGCCTCTACCGGCCGGCCGAGGCCGCGTCCCCGTACTGGGACCTGGACGACCTCGGCGGACGCGGCATCAAGCAGGGCGGCTTCACGACGTACGGGCCGCTGCTCACCACCCCCGGTGCGCTGACCGGCGGCCGGGTGAGCGCCGGGCCGTCCGGGTGGCTGGCGACGGCGGACTTCTCCACGGTCACGGCGGACCGGACGGACGCGCTGGGCGAGGCGGCCCGGGACGGCATGGCGTGGCTGCGCGGCCGGCCCGTCCTCAGCGGTACGACCGCCTCGGCGACGTCCCTGCCCGAGGTGCTGGACCGGCTCGACCGCTCCCTGCTGGTGTCCCGCTCCACGCTCCTCGTCGTGGCGCTCCAGCTGGCCCTGCTGGCGGGCTGCGCGCTGCTGCTGGTGGCCCGGCTGCTGAGCGCCGAACGCGCGGGCGAGCTGCGGCTGTTGCGGGCGCGGGGCGCCTCCCGGGCCCGCCTCGGACGGCTCGCCGCGC
>NZ_WWHX01000592.1 GCF_009862125.1 Streptomyces sp. SID5910
CGGCCTCGCCGTCCCACTGCCCCGGCCTCGCCCTCCCGACGATCTCGGCCTCGCCGTCCCACTGCCCCGGCCTCGCCGTCCACACCGCCCCGGCCTCGCCGTCCCCCCGCCCCGGTCCCGCCGCCCGTCCGTCAGGACACGCCCTGTGGTGACCGGTCCGGGAGTACCGGATAGCTCCCCGTGTTCGTCGGTGCGTGTTCCGGCAGCCACAGCACCGCCACCGCGCCCTCGGCCGGTATGTGGTCGGGTGCCCCGGCGGGCCGGACGTTGCGGAAGGTGAGCCGGGCGCCGAGCACCCGGGCCTGCCCGGCCGCGATGGTCAGGCCCAGCCCGTGCCCGCGGCCGGCCCGGTCCGCGCTGCCGGTGCGGAAGCGGCTCGGCCCGTCCGCGAGCAGGTCCTCGGGGAAACCGGGGCCGTGGTCGCGGACCCGGATCACCCGGCCCTCGACGCTGACCTCGATGGGCGGTCTGCCGTGCCGGGCGGCGTTGGCCAGCAGATTGAACAGGACGCGCTCCAGGCGGCGCGGATCGGTGGTGACCTCCGACTCGTGCACCACCAGCACCCGCACCCCCGGGTCCTTCGCCGCCACCCGCCGGCTGACGAAGTCGCCCAGCATGATGTCCTGAAGTTCGGCCCGCTCCGAGGCCCCGTCGAGCCGGGCCACCTCCAGGACGTCCTCGACCAGCGTGCGCATGGCCTTCGCCCGGTCCAGCACCAGCTCCGTGGGCCGGCCCGGCGGCAGCAGCTCGGCGGCGGTCAGCAGCCCCGTCACCGGCGTGCGCAGCTCGTGCGCGATGTCCGCGGTGACCCGGCGCTCGGCCTCCAGGCGCTGCTGGAGGGCGTCCGCCATCGCGTCCACGGCGCTCGCGAGGTCGTCGGTCTCGTCCCGGACGACACCGCCGATGGCGTCCCGGACACGGACGTCCGGCTCGCCCTTCGCGACCTGGTTCGCGGCGGCCGCGGCCTTGCGCAGCCGGCGCGACAGCTGCCCGCCGATGAGCACGCCGAGCGCGCTGCCGCCGAGGACGACCGCGATGGAACCGATGACCAGGGCCTGGTCGAGATCCTTGAGGATGTCGGCGCTGCGGTCGGTGAACCCGGAGTGCAGGGACATCACGTGCCCGTCCTTGAGCGGCACGGCGGCCCAGATGTCCGTCACCCCGTTCTCCCGCTCGGAGACGTAGGTCGCTCTGCGCCCGTTCTCCACCTTCTTGCGCAGCCCGGCCGGCAGCTCGGGGTCGTCGATCTGGGCGTTCGGGAAGTTCAGCCGGCCGGAGAGCTCGTAGTTGCGCTGGGCGATCAGGACGCGGTCGTCCGCGAGGTCGCGCGCGTTGTCCAGCATCGAGACCCGGGCCGCGTTGTGCACGACCAGGCTCAGCGCGACCGCGACCAGCGCACCGACCAGCGCGATGGCGGCGCTGAGCTTCCACCGCAGCCCCGTACGGATGCCCGTGCGCCTCAGCAGCGAGGCGGTCAGGCGTCGGATGAACCCCCGCATGTTTCCCCGCTCAGGCCTTCAACTTGTAGCCGAAGCCGCGGACCGTCTCGATGCGGTCCTGGCCGATCTTCGTGCGCAGCCGCTGCACATGGACGTCGACGACCCGGGTGTCCCCGCCCCAGCCGTAGTCCCAGACGCGCTCCAGGAGCTTGTCGCGCGAGAGCACCGTGCCCGGCGCGGAGGAGAACTCGAGCAGCAGCCGCATCTCGGTCGGGGTGAGCGCCACCGGGTGCCCGGCCCGCCGCACCTCCATGCCGTCGGTGTCGACCACCAGCTCGCCGAAGGTGAGCACGCCCGTGTCCGCGACGGCCCCCGCGTCGGCCCGGTCCCCGCCGCCGGCGTGGCCGAAGCGGCGCAGCACCGCGCGGATGCGGGCCACCAGGACGGCCCCGTCGAACGGCTTGGTCACGTAGTCGTCGGCGCCCGCCTCCAGGCCCAGCACCACGTCGATGGAGTCCGCCCGCGCCGACAGCATGATCACGGGCACGGTGGACTCGTCACGGATCCGGCGGCACAGGCTGACGCCGTCGAGGCCGGGGAGCATGACGTCCAGCAGCGCGATGTCCGGGCGGTCGGCGCGAAACGCCTCCAGGCCGGACAGCCCGTCGGGCATCGCGGTGACCGCGAAGCCGTCCCGCTCCAGGGCGAGCTGCGTGGCCTCGCGGATGACGTCGTCGTCCTCGACGAACAGGACGTGGGTCTGGTCTGCCATCCCGGTGCTCTCAGTCCTCGTTGTCATGGTCGGTCGGGGGCGCGATCACGTCCCCCGGACACATGTGCGGTCACTAGGCAGACGCGGAGATCGCACACCGCGTTCATTTCTCCATCGGTCCGAGCGTCCCGATCGGTTCACAGGCCGTACGCGTCGGCGCCGGCGCACGTCAGCCACCCCTCGGCGCCGGTCAGCTGCCCGTACGTACCGGCTGTCCGTACGCGTCAACTGTCCGGTGCGGGAGTCGGCGCGGCCCCCACGGCGTTGCTGTAGTCGTTGTGCGTGCGGTAGGCCTCGGTGAAGCGGCCCGCGGACCAGCGGTACGTGATCACGTTCTCGCCGGACGGGCTCGACACCGGATCGCCCTTCTCGTACACCTGCTTGCTCACCACCAGGTCGCCTCGGTCGATCTCCGCGTAGACGGGAGGCTCCTCGGCCTGGAACACATTCTGGTACCCGCCGTCCTTCTCGCGGTACACGTAACTCCCCACGCCCACGCCGTCACCGCAGGTCAGCACGTTGACGACGACGTCCTCGGCCGGGCCGGCGGTCAGCTCCCCGTACGACACGTCGACCGGGTACTCGTCGGCGACGCACGGCTTCAGCTCGCGCTTGACCTCCGCGGAGACCTTGGGGTCGGCCTTGACGAGCCGGACCGCGTCCACCCGGTCGGGCACCTTGGAAGGGGAGACCACGGGCGTCGGGGAGACGGAGGCGACGCCGCCGACCGCGTCCGCGTGGGCCGGCCCCTCGTCGCGCGCCCCGGTGCCGCCGGCGGCACAGCCGGAGAGGGAAACGCCGACGGCGACGAACGCGGCCACCGCCGCGCTCGTCGCCCGCACGCTCTTCCGGGTCTCCCCGGGTGTCCGACCGTCGGTCAGGCCGCGCAACGCTCCCGCTCCTCACGCTCCAGCGCCCGTGCGTCCAGATCGCGGGCGACCAGCTCCTCGCGGAGCCGGGCGAGCGCTCGGTGCAGCGTGCTCTTGACCGTTCCCGCCGACATGCCGAGGGCGGCGGCGGTCTCCTCCGTTGACATCTGCTCCCAGTGTCGCAGCACCACGACGCTGCGCTGCTTCGGGGCGAGCACCTTCATGACGTCCATCAGTAGGGCGCGGTCCGCGTGCTGCTCGGTGGAGTCGTCCACGCAGGACTCCGGGAGCTGCTCGGTGGGAACCTCCTCCAGCTTCCGCGCCCGCCACCACTCGGTCCGCGTGTTGATCATCACCCGGCGCAGGTAGGCGTCCGCCAGCCGCTTGTCCTCGATGGTCTCCCAGCGGCCGTACGTCCGCGCCAGCGCGGTCTGGAGCAGGTCCTGGGCGTCGACGGGGTCGGGGACCAGGCGTCGCGCGCTGCGCAGCAACGCGTCCTGCCGGGTGCGGACGTACTCCTCGAACTCGAGCACCTCGCCCTGCGCCATGGTCAACCGCCTTCCGATCCCCGTTTACCGGCGGTTGGTCATCCGCCGGCCCACTGCCTGTGCTGCGTAGCCGTCCCGTGCCCTCGGGCACGGAAACGAAGGTAGGGAAGCGTTGTCACGGCGCTGTGCGAAGCAGCCTGCGGCTAACCCTCGGCTGTCCGTCGGTTGTGTAACGGTCCAGGGAACGGGGTGCGGCAGTGGGCGACTTGGGCGCGGTAAAGGGTGATTTGTCCGGCACTGTCTGGCGGTGCCGTTGTGACGGAGACCGGTACGGACGGCGGCTGTTGTACCCGTCCGCTGTGAGCCCGCTGTGCGTCAGCTCAGCGGCAGCCGGTACAGTCCGTCCGCCAGCGGCTCCACCAGACCGTCGGCGACCAGGCCGTCCAGGGCGCGGGCGCGCTGGACCGGCTCGTGCCACACCCGGTCCAGCGCGGCCTGCGGCACCGGCCCGTGCGCCTCGCGCAGCACCGCGAGCAGCCGGCCGCGTACCTGGCGGTCGGTGCCGGCGTACGTCTGTCCGCGGCGCGGCGGCCCGTCGTGCGCGGGCTTGCCGGCCAGCCGCCAGGCACACTGCGCGGCGATGGGGCAGCGGTGGCAGGACTCGTTGCGGGCCGTGCACACCAGCGCGCCCAGCTCCATGGACGCGGCGGCCCAGCGGGCGGCGCTCGCCTCGTCGTCCGGCAGCAGCGCGCGGGCCAGCTTGCGCTCGGCGGCGGTGGTGGCGTTCGGCGGGTACTGCACGCCGGTGACCGCCCGGGCGAAGACCCGGCGGACGTTGGTGTCGAGCACGGCGTGCCGCTGGCCGTGGGCGAAGGAGGCGACCGCGGCGGCCGTGTACTCGCCGATGCCGGGCAGCGCCAGCAGCGCGGCGTGGTCGGACGGTACGTCCCCGCCGTGCCGTTCCGTTATGGCGGCGGCGGCGCCGTGCAGGCGCAGGGCGCGGCGCGGGTAGCCGAGCCGGCCCCAGGCGCGGACGGCCTCGCCGGGGGCCTCCGCGGCGAGGTCCGCGGGGCGCGGCCAGCGGGCCATCCACTGCTCGTACACGGGCAGGACCCGGCTCACCGGCGTCTGCTGGAGCATGAACTCACTGACCATCACGCCCCACGCCCCGGCCTCCGGGCGCCGCCACGGCAGATCGCGGGCGTGCTCGTCGAACCAGTCGATGACAGGGGAGTGCAGCGGCTCGCCGGACACGGCCGGCCCGGCGGCCGGGGCCGCGGTCGCGGGGGCGGACGGCGTGGTGGGGGCCGAGGGAACGGCGGCGGGGTCGGTCGGGCCGTTGTGCGAGGGCTTCGTGGGCGCAGTCATGACCCTCCGATCCTGCCACGGGAGGAGGGCCGCACGGGCGCACCGCCACCCATGGAGGCCGCGGCACCTGACGATCGGCAGGGGCGCCGCCCCGCCGGCCGCTTGTAGCGTCGGACCCATGGAACGCCCTCGCCGGTCCCCTCACCCCGAGCCCGACGGCCGCACCGATCCGG
>NZ_WWHX01000593.1 GCF_009862125.1 Streptomyces sp. SID5910
GTGGGCGTCGGTCGCAGCGCCGTAGCCGCTGACCGCCGCCCGCACCGAGGCGCCGCGGGCCCGCGCGTCGGCCGCCCGTTCCAGCACCAGCACCGCGGCGCCCTCGGCGGCGACGAAACCGTCTCGGTCGGCGTCGAAGGGCCTGCTGGCGCGCTCGGCGTCGGCCTTCCCGCGTGACAGCGCCCCCATCTTGGCCAGGCCGGCCAGGGTGGTGGGGGTGAGCGCCGACTCGCTGGCCCCGGCCAGCACGATGTCGCACGTCCCGGCCCGCAGCAGGTCCCGGCCCAGGCCGACCGCGGTCGCCCCGGAGGCGCACGCGGTGGCCGTCACCAGGCTCGGCCCCTGCGCGCCGCAGTCGATGGCCACCTGACCCGCCACCATGTTCGGCAGGTACTTGGGGATGGTCAGCGGCGACACCCGCCGCGAGCCGGCCTCGCACAGCACGGCGTGCTGCTCTTCCAGCACGCCGGGCCCGCCCAGCGAGTTGCCCAGCACCACGCCGACCCGGGTGCCGTCCCAGGTGTCGCTGGAGCACCCGGCGTCCTGCACTGCCATGCGGGCGGCGGCCACGGCGAGCTGCACGAACCGGTCGAGCTGCCAGGCGGTCCGCCCGCCCAGCAGCGCGTCGGCGTCGAAGCCGGGCACGCGGCAGCACAGGTCGACCGGCAGGCCGTCGAGCGTGTCGTCGCGGGCGGCGCAGGAGAGTCCCGACAGGACCCGCGCCCAGTTCTCCTCCACGCCGATGCCGGCGGGGGTGACCAGGCCGAGGCCGGTGATGACGACGTCCGCGGCCATCAGGCGTCCGCCTGCTTGCCGGCGACGAATGCGGCGAGCTCTTCCAGGGTGAACGCGTCGGACAGTTCGCCGTCGTCGATGGCCACCGAGAACTCCTTGTCCAGCACCAGGCCGAGTTCTATCAGGACCAGTGAGTCGAACTTCATCTCCCGCAGCGTCGTATGCGGCTGCACCGACTCGGCCGGTACCTTGAACTGTCCGGTGAGTACCGCGGCGATCCGTCGCCGGACGCCCGCCGGCGCCTCTCGGCCCGGTCCGTCGGGAGCGGTGTGGCCACCGGTCGTGATCGGGGACTGCGTCATGGGGAATCACTCCTTGTTCCTTGTGTGAGTTCTGCCGTCTTCCGACGTTGCCTCGTTCGTTCTCCGCCGTGTTCACACGGGCTTGACCTGCGGCCACTCGAGAGCAAGTGCGCCCCAGGTGAGCCCCCCGCCGAAGCCACACAGCACGACGCGGTGGCCGGGGCGCAGGATGCCGTCCTGTGCGGCGTCCGCGAGGGCCAGCGGGATGGAGGCCGCCACGGTGTTGCCGACCTGGCCGATGTTCGACGGGAAGCGGTCGACGGGCAGGTCCAGCCGGTCCGCGACCGCGGCGGTGATCCGGGCGTTGGCCTGGTGCAGCACCACCCGGTCGATGTCGGTCACGGCCCAGCCGAGTTCGTCCGCGGTCGCGCGTACGCTGTCCGCCATCCGCCGCACGGCCTGCCCGAACACCGGACGGCCGGCCATCGTGAAGTAGGCGTCGTGCTCGCGCGCGGGCTCGCCGGCCGACCGTCGGCGGGAACCACCTCCGGGGACTTGGATCAGGTCGCTGCGCGTGCCGTCGCTGCCCCAGGTCAGCCCGCGCAGGGCACCACGCTCAGCGGGGTGCCCGGCCCGCAGGAGAACGGCCCCCGCGCCGTCCCCGAAGACGGCACGGGTCGTGCGGTCGCCGGGGGCGAGGATGGTGGAGAAGGTGTCCGCCCCCACCACCAGTACACGCTCGGCGGCCCCTGACGTGATCAGGGCACCGCTCACGCCGAGGGCGTAGACGAACCCCGAACAGACGGCCGAGATGTCGAAGGCCGCCACGCCGACGAGGCCCAGCCGGCTCGCCACCTCCGGCGCGGTCGCCGGGCAGGGCCGGTCCGGGGTGCTGGTCGCCAGCACCACCGCGTCCGCCGCGCGGTCACCGCCGTCCTCCGCACCGTCCGGGGCGGCCGACGCCAGCGCCCGCCGGCCGGCCTCCACGGCCAGGTCTCCGGTGCTCTCCCCGGGGGAGACCACATGCCGGCGGCGGATGCCGGTGCGGGAACGGATCCACTCGTCGGAGGTGTCCAGCGCGCGTGCCAGCTCGTCGTTGGTCACCACGCTCCGCGGCACCCACGCGCCCAACCCCGCGACCACCGCGGTCCGTTCCCGTGTCCCCGCGTCCGCGGGCTGCGCGTCCTGCACGTCCACCTCGCCTGCCTTTCCGTGGTCTAGTCGTCTCCGGCCCGCTCCGGCACGCCCGCCGGGGCGACGGTGACCGGCACCCGGCCGGAGGCCCTGACGTCACGGTGGGCGCACGCGCTCCGCTCCGGCTCACGAGCGCCCCACGCACGGGTCACGACACCCGGATGAGCGGGATGTGAGCACGTGGGGAGGGAACCGGGTGAGGGTGAAGGACGACGCTGCATCCCGCAGTCCCGCGGCGCGCACCCGCGCCGCGGCCCGAACCACAAGAGGAGGCTTCCGCAGGTGCAGTCACGACCTCTGACGCGCGGGCTGACGCTGCTGCTGGCCGTTGTCTGCGGTATCACGACGGCGAACGCGTACTACGCCCAGCCGCTGCTCGACCGCATGGCGCACGATCTGAACGCTTCGTCCTCGGCGGTGTCCCTGCTGGTGACCACCGGTCAGATCGGCGTGGCCTGCGGCCTGCTGTTCGTCGTCCCGGCCGCCGACATCATGCGCCGGCAGTTCCTGCTGACCGCGCTGTTCGCCCTGGACGCCCTGGCGCTGGCGGGCAGCGCCCTCGCCCCCGACGTGCTGGTGCTGGACCTCCTGGCCGTGCTCATCGGAGTCGGCGCGGTCGCCATTCCGATCCTGACCGCTTACGCCGCGGGACTGGCCGACGACGCCACCCGCGGCCGCGCCCTCGGAGTAATCATGGGGGGTGTCCTGTTCGGCATCCTGCTGTCCCGGACGGTCGCCAGCCTGATCGCCGCCCTCGGCGGCTGGCGCACGGTCTACGCGGTCGCCGCCCTCGCCATGGCGGTGGTGACGGTGGCCGTCCCGCGGATCGTGCGCGACGGCTCCCGGCCGCTGCGCATGGCCTACGGCGCCCAGGTGCTGTCCGTCCTCACCCAGTTCCGCGACCATCCGGTCCTGCGCACCCGCTGCTTCCTCGGCGCCTGTGTGATGGGTGCCTTCACCGCCTTCTGGACCAGCGTGGCCTTCCTGCTGACCGCCCCGCCGTTCTCCTACTCGCAGATCGGCATCGGCGTCTTCGCCCTGTCCGGGGTCGCGGGCGCGCTCATCACCTCGGGCGGCGGCCGGCTGATCGACCGCTACCGCCACTGGCGGTGGCAGTCCTCCGGTGTCTGCCTGGCCGTGCTGGCGCTGTCCTTCGCCCTGCTGATGCTGGGCGGCACCAGCATCGTGTGGCTGGTGGCCGGGGCCGTGGTGATGGACGCCGCGATCCAGGCGGTGCACGTCACCAACCAGAGCGTGGTCTACGAGCTGAACGACGACGCCCGGTCCCGGCTGGCCAGCGGCTACATGATCTCCTTCGCGCTGGGCGGCGCCGTGGGCTCCGCGTGCTCCGCCGAGGCCTACCACCGCTGGGGCTGGAACGGTTCCTGCTGGGTGGGCGTGGCACTGGCCGCCGCGGGCCTGCTCGCGTGGGCGTTCGGCAGCGGCGCGGAACGCGCCCGCCAGCACCAGCTCCGCGCCCGGTACGAGGAGGCCGGGCGGAGCCCGACCACCGTGTGACACCGCCGCACGCCGACGCCCCGGGGCCCCGGCCGGATTCCTCCGGCCGGGGCCCCGGGGCGTGCCGTCCCCGTCACCGGTGCGCCCGCGGTGGGCGCACGCCCCGCCTACGGGTCCACGCCGTCCGGCGCGGCGGAACCGGCGGTGTGGGTGTACGCCCGTACGTCACCGCGGGTGTGGAACGTGGCGAAGTCCATGCCCGCCACCCGCCACGCCCCTTCGCCACGGCGCAGCGTCAGCGTGTGCCGGCCCCACGCCTCCCACTCGGCGCCGCCCAGCGTGGGCTCCAGGGCGTTGAGTACATGGCAGCTGAAACGGGCCGTGGCGTGCGCCCCTCGCACCCGCACCCGGCACCGGCCCAGGACGTGGGCGTTGGTCTTGCCCGGGTGCAGCGCCGCCCGCCACCGCGCGATCAGTTGCGCCCGCGTCAGCCGTACCGGCTCACCACCCGTCAGGGAGGTGTGGTCGACCTCGATCTCGTCGTCGAGCAGGGCCGGGACCCGCTCCCAGTCGCCGTCCTCCATCGCCTCGAACAGATCGTCCACGAGATCGGTGATGCGGGCGGCGTCGTCGGCCACCAGTGGTGCCGCGCTCGGGGCGGCCGTGTCCGTCGTCCTCATGTGTTCCTCCTCTTCTCGGGCCGCCGCGGTCGGGCGGCTCCGTCCTCGGTCCCGTGCGGTCGTGCCCGGCGCCCCCGGCCACCGCCGGCCTTTCCTCCGGCGACACGGCCCCGGCCGCTCCCGCGCCCTGGCCCGCGGGGCGGGCGGGGCGGGAGCGGCCGGGACCGGGTGGGGCGCGCGGGGGGGGGAGCGGGCGCTCAGCGGGACAGGAACTCCCAGATGCTGCGCCGCAGCCCGGCCACGTCCAGACCGTG
>NZ_WWHX01000594.1 GCF_009862125.1 Streptomyces sp. SID5910
GTGTTCGCGGGTTCGGGTGCCCGCCGCGTCGACCTGCCCACCTACGCCTTCCAGCACGAGCACTTCTGGCTCAAGACGCCGGCTTCCCGCGTAGGTGACGTGGCGGCTGTCGGTCTCGGCTCGGCGGATCACCCGCTGCTGGGAGCAGTGGTGTCGCTGGCGGACGACTACGGACTGGTCCTGACGGGCCGCTTGTCCCTGGCGGCGCAGCCGTGGTTGGCCGATCACCTCGTGCTGGGCCGGGTGGTCGTGCCCGGCACGGCGTACGTGGAGCTGGCCCTGCGGGCGGCGGACGCGGCCGGCAGCCGGGTGCTGGAGGAGCTGACGCTCCAGGCCCCCTTGGTGCTGCCCGAGTCGGGCGCGGTGCAGGTCCAGGTCGTCGTGAGCGGCACGGACGACCCGGAGCGCCGCGCGGTGGGAGTCTTCTCGCGCCCCGAGGGCGACGACGACGCACCGTGGACCTGCCATGCCAAGGGCCTGCTCGCCCTGTCCGAGACCGAGGCCGGTGAGGAGCGGCACCCGTTGGCCATGTGGCCGCCCGCGGACGCGGCACCGCTCCCGGTGGACGACCTGTACCAACGACTGGCCGGCCTGGGTCTCGACTACGGCCCGGTCTTCCGCGGCGTACGGGCGGCCTGGCGGCAGGGCGACGATGTGTTCGCCGAGGTCGCCCTCCCGGAGGAGGAGCGGGACGACGCGGGCCGCTACGGCATCCACCCGGCACTGCTGGACGCGGCGCTGCACGTGACCGGCGTCGGTCATCTGACCGGCTCGGATGCGGGCGACGGCGGTGCGGGGGAGCCCGGTACGGCGCGGCTGCCGTTCGCCTGGACCGGGGTCTCGCTGCACGCCACCGGCGCCTCCATGCTGCGGGTCCGGCTGACCAGGGCCGGGGCCGACGGCGTATCGCTGCTGGTCGCCGATCCCGCCGGAGCGCCGGTGGCGTCGGTCGGCTCGCTGGTGGGCCGTCCCGTCGCCCCGGAACTGCTCGAGAGCGCTGCCCGGCCGTCGCTGGACTCGCTGTACGGGGTGAGCTGGGAGGCACTCCCGACCAGTGCCGCACCGACCGACGCCGCTCGACAGTGGGCTCTGCTCGGCACCGACCCCTCGGGCACCGAAGCATTCCGCGACACGGCCGTGCGGCGGGCGGCGACCCTCGCCGAGCTGCCCACAGCCACCGAGGGGTCGTTCCCGGACGTCGTGGTACTGCCGTGCGTCTCCCCGACGGAGACGGACGACATCCCCACCGCCGTGCGCGAGCTGACCGGCCGCGCGCTGCACGCCGTACGGGAATGGCTCGACAGCCCGGCCGCCACCGGCTCGAAGCTGGTCTTCCTGACCCGGGGCGCCATGGCGACGGCCGCCGGTGAGGACGTCACGGACGTGGCGGCCTCCGCGATCTGGGGCCTCGTCCGCTCCGCGCAGACGGAACACCCGGACCGGTTCCACCTGGTCGACCTCGACACCTGGGAGGCCGCAGACGACGCCGTACACGCGGCCGTCGCCGCCGAGGAACCCCAGATCGCCGTCCGGGCGGCCGAGGTACGCGCTCCCCGCCTGGTCAGGGCGTCCATACCGACGACCGACGGTGAGGCGAACGCCCCCTGGAGCGCCGAGGGCACCGTCCTGATCACCGGCGCCAGCGGTCTCCTGGGCGGCCTGGTCGCCCGCCATCTGGCAGCCGAGCACGGCGTACGGCACCTGGTGCTGGTGTCGCGCCGAGGAGCGGACGCCACCGGAGCACCGGAACTCGCCGCCGAACTGGAGTCCCTGGGCGCCGACGCCGTCTTCGAGGCCTGCGACGTGACGGACCGTGACGCGCTGGCCGGCGTACTGGCACGCATCCCCGACAGCGCGCCCTTGCGCGCGGTGGTGCACGCGGCGGGCGTCCTGGACGACGGCGTCGTGGACGCGCTGACGCCCGAACGGATCGACACCGTCCTGCGACCGAAGGCGGACGCGGCCCTGCTCCTGCACGAACTCACCCGGGACCTGGACCTGTCCGCGTTCGTGCTCTTCTCCTCGGCCGCGGCGGTCTTCGGCGCCGCCGGCCAGGCCAACTACGCTGCGGCGAACGCCTTCTTGGACGCCCTGGCAGCACACCGGCGGGCGCACGGCCTGCCCGCCGTCTCGCTGGCCTGGGGCTTCTGGGCCGAGCGCAGCGAGATGACCGGCCACCTGGCCGACACCGATCTCGCCCGCATGGCGCGCGGCGGTGTCGTACCGCTGTCCACGCGGGAGGGCCTCGCGCTCTTCGACGCGGCGACCGCCGGGGACCAGGCACTCCTCGTCCCGGTACGGTTCACCGGCGCCGCCCTCCAGGGCGGCAACGGACCCGTTTCGCCGCTGATGCGCCGGCTGGTGCGTCCCCGCGTGCGACGCGCCGCGGCGGCGACGGCGCCCGACACGGCCGACGGCCTGGCCGGCACCCTCGCCGGACTGCCGGAGACCGATCGGGAACAGACCGTACTGGACCTGGTGCGCACCCAGATCGCCTCCGTACTCGGCTACGCGACACGCGACGCGGTCGCAGCCGACCTGGCCTTCAAGGAGTTGGGCTTCGACTCGCTGACGGCGGTGGAGCTGCGGAACCGGTTGAACGGGGCCACGGGTCTGCGG
>NZ_WWHX01000595.1 GCF_009862125.1 Streptomyces sp. SID5910
CCGGGTGCGGCGCGGTGGCGGCAGCAGTCCCCGCTGCTCGTAGAAACGCAGCGCCCTGGGTGTCGCGCCGACGGCTGCCGCGGCGTCGCCGATCCGCATCGTGTGTGCCTCCCGCTCGTCGTCAGGCGTCGTCAACCGCGCCCGGGAGGTCGACGACGACCGTACCGAAGGTCTGTCCCCGGGTCAGTTCCTGCAACGCCCGCGGGGCCTCGTCGATGCCCTCGAACCGGGTCAGCGCGAATTGGATCTCGCCGGAGCGTAGCCAGCCGTCGAAGCGCTCGTTCCATTCGGCCTCCACGTCCGGGTGGTCGACGCCGGTGTATCCGCGCAGGGACGCCCCCTTGACGACGAGCCGGAAGGTGTCGATCCGCGTCGGTGCCGTCGCTCCCGAGCCGTGCGGGTCGAGCTGCCCGGACAGCGCTCCGACCAGGGCGAAGCGGGCGCCTTGCCGGGCCGCCGCCACGGCCGCGGTGAGCTGGACGCCTCCGACGTTGTCCAGCACGACGTCGACGCCGTCCGGGGCGGCCTCGGCGAGCTGCCGGGAGAAGGCGCGGTACGCGGTCTCCTGGTCCCCGCGCCATGAGCCGCCGGTCAGGACGGCGTCGTAGCCGAGTTCGGACGTCAGGCGCTTGGCCTTGTCCGGTGAGCCCGTAGTGCCGATGACCCGGGCGGCGCCGAGCAGCCGGGCGATCTGTCCGGCCAGCGAGCCCACGCCGCCCGCGGCGCCGGTGACCAGGACGACGTCGCCCTCGCGTACGCCGGCGAGGCGGGTCAGCGCCCCGTAGGCGGCGGAGCCGGAGGAGATGCGGGCGGCGGGCTCGGCCGGCGCCGGGCCCACGGGGACGCAGCCGGCCAGGGGCACGAGGGCGTACTCGCGCCAGCCCATCAGGTGGGTCACCAGGTCGCCGGTGCCGAGGGAGCTGCCGGGCGGCGCGGCGACGACCTCGCCGACGGCCGGCCCGAACAGGGTGTCCCCGGGGCTCAGTCCGGGCACCGGCGTCTCCTCGGCCCCTCCGCCGACGAGGGTGCGCAGACCGCCGAAGACCTGGAAGTGGCGGTTGCGGACGAGGACATGGCCCGGTTCCGGAGCGGGGGTGGCCGTCTCTACGACGGTGAAGTCCTCCGGTACGGGCAGTGCCTCGGGCACGCGGGCGAGCCGCACCTCGCGGCTGGTGCGGGGCAGGACGGTGGTCATGGGCGGCCTCCTGGGGCGTGCGCGTGGGAGCCCGACCGGGCGCGGCGCATGGCCGGGCACCGGGCGGGACGGCGCGAGGACGCTAATCCCTGACCCGCACGTCAGGGTCAAGCCCGCGAGGACACTCCCGCGGCCGCGGCTCAGCGGGTCCGGTAGCGGGCGTAGATCAGTCCGCTGTCGAAGGCGCGCTCCTCGGCCAGTTCGAGATCGAGGCGTACGCCGTCGGGGAAGAAGCGCTTGCCGCCGCCGACCACGCTCGTGGTGATGAACAGGTGGTACTCGTCCACCAGGCCGGCCGCGATCGCCTGGGCCGCGAGGTTCGGGCCGTCGACGGTGAGGTCGTGCTCGGCCTCGGCCTTGAGCCTGCGCACCGCGTCGGGGTCGAAGGTCCGCTCGATCCTGGTCCGCGCGCTGGACACCGAGTCGAGCGTCGTGGAGTACACGACCTTCTCCGCGGCCTGCCAGTCGCGGGCGTACCGCACGATGTGCGGCGGCACGTCGGGCGCGGTGTGCGCGGTCTCCCAGAAGACCATCGTCTCGTACATCCGCCGGCCGTAGAGGTACGTGCCCACGGGCCGGAAGAGGTCGCCGATGAAGGTGTGCACCTCCTCGTCCTGCGCTCCGTTGCCGAGGTCGCCCTGCGCCGCCTCGGCGTAGCCGTCGAGCGAGGTGATCATCGAGTAGATGAGCTTGGCCATGCGTGTCCCCTCCTGGTGCGAGCGCGTCCTGTCCGCCGACGCTCCAGAGGATGACTCCCGCACGCCCCGGAACTCATCGATCGGCCGGCCGCCGGTTCCGTCTGCCCCGCCCTCGTCGCGGATCCGACGACCCGACCACCGGATTCTTAGGTTAGCCTTACCTCAATCTCGGCGGGTGTGCCGCCGAAACCCGGCCATTCCTGCCGTCGGCCGGCCCGTGGTGAGGAGCGAGGGTGGGGGAAGCGATGACCGGGCGCGGCGTCATACGCCGCGCTGTCGCCGGGCAGCGCAAGGACGTCGTACTGGGGTCGGTGCTGAGCTCCGCGCACCAGGTGGGGGAAGTGCTCGTACCGGTCCTCGTCGGCGTCGCGGTGGACCGCGCGGTCGCCCGGCCGGACGCCGGGGAACTGCTCGTGTGGCTCGCCGTGCTGGCCGTCGTGTACACGATGCTGTCGTTCGGCTTCCGCCTCGGTTCCCGCGCCGGTGAACGCGCCGCCGAACAGGCCGCCCACGAACTGCGGACGGACCTCGTACGCCGGATCCTCGCCCCGCGCGCGGGCGCCGAGGCGGGCCGGCCGCCCGGGGCGCTGGTGAACGTCGCCACCGAGGACGCCCGCCGCGTCGGTGCCGTGGCCATGGCCGTGGTCCTCGGCGTCGCCGCGGTGATCGGCGTGGTCGCGGGCGCGGTGCTGCTGCTGCGCGCCTCCGTGCCCCTCGGACTGCTGGTCCTGCTGGGCGCCCCCGCCCTGATGGCGCTCGGTCACTTCCTGGCCATGCCCCTGGAGCAGCGCAGCGCCGCCGAGCAGGAGCGGGCCGCGCACGCGTCCGGAGTGGCCGCTGACCTGGTCGCCGGGGTGCGCGTGCTGAAGGGGCTGCGCGCCGAGGCGGCGGCCGTGGCACGCTACCGGGCGACCAGCCGGGCCTCGCGGTCGGCCAGCGTCCGCGCCGCCCGCGCCGAGGCCCTTCAGACCGGCCTGATGCAGACCCTGACCGGCCTGTTCATCGCCCTGGTGGCGCTGGTCGGCGGCCGGCTGGTGCTCAGCGGGTCGATCGGTCTGGGAGCCCTGGTCTCCGCCGTCGGACTGGCCCTGCTGCTGCCGGCGCCGGTCGGCATGCTGGCCTGGGTGGGGACGGAGTTCGCCAAGGCCCGGGCCTCGGCCGCGCGGATCGCCGACGTCCTGTCCGCGCCCGGCGAGACCACGGGAGGCACCGGGACGCCTGCCCCGGACGGGCCCGGCGGGCTGCGGCTGACCGGGGTGACGTACGGCGGCCTGGAGCGGGTCGATCTGACGGTGCGTCCCGGGGAGACGGTGGGCGTCGTCGTGACCGACCCCGCGCACGCGGCGGCCCTCCTGCACTGCCTCGCCCGCCGCCGCGACCCCGACGAGGGCCGCGTCGAGATCGACGGGCTGGACCTCGCCGGACTGGCGCCGGACGCGCTGCGCTCGGTGCTGCTGGTGGCCGACCACGACGCGCAGCTCTTCGACGGCTCGGTACGGGAGAACGTCACCGCCGCCGCCCCGCCGGGCTCCGACCCGTCCCGGGCGAT
>NZ_WWHX01000596.1 GCF_009862125.1 Streptomyces sp. SID5910
CCGGCCGCGTACTCCCGGCGCCGGACCGTACGGATCGCCGCACGTCCGCGGCCCGCACCTCCGCCCAAACGCCCCTCGCCCGCGGGCCCGGCACCGTACAAACCCGGCCCATAAGCCGCCATACTGGACCGGCCAGGGGAGGGCGGGGCGGACTGAGCCACGGGGGCGGGGCAGCGATGGGGGACAGCACGCTGATCCAGGGCCGGTACCGGTTGCTCGACCGGATCGGACGCGGCGGCATGGGCGAGGTGTGGCGGGCACGGGACGAGTCGCTGGGGCGGCGCGTCGCGGTGAAGTGCCTCAAACCACTGGGCACACAGCACGACCAGGCCTTCACCCGCGTGCTGCGGGAGCGGTTCCGGCGCGAGGCCCGGGTGGCCGCCGCGCTCCAGCACCGCGGGGTGACCGTCGTGCACGACTTCGGCGAGTACGAGGGCGTGCTCTTCCTCGTCATGGAGCTGCTGGAGGGCCGCGACCTCAGTCGGCTGCTGGAGGACAACAAACACCATCCGCTGCCGGTCGACGACGTCCTGGACATCGCCGGACAGGTCGCCTCCGCGCTCGCCTACACCCACGACCAAGGCATCGTGCACCGCGACCTGAAACCGGCGAACATCGTGCGCCTGGCCGACGGCACCGTGAAGATCTGCGACTTCGGCATCGCCCGGCTCGGTCACGACGTCGGGTTCACCGCCCGGCTGACCGGCACCGGCATCGCCATGGGCACACCGCACTACATGTCGCCCGAGCAGATCGGCGGCGACGAGGTCGACCGGCGCAGCGACCTGTACTCGCTGGGCTGCGTGCTCTACGAGATCGCCACCGGCGCCCCGCCCTTCGACCTCGACGACGCGTGGGCCGTCCTCGTCGGCCACCGCGACACCGCGCCCGAACCGCCGCGCCGGCACCGGCCCGACCTGCCCGGACACCTGGAGCGGATCATCCTGGACCTGCTGGCCAAACAGCCCGGGCAGCGGCCGCAGGACGCCCGCGAGGTGGGCCGCCGGCTCACCGCGGACCGCACGGCGCCGGCACCTGTGGCGTCCCTCGCGGCCGCGCGGACGCCCGAACCGGTCGGTGCCCGGGCGGCGCTGCCGTCCTGGACCCGGGGCATCACCACCGGGGTCAAGGCGACCGGACCGCGCTCCGCACCGCCGGACCCCGCGGCCGGGCTGTCCGGGGACTGGCTCCCGCGCCCCGCCGGCGACGAGGCGACGAGCCCCGCTCCGGGCGGGCGGCCCGCCCCCGCACCGGAGGCCCTGACCGCGCTCGCCCGGCGGCACGACGCGGCGCTGGGCCTCGGCCGGCTCGGCCGCTGGACGGAGGCGTCGGAACTGCACCGGGCCGTGGCCGCCGAACGCGAGCGGCTGCTCGGCCCCGACCACCCCGACACCCTCGCCAGCCGCTACGAGATCGCCTTCACCCTGACCCGCACCGGCCGCGCCGCCGACGCGCTGCGCGCCTACAAACGCGTGGCCGAGGCCCGCATCCGGACGCTGGGCGCCGACCACGCCGACACCCTCGCCGTCCGCCAGGAGATGGCGTACGTCCTCGGCAGGCTGGGCCGGTACGCCGACGCCCACCAGGTGTACACGGCCGTCCTCGCGGCCCGGGAGCGCACCATGGGCGCCGGCCATCCCGACACCCTGCGCTGCCGGCACAACCTCGCCTTCAACCTCGGCCGGCTCGGCCGCCCCGAGGACGCCCACCGCATGGCCTGCGAGGTAGCCGAGGCCCGGGCCCGGGTCCTCGGCGCCGAGCATCCCGACACCCTGGTCACCCGCTACGAGGTGGCCTACGCGCTCGGCCGGCTCGGCCGCTGGCGGGAGGCCCTGGAGACCTACCGGGAGGTCGCCGGCGCACGCGCCCGGGCGCTCGGCCCCGAGCACCCCGACACCCTCGCCGCCCGCTACGAGTCCGGCATCTGCCTGGGCCGCCTCGGACGCAGCGCGGAGGCGCTGGCCCTGTACGCCGAGCTGATCGACGACCGCACCCGCGCCCAGGGTCCCGAGCACCCCGAGACCCTGCGCGCCCGGCACGGCCTCGGCGTCAACCTCGGACGCCTCGGCCGCTGGCAGGAGGCGCTCACCGTGGCGCGCGAGGTGTACGCGATCCGGGAGCGGGTCCTCGGTCCCGGCCACCCCGACACCCTGGTCAGCCGGCGCGAGGTCGCCGTGGGCCTGGGCTGG
>NZ_WWHX01000060.1 GCF_009862125.1 Streptomyces sp. SID5910
AGCTGCCGGCCTAGTAGGCCGTGGACACGTAGGAGCTGGTGATCGGCGCGACGAACGTGTTGAGGCGCTGACGCTCGGCCTCGCGCGCGGCGCGCTCCTTGGCCACGCGGGCCTCCTTGGCCGCCTCGGCGGCCCGCTCGCGCGCGGCCTCCATGGCCGCCTCACGGGCGGCGGCGTCCTGGGCGGCCTGCTCCTGCGCGGTGGCCTGGGCGTCGATCTCCTCGGCCAGGGAGTCGCCGATGCTGACGACCGGGGTGAGTCCGCTCTGCTCGACCTCGGGCTCGGCGGCGAGGGCCGGGGCTGCGAGGCTGCCGACGACGCCGGTGGTGGCGAGGGCCGCGACTCCCGCCGCGCGGGCGGTGGTGCGGTGCATGCGGCTGGGGCGGCGGTGCTTCCCGGTGGCGCGCGTGAACGCCATGTAGAGGCTGGTCCTTTCCTTCCCTCTCGCCTACCGGGTTAGCTGACGGGTTCGGAGGTGGAAGGTCTCCTACGGACCCCCTCGCTCACGCGCGGGCGTCCGATTCACCCCAGGGACTGCGATGGGTCCCCGGCTCCCCTGGCTCGCGCCGTACGGGGACTCGGCGATGACTGTCCGGTGCCGCGGGTGCGGCGCACTGCCTGACGAACAGCCCGGACGACGCTAAACGCGGCTGTCTTCAATCCTCAAACGCAACAGGGTTTTTGTAGCGCACGCCACAGGGCAGACGGGTAGCCTCTCCCTCAATTCGGACATGGAACGGCCCTGGTGACACCTCGGTCACCAGGGCCGTCGACGCGTGTGTGCCGCTACTCGGCGGCCACGACGGTGACTTCGCCGATGCCCAGGGCCTCGACGGGCTTCTTGATCTGCGCCGCGTCGCCGACGAGGACCGTCACCAGACGGTCCACCGGGAAGGCGTTGACGACGGCCGCGGTGGCCTCCACGGTGCCGGTGGCGGCGAGTTGGCGGTAGAGCGTGGCCTGGTAGTCGTCGGGCAGGGACTGCTCGACCTGGTCGGCCAGGGTGCCCGCGACGGCCGCCGCCGTCTCGTACTTCAGCGGCGCGACGCCCACCAGATTCTGCACGGCGACGTCGCGCTCGGCGTCGGTGAGTCCGCCCTCGGCGAGCGTGCGCAGCACCGTCCACAGGTCGTGCAGCGCCGGGCCGGTGTTGGGCGTGTCGACCGAGCCGCTGATGGCGAGCATCGCGGCGCCGGTCCCGTCGGGCGCGGACCGCAGGACCTGTCCGAACGCCCGGACGCCGTAGGTGTATCCCTTCTCCTCGCGCAGGACGCGGTCCAGGCGCGAGGTGAGGGTGCCGCCCAGGCAGTACGTGCCGAGGACCTGCGCGGGCCAGACGCGGTCGTGCCGGTCGGGCCCGGTGCGGCCGATCAGCAGCTGCGTCTGGACGGCGCCGGGGCGGTCCACGATGACGACCCGTCCGGTGTCGTCGGCGGTCACCGGCGGCACGGGGCGCGGCTCGGCGGCGGAGCCGGTCCACGCGCCGAGGGTGTCGCCGAGCAGCGCGTCGAGGTCGACGTCGGTGAGGTCGCCGACGATCACGGCGGTGGCCGTGGCGGGGCGGACGTGCTTCTCGTAGAAGGCGCGGACGGCCGCCGCGTCGACGGCCGCGACCGTCTCCTCGGTGCCCTGGCGCGGGCGCGACATCCGGGAGTCCGCCGGGAACAGCTCCCTGGAGAGCTCCTTGGCGGCGCGGCGGGCGGGGTTGGCCAGCTCGTGCGGGATCTCGTCGAGCCGGTTGCGCACCAGCCGCTCGACCTCGCTGTCGGCGAACGCCGGCGACCTGAGCGCGTCGGCGACCAGGCCGAGGGCCTTGGCGAGGCGCGAGACGGGCACCTCCAGGCTCAGCCGGACGCCGGGGTGGTCCGCGTGCGCGTCGAGGGTGGCGCCGCAGCGCTCCAGCTCGGCGGCGAACTCCTCGGCGGAGTGCTTGTCGGTGCCCTCGGAGAACGCGCGCGCCATGATGGTGGCGACGCCGTCCAGACCGGCGGGCTCGGCGTCCAGCGGAGCGTTCAGCGACACCTCGACGGCGACGACCTGCTGGCCGGGGCGGTGGCAGCGCAGCACGGTCAGGCCGTTGTCGAGGCTGCCGCGCTCGGGGGCCGGGAAGGCCCACGGCTTGGGCTCGCCGGCCTGCGGCCGGGTGTGGAATTCCATGGTGGCGAGCTCGGTCACTTGGCCGCCTCCTCGTTCTCGTCGGTGGCGTCGGCGTCGGTCACCGAGTCGGTGACGGTGGTCTCGTCGGCGGGGGCGGCGGGCTCGTAGACGAGGACGGCGCGGTTGTCGGGGCGCAGGCGGGCCTTGGCGACCTCGCGGACCTCGTCGGCCGTCACCTCCAGCACCCGCTGCACGGCGGTGAGGGCGAGCTGCGGGTCGCCGAACAGGACGGCGTACCGGCACAGTTCGTCGGCGCGGCCGGCGACCGTGCCGAGCCGGTCGAGCCACTCGCGCTCCAACTGGGCCTGGGCGCGCTCCATCTCCTCGGCGGTGGGGCCCTCCTCGGCGAACCGGGCGAGCTCCTCGTCGATGGCGGTCTCGATGACGGGCACCTCGACGTCGCCGGACGTCTTCACGTCCAGCCAGCCCAGCGAGGGCGCCCCGGCGAGCCGCAGCAGGCCGAAGCCGGCGGCCACGGCCGTGCGGTCGCGCCGTACGAGCCGGTTGTAGAGGCGGGACGACTCGCCGCCGCCGAGGACGGTGAGCGCCAGGTCGGCCGCGTCGCACGCGCGCGTACCGTCCTCCGGCAGGCGGTAGGCCGCCATCAGGGCGCGGGCCGGGACCTCCTCCTCGACGACCTCTCGCAGCTGCCCGCCCATGACGTCGGGCAGCGAGCCGTCCCGGGGGGCGGGCTTGCCGTCGTGCGAGGCGATGGAGCCGAAGTACTTCTCGATCCAGGCGAGCGTCTGCTCGGGGTCGATGTCGCCGACGACGGACAGCACCGCGTTGTTCGGCGCGTAGTAGGTGCGGAAGAACGCGCGCGCGTCCTCCAGCGTCGCCGCGTCCAGGTCGGCCATCGAGCCGATCGGCGTGTGGTGGTAGGGGTGGCCCTCCGGGTACGCGAGGGCGGTCAGCTTCTCGAACGCGGTGCCGTAGGGCACGTTGTCGTAGCGCTGGCGGCGCTCGTTCTTGACGACGTCCCGCTGGTTCTCCATGGACTCGTCGTCCAGGGCGGCGAGCAGGGAGCCCATGCGGTCGGCCTCCAGCCAGAGGGCGAGCTCCAGCTGGTGGGCGGGCATCGTCTCGAAGTAGTTGGTGCGCTCGAAGCTGGTGGTGCCGTTGAGCGAACCGCCGGCCCCCTGCACCAGCTCGAAGTGCCCGTTGCCCTTGACCTGGGCGGAGCCCTGGAACATCAGGTGCTCGAAAAGGTGAGCCAGGCCGGTACGCCCCTTGACTTCGTGGCGCGAGCCGACGTCGTACCAGAGGCACACCGCCGCGACCGGGGTCAGGTGGTCCTCGGAGAGCACCACGCGCAGGCCGTTGGCCAGGCGGTGCTCGGTCGCTGTCAGGCCGCCGGAGCCTGCCTGGGCTGTGGCCGTGTGACCCATGGGCATGTACGTCCCTTCGATCGCGAAATCTCGGTGGAGTCATCGGGCGGAACTGCGGAATCCCGCCGGTCCTGCCACTGTATGCAAGCGTGCGGGCGGCCGGTGGAGTTCCCGGGCCTCGTACGCCGAGAGCGAGAACGGGGCCCGCAGTCTGCCGAGCGGCGGGGACGGCGGTGCGGGACGAACGCGCGGAGCGAGGGCGTACTCTGCGGGCAGCGCCGGGCCGGGCAGCCCGTGACGGGTCCTGGTCGGTCGCTGTCAGTGCCGCGGTCCACAATGGACCGCGTCAGATCACCGTTCACGCTTCAGCAAGGAGCCGGCAGCGATGGCCCGCCGTAGTACGAAGACCCCGCCGCCCGACGACTCGTACGAGGAGAAGATCCTCGACATCGACGTCGTCGACGAGATGCAGGGCTCCTTCCTCGAGTACGCGTACTCGGTCATCTACTCCCGTGCGCTCCCGGACGCCCGCGACGGCCTCAAGCCGGTGCACCGCCGCATCGTGTACCAGATGAACGAGATGGGACTGCGGCCCGAGCGCGGCTATGTGAAGTGCGCCCGCGTCGTCGGCGAGGTCATGGGCAAGCTGCACCCGCACGGCGACGCGTCGATCTACGACGCCCTGGTGCGCATGGCCCAGCCGTTCTCCATGCGCGTGCCCCTGGTGGACGGCCACGGCAACTTCGGCTCCCTGGGCAACGACGACCCGCCGGCCGCCATGCGGTACACCGAGTGCCGGATGGCCGAGGCCACCAGCCTGATGACGGAGTCGATCGACGAGGACACCGTCGACTTCGGCCCCAACTACGACGGCCAGGAGCAGGAGCCGGTCGCCCTGCCCGCCGCCTTCCCGAACCTGCTGGTCAACGGCGCGTCCGGCATCGCGGTCGGCATGGCCACGAACATGCCGCCGCACAACCTGCGCGAGGTGATCGCGGCCGCCCGGCACCTGATCCGGCATCCGAACGCCGACCTCGAAGCCCTCATGAAGCACGTGCCGGGCCCCGACCTGCCCACCGGCGGCCGGATCGTCGGCCTGCCCGGCATCCGGGACGCCTACGAGACGGGCCGCGGCACGTTCAAGATCCGCGCGACGGTGTCCGTGGAGACGGTGACGGCCCGCCGCAAGGGCCTGGTCGTCACCGAGCTGCCCTTCGCGGTCGGCCCCGAGAAGGTCATCGCGAAGATCAAGGACCTGGTCGGCTCCAAGAAGCTCCAGGGCATCGCGGACGTCAAGGACCTCACCGACCGCGAGCACGGACTGCGCCTGGTCATCGAGATCAAGAACGGCTTCGTGCCCGAGGCCGTCCTGGAGCAGCTCTACAAGCTGACGCCGATGGAGGAGTCCTTCGGCATCAACAATGTCGCCCTGGTCGACGGCCAGCCCCTCACCCTGGGCCTCAAGGAGCTGCTGGAGGTCTACCTCGACCACCGCTTCAACGTCGTACGGCGCCGCAGCGAGTTCCGGCGCACCAAGCGCCGCGACCGTCTCCACCTGGTCGAGGGCCTGCTCACCGCCCTGGTCGACATCGACGAGGTCATCCGCCTCATCCGCTCCAGCGACAACTCCGCGCAGGCCAAGCAGCGCCTGATGGACCGCTTCTCGCTGAGCGACGTCCAGACCCAGTACATCCTGGACACGCCGCTGCGCCGGCTCACCAAGTACGACCGCATCGAGCTGGAGGCGGAGAAGGACCGGCTCAACGCGGAGATCGAGGAGCTGACGCGGATCCTCGAGTCGGACGCGGAGCTGCGCAAGCTGGTCTCGGCCGAACTGGCGGCCGTGGCGAAGAAGTTCGGCACCGACCGGCGCACCCTCCTGCTGGAGTCGGCCGGCACCCCGGTGGCCGCCGTGCCGCTCCAGGTGGCGGACGCCCCGTGCCGGGTGCTGCTGTCCTCGACGGGGCTGCTGGCCCGCACGGTGAACGACGATCCCCTCGTCACGGACGCCGGTGCCAAGCGCGTCAAGCACGACCTGATCGTGTCGTCGGTGCCCGCCACGGCCCGCGGCGAGGTCGGCGTGGTGACGTCCGCCGGACGGCTGCTCCGGGTGAACGTGGTCGACCTCCCCCAGCTCCCGGACCCGCTGCCCACGCCGAACCTGTCGGGCGGTGCGCCGCTCGCGGAGTTCGTGTCCCTGGAGGACGACGAGACGGTCGTCTGCCTGTCCACGCTGGACGAGTCCTCGCCGGGTCTGGCGATCGGCACGCTGCACGGCGTCGTCAAGCGGGTGGTGCCCGACTATCCGTCCCACAAGGACGAGTTGGAGGTCATCACGCTCAGGGACGGTGACCGGATCGTCGGCGCGGCCGAGCTGCGCACCGGTGACGAGGACCTGGTCTTCATCACGGACGACGCGCAGTTGCTGCGGTACCAGGCCTCGCAGGTCCGTCCCCAGGGCCGGCCGGCGGGCGGTGTGGCGGGCATCAAGCTCGCCGACGGCGCGAAGGTCATCTCGTTCACGGCGGTGGACCCGGCTGTGGACGCGGTCGTCTTCACGGTCGCGGGTTCGCGCGGCACGCTGGACGACTCCGTCCAGACCACGGCCAAGCTGACCCCGTTCGACCAGTACCCGCGCAAGGGCCGCGCCACGGGTGGCGTGCGCTGCCAGCGGTTCCTGAAGGGCGAGGACTGCCTGGCCCTGGCCTGGGCGGGCCCGGTCCCGGCGCGCGCCTCGCAGAAGAACGGCACCCCGGCCCAGCTTCCGGACATCGACCCGCGCCGCGACGGCTCGGGGGTGTCGCTGCCGAAGACGGTGGCGGTGGTGGCGGGTCCCGCGTAGTCAGGCGGGCGGCGGTTCCTGGCCGTCCGGCTCCGCCGGGTCGTCGTCCGCCGGGTCGTCGTCGGCCGGGTCGCCGTCTTCCGGATCGCCGTCCTCCGGGTCCGGTACGTAGCGCAGGACGCCCCACATGCCGTGTTCGTCGGCGTGCGGGGCGTCGCTGCGGCACGCGTCGAGTTCCTTGCCGAGCGCGGATCCGTCGATGCCGGCGCCGATCAGGACGAGCTGGGTGAGGCGCGGGGCGGCGGGCGGCCAGGGCTCCGGGTAGAAGCGCAGGAAACGCCCGACGGCGTGGACGGCGTACCGGTTGCGCCGGTCGTGCGGTCCGAAGTCGACGTAGCCCTTGATCCGGTACAGCCCCTCGGGCCTGCTGTCCAGGAAGCGCATCAGCCGGCGCGGGTCGAGGGGCACGTCGGACACGAAGGACACGCTGTCGTAGGCGGTGTGCAGATGGCCGGTGTGCGCGTCGTCCGGGGAGTGGTCGTGCAGGTCGTCGAAGGACAGCTGCCCGATGCGCTCCTCGCTGGGCCGGCAGTCGAAGAGGAACTCGGGGTCGATGCGCCCGTAGGCCGCGGGGAGCACGGCCGCGCGGTCGGCGAGGGAGCGGACCAGGGCGAGGACGCGCTCGGCGTCCGGGGCCCGGTCGGTCTTGTTGACCACGACGAGGTCGGCCAGCGCCAGGTGCCGGTCGATCTCGGGGTGCCTGGCGCGCGTGGCGTCGAACTCGGCGGCGTCGACGACCTCGACGAGGCCGCCGTAGACGATCTCCCGCTGTTCGCTGGCGAGCAGCATGCGCACCAGTTCCTGCGGCTCGGCGAGTCCGCTGGCCTCGATGACGATGACGTCGATGCCGGCGTCGGGGCGGGCCAACCGCTCCAGGTATGCGTCGAGTTCACCGGCGTCGACGGCGCAGCACAGGCACCCGTTGCCGAGCGAGACGGTGGAGTCGCCGAGGGCGCCGGCCACGGCCATGGCGTCGATCTCGATGGAGCCGAAGTCGTTGACCAGGGCTCCGATCCTGCTGCCTCCGCTGCGGTGCAGGAGGTGATTGAGCAGGGTGGTCTTTCCGGAGCCGAGGAATCCGGCGAGTACCACGACCGGGATCTGCCGGGCCGTCGGGCGCTGCCCCACCATGCGTCCTCTCTCTTCTCTCACCTAGGCGTACGCCGGCCCGCGGCAGGGTGTACCCGCGGGAACGGAACTGCCCGCTCAGGATACGAGCAGGTGAGGTCGGTCCGGAGTGAACGACTGTCAGCAACCTGCGCGGGGGCGGCAAGCGCCGCCCATCGCTCGCCGCCCCGACGTGTTCGAGCTGAGCGACGGCAACTTCGCCGTCATCGGAACCGAGGCCACCGAGGCGCTGGAGCGGGAGCTGCCCGCCGACGCCTGACGTCGACCCGGCCTGGCGCCCGAACGGCACCAGGCCACTCGTGTTCCTCGGACCGCTCGCGTTTCAGGCCACCGCGGGCACACCGACCGGCGCGTGCGGGCCCACGTACCGGGCCGCCGGGCGGATGATCTTCGAGTCCCCCGCCTGTTCCAGGATGTTCGCGCTCCAGCCCACCACCCGTGCCGCCGCGAACGTCGGCGTGAACATCTCGCGCGGCAGACCGCACAGCTCCATGACGACGCCCGCGTAGAACTCGACGTTCGTGTGCAGTTCCCGCCCGGGCTTCAGCTCCGCGAGGATCGCCTCCACCTGGCGCTCCACCTCGACCGCGAACTCCACGCGCGGGCCGCCGAAGCCCTGCGCCACCTCGCGGAGCAGCCGGGAGCGGGGGTCCTCCGTGCGGTAGACCGCGTGGCCGAAGCCCATGATGCGGTCGCCGGCGAGCACCCGTTCACGGATCCAGGGGTCGATGCGGTCGGGCGTGCCGATCGCGTCCAGGGTGTCCAGCGCCCGGCTCGGCGCCCCGCCGTGCAGCGGTCCGGAGAGTGCCGCCACGGCTCCGGCGAGGCAGGCCGCCACGTCCGCACCCGTCGAGGCGATGACGCGCGCGGTGAACGTCGACGCGTTGAAGCCGTGATCAATGGTGGAGATGAGGTACTGCTCGACCGCCCGCGTGCGCCGCTCGTCCGGCTCCGTGCCGGTCAGCATGTACAGGTAGTTCGCCGCGTACGGAAGGTCCTCGCGCGGCTCCACGGGTTCGAGTCCCCGCCCGAGCCGGTGCAGCGCGGTGAGGAGCGTCGGTACGGCCGCGGCGGCCGCGAGGGTGTCCTGGCGGCGCCGGCCGGCGTCGAGGTCGTACACCGGCCGGAAGCCCTCGGCCGCGCCCAGCAGGGACAATGCCGTGCGCATGCCGGCGAGCGGGCCGGAGCGTCCGCCGGCCGCCGCGATGGCGGGCAGCGCGGCCTTCACCTCGTCGGGCAGCCGTCGCAGCGCCGCGGTCTCGGCGGCGAAGGCGGCACCGCGCCGCGCTTCCGGCAGTTCGCCGTCGACCAGGAGATGCCAGACGTCCTCGAAGGTGCGCGTCCGCGCCAGTTCGACGGCCGAGTACTGCCGGTAGTGGTAGAAGCCCTCAAGACCCCTGACGTCACCGACCTGGGTGTCGGTGACCACGACTCCCGCGAGTCCTCGCGGCACGTTGACAGACATGCTTGCCTCCCTGAATCCACTCCAACTGTCTATAGTTGACTGTCTGCCTGTCAATATTGATCGAGTCAATGTAAGACACGACCCCGGCCCGGAGGATCGATACGGTGACCCCCATGCGCGATCAAGAACCCGGCGGGCCCGCCGCCGCCCCCGAGGGGCGTCTGACCACCCGGGAGGCCGCCGAGCTGCTGGGCGTGAAACCCGAGACCGTGTACGCGTACGTCAGTCGCGGCCAGCTCGGCAGCCGGCGCGCGCCCGGCGGCCGGGGCAGCACCTTCGACGCCAAGGAGGTGCAGGCGCTCGCCCGCCGCAACCGGCGCGAGACCGGCACCGTCCAGACCTCCGGACAGGAGCTGGCGGTCCGCACCCGGATCACACTCATCGAGAAGGACCGGTACTACTACCGGGGCGTCGACGCCGTGGACCTCGCCTCGCGCCACAGCTACGAGGAGGTCGCCGAGTGGCTGTGGACGGGGCGGCTGCGCCCCGGCGTCTCCTTCACCGCGCCGGAGGAGTCGGTGGCCGTCGCCCGCCGGGCCGTCGACGCCCTGCCCGAGCACGCCGGCCCCGCCGACCGGCTGCGCGTCGCGGCCATCGCCGCCGCGGCCGCGGACCCGCTGCGCTTCGACCTGTCCGAGGACGCCGTGCTGGGCACCGCCCGCGTCCTCATCCCCACCCTGGTCGCCGCCCTGCCGCCCGTACTGCGCGAGCACGCCGACCGGGGACCGCTCGCCCACCGTCTGTGGACGCGGCTCAGCGGGCGCCCCGCCGACGAGGCGTCGCTGCACGTCCTCGACACCGCGCTCTCCCTGCTCGTCGACCACGACCTGGCCGCCTCCACCCTCGCCGTGCGGGTCGCCGCGTCGGCGCGGGCCCACGCGTACGCGGCCGTGTCCGCCGGGCTCGGCGTGATCGAGGGCCCGTTGCACGGCGCGGCCGCCGGGCTCGCCCACCGGATGCTGCTGGAGGTGCTCGACCAGGGCAGCGCGGCACCGGTGATCGCGGAGGAGCTGCGGGCCGGCCGCCGCATCCCGGGTCTCGGCCACCGGCTCTACCCCGGCGAGGACCCGCGCGCGCGTGCCGTGTTCAGCCTTCTGGAGGACGTGCCCGGGGCCGCGCCCGCCCTCGCCGCGGCCCGCGACGTGGTGA
>NZ_WWHX01000597.1 GCF_009862125.1 Streptomyces sp. SID5910
GCGCTGAGCGCCTCGGCGCGCGCCTGCGTGGCGGGCACTTCGCGGGCCCGCGCGCGCAGCGCCTCCTGGGCGGCGTGCCGGTCGAGGCCGGCGAACAGGGCCTGGGAGAGCGCGAGCGCGGTGCGGCGCTCCTTGGGCGAGAGGTAGCGGTTGCGGCTGGAGAGGGCCAGGCCGTCGTCCTCGCGCACGGTGGGCACGCCGACGATCTCCATGCCGAAGTTCAGGTCGCGGACCATGCGGCGGATCAGGGCGAGCTGCTGGGCGTCCTTCTGGCCGTAGAAGGCCAGGTCGGGGCGGGTGAGATGGAGCAGCTTGGCGACGACGGTGAGCATGCCGTCGAAGTGGCCGGGGCGGGAGGCGCCCTCCAGGCGTTCGCCCATGGGTCCGGCGGTGACGCGGACCTGGGGCTCGCCGCCCGGGTAGACCTCGTCGACGGACGGGGCGAAGACGACGTCCGCGCCCGCCTGCTCGGCGAGCTTCAGGTCGGCGTCCAGGGTGCGCGGGTAGCGGTCCAGGTCCTCGCCGGCGCCGAACTGGAGCGGGTTCACGAAGACGGTGACGACCACCTCGCCGTCCGGGCCGGCGGTGCGCCGTGCCGTGCGGATCAGGGTGGCGTGGCCCTCGTGCAGGGCACCCATGGTCATCACGACGGCCCGGCGCCCGTGACGTACGCGCGCGTGCAGCTCGTCCGCGGTGCGCAGCAGGGTGGTGGTCATCGGGCGTCTCCCTCGGTGCCGTCGATCCCGTCGGTGCCGTCGGTGCCGTCGGTGCCGTCGGTGCCGTTCGAGCCGCTGTGGCCGTCCGTCCCGCCGCTGTCGTCCGTCCCGCCGCGGCCGTCGGTCGGGATGCTGCCGTCGGCCGGGCCGCCTCCGTCGGCGAGTACCCCGAGGAGGTCCTCGGCGAGTTCGGGCTTGAGCAGCCCGTGGTCCAGGGCGCGGTCGGCCGTCGCGCGGGCCATCGCGACGTAACCGGCCACCGCCTGCGGGGCGTGTGCGCGCAGTTCCACGATGTGCGCGGCGACCGTGCCCGCGTCCCCGCGCGCGACGGGGCCGGTGAGCGCCGCGTCGCCGGAGCGCAGGGCGTTGTCCAGGGCCGCGCCCAGCAGCGGGCCGAGCATCCGGTCGGGGGCCTCGACGCCGGCGGTGCGCAGCAGCTCCATGGACTGGGCGACCAGGGTGACCAGGTGGTTGGCGCCCAGGGCGAGCGCCGCGTGGTACAGCGGGCGCCTGTCCTCGGCGATCCACTCCGGCTCGCCGCCCATCTCGATGACCAGGGCCTCGGCGGCCAGCCGCAGCTCCTCGGGCGCGGTGACGCCGAAGGAGCAGCCGGCCAGGCGCTGGACGTCGACGGGGGTGCCGGTGAAGGTCATCGCCGGATGCAGGGCGAGCGGCAGGGCGCCGGCGCGCAGGGCGGGGTCCAGGACCTTCGCGCCGTAGCGCCCGGAGGTGTGCGCGAGGAGCTGGCCCGGGCGCACCGCGCCGGTCTCGGCGAGCCCGGTCACCAGGCCGGGCAGCGCGTCGTCGGGGACGGTCAGCAGCACCAGTTCGGCGTGCCGGAGGACCTCGGCGGGTGTCATGAGCGGCACGTCGGGGAGCAGGGCGGCGGCCCGCCGCCTGGAGGCGTCGGAGACTCCGGAGACGGCCACCGGGCGGTGCCCGGCGAGCTGGAGGGCCGCGGCCAGCGCGGGGCCCACCCGGCCGGCGCCGACGACGCCTACGGTGAGCCGCGCGGGGCGGTCCTTGGGGTCTGGCTGTGGGGTTGTGTTCACGCGACGGCGGCCTTCCCGTTCCAGTCCGCTCGGGGTACCGGACGATTTCTCGTCATGTTAACGCGATCGGTTCCGCGGACGTCCGGTTGTCCACAGGCTGTGGGTTTTCGCACCCGTCCTCCGGCACTGACCGGCACCCGGCGTCCACACCCTCCGGGTGGGTGCGCACCGCGCGCGGAAACCCCGTGACCCGGCCGGTTGCCGCACGGCATGATCCCGGCATGACTGGCACAGGGGAAAACACGGAACAGGCGGAGACGGCGGAGCCGCCGGAACAGCAGGAGGAGCAGCACAGGCGCATGCGCGAGCGGCGCGTGGCCGTCCATCGCAGCGCGAAGCGGCTGCTCGCGCGGCCGGGCTACACCGCCACCCTCCGGGAGCGCCTCGGCCTGCTCGACGGCGCCGGGGAGCTCTACGACCTCGACGAGCCGTCGGACGTCTACGGCAACGGCATCGTGACGGCGCTGGAGGAGCGTACGGCCGCCCTGCTCGGCCACGAGGCCGCCGTCTTCTTCCCGACCGGCACCATGGCCCAGCAGGTGGCGCTGCGCTGCTGGGCGGGCCGTACCGGCAACCCGGTCGTCGCCCTGCACGGGCTCGGCCATCCCGAGGTGCACGAACGGAACGCCTTCAGCCGGGTCAGCGGCCTGCGTCCGGTACGGCTGACCGGCGAGCCCCGGCAGCCGGCCGCCGACGAGGTGCGTGACTTCGGGGAGCCGTTCGGGGCGCTCATGCTGGAGCTGCCGCTCAGGGACGGCGGCTATCTGCTGCCCACCTGGGAGGAGCTGACCGAGCTGGTCGGGGCGGCTCGGGAGCGCGACGCGGTCGTGCACTTCGACGGGGCGCGGCTGTGGGAGTCCACCGTGCACTTCGGCCGCCCGCTGGACGAGATCGCGGGCCTCGCGGACAGCGTGTACGTCTCGTTCTACAAGTCCCTCAAGGGCTACGGCGGTGCCGCGCTGGCCGGTCCCCGGACGCTGGTGGAGGAGGCCAGGGCCTGGCGGCACCGGTACGGCGGCAACGTGTTCCAGCAGTTCCCCACGGCGCTGTCGGCGCTGGCCGGGCTGGAGCGCGAGCTGCCCCGGCTGCCGGAGTACGTGACGCACGCGCGCGTGGTA
>NZ_WWHX01000598.1 GCF_009862125.1 Streptomyces sp. SID5910
GGGTCTGTCGGTCGCCTTCGACCTGCCGACCCAGACCGGCTACGACTCCGACCACATCCTCGCCCGCGGCGAGGTCGGCCGGGTCGGTGTGCCCGTCGCGCACCTCGGTGACATGCGCCGGCTGTTCCAGGACATCCCCCTGGAGCAGATGAACACCTCGATGACCATCAACGCCACGGCCATGTGGCTGCTGGCGCTCTACCAGGTCGTCGCCGAGGAGCAGGGCGCCGACATCACCAGGCTCCAGGGCACGACCCAGAACGACATCGTCAAGGAGTACCTGTCCCGCGGGACGCACGTCTTCCCGCCGGGGCCCTCGCTCCGTCTGACGACGGACATGATCGCGTACACGGTCTCGCACATCCCGAAGTGGAACCCGATCAACATCTGTAGCTACCACCTGCAGGAGGCGGGCGCCACGCCGGTGCAGGAGATCGCGTACGCGATGTCCACCGCGATCGCCGTCCTCGATGCCGTGCGCGACAGCGGCCAGGTGCCGCAGGAGCGCATGGGCGACGTCGTCGGCCGCATCTCCTTCTTCGTGAACGCGGGCGTCCGCTTCGTCGAGGAGATGTGCAAGATGCGGGCCTTCGGGCGGATCTGGGACCGCGTCACCCGCGAGCGGTACGGCATCGAGAACCCCAAGCACCGCCGCTTCCGCTACGGCGTCCAGGTCAACTCCCTCGGTCTGACCGAGGCGCAGCCGGAGAACAACGTCCAGCGGATCGTGCTGGAGATGCTGGCCGTCACCCTCTCCAAGGACGCCCGCGCGCGTGCCGTGCAGCTGCCGGCCTGGAACGAGGCGCTGGGCCTGCCCCGCCCCTGGGACCAGCAGTGGTCGCTGCGCATCCAGCAGGTGCTGGCCTACGAGAGCGACCTGCTGGAGTACGGCGACCTCTTCGAGGGCTCGAAGGTGGTCGAGGCGAAGGTCGACGAGCTGGTCGAGGCGTCCCTCGCGGAGATGGAGCGCATCCAGGAGATGGGCGGCGCGATGGCCGCCGTCGAGTCCGGCTACCTCAAGTCCCAGCTGGTCTCCTCGCACGCCGAGCGCCGGGCCCGGATCGAGTCCGGCGAGGAGAAGATCATCGGTGTCAACGCCTTCGAGGGCACCGAGCCGAACCCGCTGACCGCCGACCTGGACACCGCGATCCAGACCGTCGACCCGGCGGTGGAGGCCCGGGTCATCGCCTCGCTCCAGAACTGGCGCGACACCCGCTACCAGCCGCCCTTCAACCACCCGCGCCCGTGCAAGGCGCTGGAGAAGCTGAAGGAGGCCGCCAAGGGCACCGACAACCTCATGGAGGCCACCCTGGAGTGCGCCCGCGCCGGCGTCACCACCGGCGAGTGGGCCGGGGCGCTGCGCGAGGTGTTCGGCGAGTTCCGCGCGCCGACCGGCGTGTCGTCGGCGCCGGTGGCGGTCACCGCCGAGGAGGGCTCGGCGCTCGCCACGGTCCGCCGCAAGGTGGAACTGACGGCCAAGGAGATGGGCGTGGGCAAGCTCCGCTTCCTGGTCGGCAAGCCGGGCCTGGACGGCCACTCCAACGGCGCCGAGCAGATCGCCGTGCGCGCCCGCGACGCCGGGTTCGAGGTGGTCTACCAGGGCATCCGGCTCACCCCGGAGCAGATCGTGGACGCCGCGCTCGCCGAGGACGTGCACGCGGTGGGCCTGTCCATCCTGTCCGGCTCGCACGCGCAGCTCGTGCCGGACGTGCTCGAACGGCTCCGTGTGGCCGGTGCCACGGATATACCGGTGATCGCCGGTGGCATCATCCCGAACGGTGACGCCGAAGACCTGCGGGCCGCGGGAGTGGCCGCGGTCTTCACCCCGAAGGACTTCGACATCACCGGCATCATCGGCCGGATCGTCGACGAGATCCGGAACGCGAACAAGCTCGACCCCCTGGAGGTCCCCGCATGACGACCGTGAACCGCCTTCGCCCCCGCCGCTCGTGTCTGGCGGTCCCGGGAAGCAACCCGCGCTTCCTGGAGAAGGCGCAGGGCCTTCCGGCGGACCAGGTCTTCCTGGACCTGGAGGACGCCTGCGCGCCGCTCGCCAAGCCGGAGGCACGGCACACCATCGTCAAGTTCCTCAACGAGGGCGACTGGACCGGCAAGACCCGCGTCGTGCGCGTCAACGACTGGACGACCGAGTGGACGTACCGCGACGTCGTGACGGTCGTCGAGGGCGCCGGCCCGAACCTGGACTGCATCATGCTGCCGAAGGTCCAGGACGCCCAGCAGGTCGTCGCGCTGGACCTCCTGCTGACCCAGATCGAGAAGACCATGGGCTTCGAGGTCGGCCGGATCGGCATCGAGGCGCAGATCGAGAACGCGCAGGGCCTCAACAACGTCAACGAGATCGCGCAGGCCAGCCCGCGGGTCGAGACGATCATCTTCGGCCCGGCCGACTTCATGGCGTCCATCAACATGAAGTCGCTGGTCGTCGGCGAGCAGCCGCCCGGCTACCCGA
>NZ_WWHX01000599.1 GCF_009862125.1 Streptomyces sp. SID5910
CGGGTGTCGAACTTCTTGTCGTCGAAGTTGTCCTGGTTGTTGCCCGACCCCGCGACGAGCAGCACCTTGCCGGTGCGCAGCAGCGCCGCGTGGATGGTGTTCTGCCGGTACTGCTCGGGAAACTCGATGATCTCCCATTTGCCGTTGGCGGCTTTGTACTCCGGCTTGTTGATCTTGTACTGGTGGTATTTCTCGGTTCCGAAGCGGTAGAGCCACGGCCCGTTCATCCCGGCCAGCGCTACTACCACCGCCGTGCCTATCGCGAAGCGACGGGCCCGGCGGCGGCCGGCACGGTCTTTCATTCCTTACGTCCCCCAAGTCCACCAAGGGCGATCTGCATGGTCTGGTCGCTTCCCCCGTCGGGGGAGGCAGCCCAGCTGGGCTTCTGCTGCGGCGCGTGGTACGGCCCCGCGGGCGCCGCGTCCTCGGGCTGGGTGTGCGGCTCCGCGGGAGCCGCGGAGGCGGGCTTCTTCCTCGCCTCCCGCAGCGAGTGCCGCCAGGCGAAGATCGGCGAGGCGGTGATCAGCAGCGCGAACGTCGCCCAGATGATCATCGCGGGGTGGGCGTGGCCCAGGACGAGGCCGGCGGTGATCGAGCCGCCGAAGATGACGATGAAGTACCAGTGGTACCGGAAGGTCCCGAACAGGGTGTCCGGGCTCGCGGAGTCGCCCTTGGGCGTGACCACGAACTTGCTCTTGCGCCGCAGCATCGAGTCGATGAGCGCCTTCGCGTACAGCGGCGCCGACAGCGCGGACATCACCATGCCGGCCACACCGCCGGAGCCCTCCGGCTCGTGCGGCGAGACGTTGTGCCGGCGGTTCCAGACGTACAGGCCGATCTGGAGGGCGGAGGCGTTGCCGTAGAGCATCAGCCAGACCGCGGGGTCGATGTTCACACCCGAGGCGCCCATGCCCAGGAACAGGGCGCAGCTCAGCGCCGCCAGGATCCAGTTCATGGCGGACATCGGGTAGAAGATGATCATCATCGTGTAGTTGAAGAGCTTGCTCGGCGGCAGCGAGTACCAGCCCTTCCAGTACTGCTTGAGGATCGTCTCGTACGTCCCTCGCGACCAGCGCATCTGCTGGGTGAAGAAGTCCGTCCAGGCGTTGGGGCCCTCGCCGACGGCGAGCACGTCCGGGGTGTAGACCGAGCGCCACTTGCGGCCGGTGGCCGGGTTCTTGTGGCGGTGGATCTCGAAGCCGGTCGCCATGTCCTCGGTGATCGAGTCGTACAGGCCGCCGATCTGCTTCAGGGCCCTGATCCGCACCGCGTTGGAGGTGCCCACGAACATCGGCGCGCCGTAGCGGTTGCCCGCGCGCTGGATGAGCGCGTGGAAGAGGAACTGCTGCGACTCGGCGGCCTTGGTGATCGGGTTGTCGTAGTTGCCGTAGACCTGCGGGCCGATGACGAAGCCGACGTCCGGGTCGCGGAAGAAGCCGAGCATCCGCTCCAGGTAGTTCGGCAGCGGCACGTGGTCGGTGTCGACGGAGGCGAAGAAGTCGTAGTCGTCGCCGTGCGCGTCCAGCCAGGCGTTGTAGTTGCCGTGCTTGGTCTTCGCGCGGTGCGGGCCCTTGGGCATGTTCCACCTGGCGACGCCCTTGCGGGAGAAGTGGTGGACGCCGAGGCGCTCGCAGACCGCCTTCACCTCGGGGTCGTCGCCCTCGTCGAGCAGCCAGACGTGCATCAGACCGCGGTGGCGGATCTTGACGGCCGCCTCCAGGGTCTTCGTCACCATCTCCAGCGGCTCCTTGCCGGGCACGAAGGAGGTGAGGAAGGCGACGCGGGTGCCGGTCTCGGGGACCACGGGTATCGGGTCGCGGGCGACCAGCGTCGCGTGCGCGTTCGACAGCACGTTCAGGCAGCGGAACAGCTCGATCAGGCCGATCGAGACGAGCATGACGATGTCGAGGGCGGGCAGCCAGTCGAACGCCGGGTAGTCGCGCTCCGTCCAGTGCTCGGGCTGGAGCAGCCACACCAGCAGCACCACCGACAGCAGCGGCGCCGCGGCCAGCATCAGGGCCACGCGTATCCGGTGCGGCTCCTGCGAGAGCAGCGAGCGGTACTGCACCTTGTACGGCTTGTGCGGGTCGGGCTGGGTGAGGGGGCCCGCAAGCCGGCTGTAGTGCTCGTAGTCGTATCTGGGCAGCGCCTTCTTTATCCGGCGGAACGAGCCGGTGTTCCAGGTCCGGTGCGCGGGCACCCTGAGCTGGGTCGTCTGAGACGGGTCGTGGTCCTGCCCGGCGCCCGTCGGCGTCGACGTCATGAGTCATCCCCCCACACGCGGGTCAACGCGTGTTTCGTCGCTTCCTTTGTCCGACGGGTCCCCCTCGGCCGTCACGGACGTCACAGTGGTGGGTTGCTGTCACCACGGCATCCACACCCTATATAGACATGGATCGGTGACCCCCGGTTGCATGATGCCCCCCTCGGCATCCGGCCCCCCAACCGGACCAGGGTTCTACGGCGTTCCTCATGATCGCAAGAGGCCGAGATCCCGGGTACGTCGAAGGCCCCCCGTGTGCTACGGAGGGCCTTCGACCGTCTGTGCGCCGCCAGGGACTCGAACCCCGGACCCGCTGATTAAGAGTCAGCTGCTCTAACCAACTGAGCTAGCGGCGCCTGCTGACCTGGAGAACTCTACCCGACGCCGACGGGTGCTCCGGACCACGCCAGGGGCGGGCGTTCCCCCGTGCGCACCACCCGGGTACATCGTTCGGACCGTCAACATGCGCGCAAACACGACAGTTGGGAAACTGATCACCGTGCGCCGGTGCGCACACCGTCGCGGACTTTTTCACTGCAATGTGAGGGGAATCGCATGGAGACTCCGGTATTCGAGGAGATCGATCCCGTGAGCGACTGCGACTGCCCCGGGTGCCGGCACTGGCGCAGTGTCCTGCCGCACTCCCCGGCCGGTCGCGCTCCCGCTCATCCGGCCGCCCACCGCGTGCTCGTGGTGGCCACCGCCGCCACCGCGACCGCCGCCCTCGGCGCGGGCCAGGCGGCGGCGGCCCCGACCGCCGCCCACGCGCTCCACCGGCCCGGCGATCCCGGCGGTCCGGCGGCCCAGGAGCCCGACACCCCGCAGGGCCCGAGGGCTCCGCTGCACGGTCCGACAGGCCGTCCGGCGGGCCCCGCCGCCGGCACGCTGCTGCCCGCGATCACCCGTACGGACATCATCGAGCGGGCCAAGACCTGGGTCACCGCGAAGGTGCCCTACAGCATGACCGCCTACTGGTCCGACGGTTACCGCCAGGACTGCTCGGGCTATGTGTCGATGGCCTGGAAGCTGCCCACGAACGAATGGACCGGGAGCCTCGGCGCCTTCGCGGACCGGATCACCAAGGAAGAACTCCAGCCCGGCGACATCCTGCTGTTCCACAACGCGGCCAACCCGCAGTCGGGCTCGCACGTGGTGATCTTCGGCGGCTGGACGGACGACAAGCACACCTCCTACACGGCCTACGAGCAGACCCCGCCGCACACCCGCACGATGGCGACGCCCTACGCCTACTGGAGCAACTCCGCCAAGTACCTCCCCTACCGCTACAAGGGAGTGACGAGCGCCACGACGACGCCGCAGGCGGGCGGGGAGCCGGCCACGACGGACACCCCGGACGCCCCGGAGACTCCGGAGACTTCGGGGCAGGCTCCCGCCGGTGCCGCCGCCCCGCCCGCCTCGCACGGGGTGCCCGGCTATCCGGGGCGGGCGATGTTCCGCCCGGGCGCGGACAACCCGTACGTCACCCGGCTCGGCGAGCAGCTGGCGAAGAAAGGATTCGGCAGGCATTACACGAGCGGGCCGGGGCCGCGCTGGAGCGAGGAGGACCGGCGGAACGTCGAGGCCTTCCAGCGCGCCCAGGGCTGGCGCGGCGGCGCGGCGGACGGCTACCCGGGCCCGGAGACCTGGCGGCGCCTGTTCTCGTGACCTCTCCCTGGTGACCTCTCCCTGGTGACCGCTCCCTCGGGGGCACCGTTCGTGATCACCCGTTCATGACGCGTCTGGCGCGGAGGCTGGAGCACGCATGAGTACGACCTCTTCGACGACACCCTCGACGACCCCGGCACCGGTTCCGCCGGCCACCTCTCCGTCACCACCGGCCCCCGAGGAGGGCGTGGTCCGGTCCGCGCGGCTCATCCACAACGAGGCGACCACCGAGATCCCCGTCCACCTGCTGTTCCGGGACGACCCCGCCCCGGCGCCGGTGCCGCTGCGGCCCGCGGTCGTCGAGCGCCGGCAGGGCACGGGGGAGCAGCCCCGGATGCGGCGCCCCA
>NZ_WWHX01000600.1 GCF_009862125.1 Streptomyces sp. SID5910
ACGCGCCGGTCGCGCAGTGCGTGCGCGGGGACGCCGAGGAGGGCGGGCGCGGTGCCGGGGTAGAAGCGGACGCCCGCCCAGGGGCCGGGCGAGCCGTCGGTGGCGTGGGCACGGGTGTCGGGGCCGGCGACCAGCAGGCGGCCGTCGTGCCACAGCAGGTCCATGCAGCCGTCGGGCAGGACACGTCCCGGGCCGTCCCCGGTGGGCGTGCTGGTCCACACCACCGCGCCGGGCAGCCGGGAGGCACGTTCCGCGTACACGCCGGCCAGGCTACGCCGCCCGGGTCCGGAACTCCTGCGGGCTGACGCCGTACACCCGCTTGAACGCGGTGGACAGGGCAAACGCGGTGCCGTAGCCGACCTGGCGCGCTATGGCGCCGAGGGTGTCGTCGGTGCCGCGCAGCCGGTCGGCGGCGAGGGCGAGGCGCCAGCCGGTGAGGTACGCCATCGGCGGCTCACCCACCAGGGCGGTGAAGCGCCGGGCGAGCGCGGTGCGGGAGACACCGGCCTTGGCGGCGAGGGACGCGACGGTCCAGGGGTGGGCCGGGTCGTCCTGGAGCAGCCGCAGCGCCCGGCCCACGACCGGGTCGCCCAGCGCCCGGTACCAGGCGGGCGCCTCGGCCCGCGGCCCGGCGAACCAGGCCCGCAGCGCGGCGATGACCAGCAGGTCGAGCAGGCGGTCGAGGACGACCTCCTGGCCGGGCTCGTCCCGCGTGACCTCGCTCATGAGCACGGGCGTCAGCGGGCAGTCCCACTCCTCGGCGGTGAGGGAGAGCAGCGGCGGCAGCGCGTCGAGCAGCCGGCCGCCGATCTCGCCGCGCGCCAGATAGGTGCCGATCAGCAGCACCGAGCCGCCGTCGGGCCGGCCGCCCCAGGTGCGTACGCCGAGGTCCATCGAGCCGTTCAGGGGGCGTCCGTCGGGGTAGGCGCACTCGCCGCCCGGCAGGATCAGCGCCTGGGGCGGCGTGGCGGGGTCGTCGGCGCAGGTGTAGGCGTCGGGCCCGCGCGCGATGGCCAGATCACCGGCCCGCAGCCGCACCCGCTCCCCCGTGTCCGGCACGACCCAGCTCTCGCCGCGCACCATGAGCATCACCGTCAGCGGCGCCCGGTCCTCGACACGCACGGCCCACGGCGGATCGAAACAGCCCCGGATCATGAACGCACCCCGGGCCCGGGGCCCCTCCAGCAGACCGGCGAGTGCGTCCATGACGGCACAGGGTAGACGCCGCGGCCCGGCCGGGGGCGAACGGCCACAAGGCCCAGCCTCTCGCCCGACCGAGTCGGAAGGCGGGGGGGCACCGGCCGGAGTCCAGAGGCGAAGCCCCGGACACACCCCGGGCCGGACCGGCCGCGCCACGACCGGACGGCCCACACCGGGGACGGAGGGCCACAAGGCCAGACCCGACCGAGGAGCACCCTGGCCCGGGCGGAGGGACCATGAGGCCCGGCCTCCTGCCCGACCGAGTCGGGTGGTGGGTGGGCAAAGGTCGGGGTCCAGGGGCGGAGCCCCTGGTACACCCGGAGGGCCGGACCGCCGCGGCAAACAGGGCCCCGTCGCTACGAAGCCTCCGGCTTGTTGTGGCCGTTGCCCTCCCCCGGCGGGCTCTTCGGGTGGGAGCGCAGGCGGGCCGTGACGTCCTCCGGGGGGAGGAACCGCGACCAGCGCTCCGGGAACTCGGACGGCATGTCGGGGTCCGCCTCGCCGCTCGCCGCGGCCCGGGCCACGTACTCGGCGACCTGCGCCTGCCGCAGCCGCTCGTTGGCCTCGCGGGCCGCGGCGGTGGCGGCGGCCGGCCAGACCCGGTCGATGGCCGCGTTGACCGCCGCCCCGACGAGCACGGCGAACGCGGACACACCGATCCACAGCAGCACGGCCACGGGCGCGGCGAGCGAGCCGTAGATGGTCGGGCCCTCGACGGTGCTGGTGAGGTAGATCCGCAGCAGGAAGCTGCCCAGCACCCACATCGCGAGGGCGACCAGCGCGCCGGGCACGTCCTCGATCCACGGGGACCGCACCGGCACCGACACGTGGTACAGCGTGGTCAGGAAGGCCACGGACAGGATGATCACGACCGGCCAGTACAGGACCTGCACGACGGTCGTCGACCAGGGCACGACCCGTACCACGGCGTCCGGCCCGGCCACCATCAGCGGCAGCGCGATCGACCCGATCAGCAGGGCCACGATGAACAGCAGGAAGGCCATCAGGCGGGTCTTGACGATCCCCCGCACCCCGTCGAGGCCGTACATCACGGTGATGGTGTCGATGAAGACGTTGACCGCGCGGGAGCCGGACCACAGGGCGAACAGGAAGCCGATGGAGATGACGTCGGGCCGGCCGCCCTTCATCACGTCGTCCAGGATCGGCTCGGTGATCTGCGTGACGCCCTTCTCGGAGAGCACCGCGCGCGAGGCGTCCAGGATGTTGGAGCGCAGGCTCTCGGTGGTGTCGGCGCCGATCCAGGAGTCGACGTAGCCGAGCAGTCCGAGCAGGCTCAGCAGCAGCGGCGGCACCGAGAGCAGCGTGAAGAACGCGGCCTCGGCGGCCAGGCCGAGGATGCGGTACTCCATGCACGAGTTCACCGTGTCCTTGAGCAGCAGCCAGGCGGTCCTGCGTTTGGAGACGTTCCGGTAGAGGACCCGGGCACGGTGGAGCCGGCCCGAGGGCCGTTCGGAAGATTCACTTGCTGGCTGCACGACCTAAAGGTATCCGCCGCGGACGCCCGCACTCATGCGCGGACCGCCCCGGGGACCGGCGGGGCCCGTGCCGTCCCCGGGCGCGGTAGGTTCGCCGTCATGGCAGGCAGCACCCACACCGTGACGAACCAGGCCCCGCCGCTGGCCGGCTACGACGTCTTCACCACCGACCGGGCCCTCGTGGCGGCCGTCGAACGGCACCTGGCACCGGAGCTGCACGAGGAGGCACGGGCCGAGCTGTCCGGTCTCGGGCGCAGCTGCGGCTCCGCCCAGGTGCTGGAGTGGGGCGCGCAGGCGAACGCGAACCCGCCGGTCCTGCGCACGCACGACCGCTACGGCCACCGGATCGACGAGGTCGACTTCCACCCCGCCTGGCACCGGCTGCTGGGCAAGGGCGTCTCGGCCGGCCTCACCGCGGCCTGGACCCGCCCGGGCGGGCACGTACGGCGGGCCGCCGGGTTCCTGCTGTGGACGCAGGCCGAGGCCGGCAACGGCTGCCCCCTGTCGATGACCCACGCGGCCGTGCCCGCCCTGCGTACCGACCCCGACCTCGCCGCCGAGTGGGAGCCGCGGCTGACCTCGCGGGTCTACGACCGCGAGCCGCGGCCGGCGCACCTCAAGGCCGGCGTGCTGTTCGGGATGGGCATGACGGAGAAGCAGGGCGGCAGCGACGTCCGGGCCAACACCACCGCGGCCCGGCCGCTCGCGGAGGACGGGACGTACGAGCTGACCGGGCACAAGTGGTTCTGCTCGGCGCCCATGTCCGACGGCTTCCTGGTGCTGGCGCAGGCCCCGGGCGGGCTCACCTGCTTCCTGGTGCCGCGCGTGCTGGCGGACGGCACCCGCAACGTGTTCCTGATCCAGCGGTTGAAGGACAAGCTGGGCAACCGGTCCAACGCCTCCGCCGAGGTCGAGTTCGCCGGGACCTGGGCGCGCCGGGTCGGCGAGGAGGGGGACGGGGTGCGCACCGTCATCGGCATGGTGGCGGCGACCCGGCTGGACTGCGTACTGGGGTCGGCGGGGCTGATGCGGCAGGCCGTCGCGCAGGCGGTGCACCACTGCGCCCACCGGGAGGCGTTCGGCGGCAAGCTGATCGACAAGCCGCTGATGCGCAACGTGCTGGCCGACCTCGCGATCGAGTCGGAGGCGGCGACCACGCTCGCGCTGCGGCTGGCGGCGGCGTACGACGACGGGGGCGAGCGGGAGCGGGCGCTGCTGAGGCTGGCGGTGCCGGCGGCGAAGTACTGGGTGACCAAGCGCTGTGCGCCGGTGGCGGTGGAGGCCGCCGAGTGCCTGGGCGGCAACGGCTACGTCGAGGAGTCCGG
>NZ_WWHX01000601.1 GCF_009862125.1 Streptomyces sp. SID5910
GTGGCTGGTCGCGCAGTTCCCCGCGCCCCTTACGGGGCACGGGGACCGCCCCGCGTCCAGAAGGCGCCGTCAGTCGATGCTGGGCTTTTCTCGGCGTTCCTGGGCGGGGACCGAGGTGCTGGTGCCGCTGCTGCCCGAACCGCCGCCCAGGCCGCCGAAGTTGCCCATGGCGCCCGACAGGCCCTTGAGGGCGTCGCCGATTTCGCTGGGGACGATCCAGAGCTTGTTGGCGTCGCCCTCGGCGATCTTCGGGAGCATCTGGAGGTACTGGTAGGAGAGCAGCTTCTGGTCCGGGTCGCCGGCGTGGATGGCCTCGAAGACCGTACGGACGGCCTGGGCCTCACCCTCGGCGCGCAGGGCGGCGGCCTTGGCCTCACCTTCGGCGCGCAGGATCTGGGACTGCTTCTCACCCTCGGCGCGCAGGATCTCGGACTGCCGGACACCTTCGGCCTGGAGGATCGCGGCGCGCTTGTCGCGGTCGGCGCGCATCTGCTTCTCCATCGAGTCCTGGATGGAGGTGGGCGGTTCGATGGCCTTGAGCTCCACGCGGTTGACGCGAATGCCCCACTTGCCGGTGGCCTCGTCGAGGACGCCGCGCAGGGCCGCGTTGATCTCCTCGCGGGAGGTCAGGGTCCGCTCCAGGTCCATGCCACCGATGATGTTGCGCAGGGTCGTGACGGTGAGCTGCTCGATCGCCTGGATGTAGCTGGCGACTTCGTACGTGGCGGCGCGGGCGTCGGTCACCTGGTAGTAGATGACGGTGTCGATGTTGACGACCAGGTTGTCCTGGGTGATGACCGGCTGCGGCGGGAAGGGGACGACCTGTTCGCGCAGGTCGATGCGGTTGCGGATGGTGTCGATGAAGGGGACGACGATGTTCAGTCCCGCGTTCAGCGTCCGCGTGTAGCGGCCGAAGCGCTCGACGATGGCGGCACTGGCCTGTGGGATGACCTGGATGGTCTTGATCAGGGCGATGAAGACCAACACCACCAGGATGATCAGTACGATGATGACCGGTTGCATCGTGGCTCCGCGTACCCTTCTCCGCCTGAAGATCTTGCTGGTCGAGTCTGACAGACCGTCGCATGCCGCGGGGCACGTTCAGGCCACTTGCGTCGGGACCGGTCACATGATGATCGCCGTGGCCCCCTCGATGTCGACGACGTCCACTTCCTGGCCCGCCTCGTAGGCCCGGCCGGTGTCCAGTGCGCGGGCCGACCAGACCTCGCCGGCGAGTTTGATCCGGCCGCCGCTGCCGTCGACCCGCTCCAGCACGACGGCCTGTCTGCCCTTCAGAGCGTCTACGCCGGTGGCGAGTTGGGGCCGTTGGGAGCGGTGCCGGGCGGCGACGGGCCGCACGACGGCGATGAGGGCGACCGAGACGATGACGAAGACGAGTACCTGGACGACGACGTCGGCCCCGACGCCGGTGGCGACGGCGGCCGCGACCGCGCCGACGGCGAGCATCCCGAACTCCGGCATCGCGGTCACGACGAGCGGGATTCCGAGCGCTGCCGCGACGACGAGCCACCACACCCATGCGTCGATGTCGTTCACGTGGTCATGGTAGGTCCGGGTGAGGGGCCGGGGACAGGGCGCACGGGGGGCGGCTCAGGACAGGGGGAGTCCCTGGGCCGTCCAGCGGTCGCCGACCTGCTCGACGACGAGCGGGAGGCCGAAGCAGAGGGAGAGGTTGCGGGAGGTGAGTTCGAGCTCCAGGGGGCCGGCCGCCAGCACCTTGCCCTGACGGATCATCAGGACGTGGGTGAAGCCCGGGGCGATCTCCTCGACGTGGTGCGTGACCATGATCATCGACGGGGCGATGGGGTCGCGGGCGAGGCGGCCGAGGCGGCGGACGAGGTCCTCGCGGCCGCCGAGGTCGAGGCCGGCGGCGGGCTCGTCCAGGAGCAGCAGCTCGGGGTCGGTCATCAGGGCGCGGGCGATCAGGGTGCGCTTGCGCTCGCCCTCGGAGAGGGTGCCGAACCTGCGGTCCAGGTACTCGGTCATGCCGAGGCGGTCGAGGAAGGCGCGGGCGCGCTGCTCGTCGATGTCCTCGTACTCCTCCTGCCAGCCGGCGGTCATGCCGTAGGCGGCGGTGAGCACGGTCTGGAGGACGGTCTGGCGCTTGGGCAGCTTGTCGGCCATGGCGATGCCGGCCACGCCGATGCGCGGGCGCAGCTCGAAGACGTCGGTGCCGGGCCTGCCGAGGGTCTCGCCGAGGATGGTGGCGGTGCCCTTGCTGGGGTAGAGGTAGCTCGACGCGACGTTGAGGAGGGTGGTCTTGCCGGCGCCGTTGGGGCCGAGGATGACCCAGCGCTCGCCCTCCTTGACCGACCAGTCGACCTGGTCCACCAGAGCCCGGCCCTCGCGGACCACGGATACGTCCTGAAGCTCCAGAACATCGCTCATGAGCGCAGTGTCTCCCCTTGCATCGTGGCCGGTCTCGGCTGTCGCGTACGCCTGTGGCTCGGGCCGCCGCGCCGGTGGGCGCAGGCCCTCCAGGAAATCTACGCCACCGGTCGGCTTCGCTGTTCCATCGGTCCGGTCCTTAGGGTGGGGGCATGCTCTCGGAACCACGCGCAGGGCGCCTTGCCGCCTGGGGAAATGCCCTTATTGCCGGAATGGTCTCGCCGGACGACGCCGCGGTCGCGATCGTCGGGGAGGACGCGGTGCACCGGGTGGAGGGGTTGCCGGGTGAGGCGGGGCCGGTCGGTCTGACGCTGGCGCTCGGGCGGCTGCGGGCGCTCGGGGCGGCCGGGCTGCGGGTCGCGCTGCCCGCGCCGGGGCATCCGCTGGGGCTGAGCGGGCCGCCGGCGTTCAACGCGCGGGCGTTGGAGGCGGAGGAGGCGGTGGTCTGTCACGGTGCCGCGCTGGGGCTGGTGCCGGAGGTGTACGAGGCCGGGCCCTCGGGTGACGTGCATGTCGAGGTGGTCTGGCACTGCCTGCCGGTGCGGGAGGCCCCGCCGGCGGACGTGCCGTCGCTCGGGGAGGCGGAGCGGGAGCTCGCGGAGGCGCTGCGGGACGCGACGGAGGTGCTGACGCGGCTGGATGTCGCCGGGTCGGGGCCGGTGGCGGAGGCGGCGGTCGCCGCGTACCGGGCGCGGGCGGAGCGGTCGTCCGGGCGGGAGGTGCTGGCGCCGGGGTATCCGCCGCGGGCGGTGCGAGTGCTGGAGTTGGCGCAGCGGGTGGGGGCGTTGGTGGCGCTGGCGTATGAGAACGGGCACGGGGGTGCGGTGAGTGCGTCGGAGATGGCGGCGCGGGGGGAGGCGTTGCGGCCGGTGGAGCGGACGGCTCGGCGGGCGTTGGTCGCGGCGTACAACTCCGTTGTGGAGGAGCGGGGGCGGTGATGCCGGGGGCGGGGTCTGTGCCGGGTTGCCTTGCCCGGTGCTGACGGGGTGCCGCCGGTGTGGTGGCCGGGTGGGTGCGCTGCCCGGCGTTGCGGGGTGCCGCCTGCGCCCACCCGTGCCGCCC
>NZ_WWHX01000602.1 GCF_009862125.1 Streptomyces sp. SID5910
GGACACCCCCCGGCGCGGCCCCGACCCACCACCGAACCGAAGGCGCTACCCGCACCCCCACCCGGCAGCCACAGGCCGCCGCAGGCATCCGGCGTCAGAGCCTGGGCGGGTCCGGGCGGCCGGCGATCCAGTTTTGGAGGGTGCGGGTCGGGCCGGACCAGCGGCGGTCGTGGTGGTAGGCCCGTAGCCGCGATCTGGCTCGGGCGCGCGGGCGGCGGGCGTAGAAGCGGCGGGCCCAGAAGGACCCCGGCCGCGCCAGGCGCACCGCGCCGATCAGGGCGATGAGCGGGACGATCACGCCGAAGATCGCCAGCCGCGCCTTGCCCTTGGCCAGCGCCAGGAGGGAGAACAGGAAGTTGCCCCCGACGGTCGCGATGACGTTGGTCCGGTCCTGCAACTCGTCCTGCGACACGTTGTCGACACCGAACGGCGTGAACCCCGCCAGCACCAGACCCACCAGCGCCGCCGTGATCACCACGACCTCCACGCTCTTGCGCCCCGCCTCGCTCCAGTAGACGTCGTCGAGATGCAGGATCAGCGCGAACTCGTCCAGGACCAGCCCCGCCCCGATCCCGAAGACCACCGCCGCGAGGGCCGACCCGAACCCGTGTCGCCCGCCCGCGACCGCCGCGAAGCCGCCGACGACGGTGAGGACCACCCCGGGCACCACGTGGTGGATGTGCACACCGCCCGCCTCGACGTTCCCGAACGGCCCCTTCCCCGCCCGGATCAGCCGGGTCACGACACGGGTGATCACAAACGTCAGCACGAACGCCCCGAGCGCGAGGAGCAGCGGCAGCTTGCCCGGTTCCAGGATGTTCCGCTGCCACCAATCTCCCATATACGAACTTTATCCTCGCTCCCCGGAAGTGCCCCGGTGATCGCCGGGTAGTCTGCGCCGGTGCTCAGGACCCCCTCCCCCCACGGCCTCCGGTTCGCGTTCGGCACGCTCACCGTGCTCCCGGTCCGGGTGACCCGCTGGGACCGGGGGGCGGCCCGCGGCGGCATGCTGTGCGCCCCGCTGGCCGGCCTGGTCGTCGGCGCCGCGGCCGCCGCCACCGGACTCGTGCTGCTGTTCCTCGGCGCCGGCCCCCTGCTCGCCGCGGTCGCCACCGCCGCCGTGCCCGCCGTCCTCACCCGGGGTCTGCATCTGGACGGCCTGGCGGACACCGCGGACGGCCTGGGCAGCGGCAAGCCCGCCGAGGACGCGCTGCGCATCATGAAGCAGTCGGACATCGGACCGTTCGGCGTGCTCACCCTCCTGTTCGTCCTACTGGCCCAGGTGGCCGCGCTGACGCAGGCGTACGACGACTCCTGGGCCCGGGGCGCCCTCGCCGCCGTGGTCTCGGCGACCGCCGCCCGGCTGGCGCTCACCCTGGCCGCCCGGGCGGGTGTCC
>NZ_WWHX01000603.1 GCF_009862125.1 Streptomyces sp. SID5910
GCCTGGGACCAGCCGTGGGGGCCCGGACAGCAGTACGGCCGGCCGCAGGGCGAGAGCTGGCCGACCCCGCCCGGCGCCCAGCCCTGGGGCTCCCCGGAGACCGGCGGCCACCCCACCGACCCGCAGGGATGGCCCGCGCAGGGCGGCCCCGGCGGCCTGCCGCCCGAGGCGGGCCCCGGCCCACTGCCCCCGGAGAACGCGCAGCCCCCGGCGTACGGCGCCCCGGCCCCGACCGGCCACCCACAGGGCGCGCAGCAGCCGTACGGACAACCGGAGTACGGACAGAACGCCTACGGCCAGCAGCAGCAGCCGCAGCAGTACGGCCAGCAGGCCCACGGCCAGCATGGGCAGCAGCTGCACGGACAGCACGGGCAGCAGGCTCCGGGTCAGCACGGCCAGCAGCCGCAGCACGACCAGCAGGCGCACAGTCAGCAGACCCACGGACAGCAGGGCCAGCCGCAGCACGGCCAGCACGGCCAGCAGCCGCACGGGCCGCAGGCTCCGGGGCAGCACGGCCAGCAGGCTCACGGCCAGCACGCGCAGTCGCCGCACGGTCAGCACGCGCAGCCGCCGCACGCGCAGCCGCCCTCCGTGCCGCTTCCGCCTGCCGACGAGGGCGCCACCCAGTACCTGCCGCCCGTCGGCATGCCCGCCGACGAGGGGGCGACGCAGTACATACCCCCCGTCTCTCCGGGGGCGCTGCCGCCCGAGAGACCCCCCGCCGGCCCGCCCTCCGACGCCACGCAGTTCCTCGGCCACGCCCCGCACCCCGCGGCCGGCCACCAGCCAGCCCCGGCGGCCCCTCACCCCGACGCCGAGGCCACGCAGTACATCGCGCCCGTGCCCGCCGGGCCCCACGGCGGTATCCCCGGTGACGACGGCCGGCAGCCGCCCGCCGAGTTCGACAGCCTCTTCCGCAGCGCCCCCGACGGCCCCGCCTCCGCCACCCAGCAGATGCCCCGCTTCGACGAGCCGGGCCCCGCGCACTCCGCGGACCCGTCCGGATACGCCCCGCAGGGCCCGGGCGGCGGCGGCAGGCGTCGCGGCGGCCACGACGACGGGGGCCGGGGCGGCCGCGGCGGCCGGACCGGCTCGCGCCTGCCGCTCCTCGCGGCCGTGGGCGTCGGCATCGCCGTCGTCGGGATCGGCGCCGGCGCGATGATGGGCGGCGGGGGCGACGACGACGACAAGGACGCCAACCAGACCGTGTCCGCCACGGCCCCCGCGGAGTCCGCGTCGGCCTCGGCGTCACCGTCCGCCGACCCGGTCCGCGAGCAGGCCGTCGCGCTGGACAAACTGCTCGCCGACAGCGGCAGCAGCCGCACCACCGTGATCAACGCGGTGGCCGACGTGAAGTCCTGCGACAAGCTGCCCGAGGCCGCCAAGAACCTGCGCGAGGCCGCCAAACAGCGCACCGGGCTCGTCACCAGCCTCTCCCAGCTGTCCGTGGACAAGCTGCCCGCCCACGCCGAGCTGACCGCCGCGCTCACCAAGGCATGGCAGGCCTCGGCGTCGGCCGACAACCACTACGCGGCCTGGGCCGACCAGACGGCCGGGAAGAAGGGCTGCAAGAAGGGCAAGGCCCACACCACCTCCGAGACGCAGGCCGGCAACCGGGCGAGTGGCACGGCGAGCAAGGAGAAGGAGAAGGCCGCCGACCTCTGGAACACCATCGCCAAGCAGTACGGCCTGACCGAGCGCGAGCCGACCCAGCTCTGACCGCCCGCGGTCCGGCTCAGGTGATGTCGGCGTCGCGCAGGGTCCGGGTCGTGTCGACGGCGCCCTCGCGGGCCGACACCAGCCGGCCCTGCCGGACGACCTGGAGGGTGACCTCCGTGTTGACCAGCCGCGGGAAACCGACCGAGGCCAGCTTGTCCTGGAACCTCCACTGGAGCGTCGGCGTGAGGCCGCCCGTGCCGACCTTCAGCCCGCCGTCCAGGGCCCGGGTGACACGGTCGGCGCTCACCGGGCCGTCCCCGAGCGACTCGACGACCCCCTTGAACACGGTGTACGCGATCCAGGTGGTCTGCACCCCGGCGTCCGCGGCGTCGACGCTGTTGTCGCCGAACGCCTCCTCCTGGACGACCTTCTTCATCCCGTCCCAGGCCGGATCGCCCACCTCCGGGTACCAGCCGGTGACGTACGCGCCCTCGTAGGGCCCCGAGGCGCCGCCGGACGCGTTGACGGTCGACTGGTCGACGCTGCCGAGCACGGTCGCCGTCCGCACCTCCGGATACTCCTCGCGGGCCCGCCGGAAGGAGTCCATGAAGGTGCCGGTGCGGTCCCCGAGGACGGGCACCACGCACCCCTTCCGCGCCGGGTCGGCGGTCGCCTGCCGCAGCGCCCGGCCGGACTCGCCGTCGTACGCGGTGGCGTCCTCCTTCGCCTTCTGGTCGTGGGCCGGGGCGTGCCCGCCCGCGGTGAGCCCCGAGTCGAGCAGCGCGGGCAGCTGGTCGCCGGCGATGGTGTCGGGGCGGACGAGCGTGACGGCACCGCAGGGCTCGGCGAGCGCGCTGCCCAGACCGGCGAGCAGCGCGGGCTGGCCGCCGTTGACGGGGTAGGACAGCGGGCTGGTGAACTCGGCGTTGGTGATGCCGTAGCCGCCGATGTACGGGATGCCGGCGCCCTCCAGGACGGGGAAGAACGAGTCGGCGTGCTGGCTGTAGGAGCCGACCACGGCGACCGCGCCCTCCTTGACCGCGCGGCGGGCGCACTTCGCGGCGGCCACGCTGTCGTTGTGGTCGTTGCAGGTCAGGACGTTCAGCCTGCGTCCGCCCAGGCCGCCGTGGGCGTTGACCCAGCGGGCGTAGGCGCGGGCGAAGGCGGGCATGCCCGGCTTGTTGGTCGCGCCGGTGTCCGAGGGCGCCCAGGTCATGACGGTGACCGGGTCGTCCCCGGAGCCCCCCGTGACACCGGGGACGACCCCGCAGCCGGTGAGGAGCGACACGCACGCCGCCAGCGCGCCCGCGGTCAGCGCCCCGGCCCGGGCGGGCCGGGGGAGGCCGGGGAGGAATGTGCTGCGGTGGTGTCGCCTGCCGGTCATGGTCACGCACGATTCCGCCACCCGGATAACCTGGAAGTGACCTCCGGTCAACGCACGGTGACGCCGAGGTGAATTGCGGGGGCCGGTACGTCACGGGTGGAGGGGAACGTACGATCGATGACCGTGCAAGGTTCGGAGAACTCTTCCCGTCGCGGCCGTCGCTCCTCCACCATGGGCGGCATGCCACTCAACGACATGCCGTGGTGGCGCTGGCGCAGCCAGGTGCGCTCCGCGCTGCACATGCTCTCCGCGCCCGCGTTCCAGCGGGACGTCTGGCTGGCCGGCACGCCCGGCTACGGGGACGTCACCGACGCGGTGTACCGGCTGGTGGAGGACACCTGGCTGGACCACTGGTCCGCGGAGAAGTACGTCGGCACCATCTTCCGCGACTCCCAGGAGGCGGCCCTCGTCGACGCCGCCGTGCTGCGGGTCCTCAGGATCGTGCACCAGGTGGGGCCGGACGCGCCGGTGGCCGCCTACCTCGACCACCCGGACTGGCCGGAGGCGGTGCGGGCGGCGCGGGACGCGCACGTGCGGCTGGCCGCGGGTGACGGCGAGGAGCCGGACTCGGAGCCCCGCAGCCTGGAGGTGCTGCGGATCATGACGCGGTCCGCCTGAGCCCGTCCGCCTGAGCCCGTCCGCCTGACGGGCGGCCGTGGGCCCGGGAGGGCCGGATATGGGACCCTGTCCCCCATGAACGAGCAGTCCAGCCCCGCCGCCGCTCCGGCCGACCAGTACGTCCTCACCCTGTCCTGCCCCGACAAGCAGGGCATCGTGCACGCCGTGTCGAGCTACCTGTTCATGACCGGCTGCAACATCGAGGACAGCCAGCAGTTCGGCGACCACGACACGGGACTGTTCTTCATGCGCGTCCACTTCTCGGCCGAGGCGCCGGTGACCGTGGACAAGCTGCGGGCGAGCTTCGCGGCGATCGGCGACTCCTTCCACATGGACTGGAAGATCAACCGGGCCGACGAGAAGATGCGCATCGTGCTCATGGTCAGCAAGTTCGGGCACTGCCTGAACGACCTGCTGTTCCGGGCCCGGATCGGCGCGCTGCCCGTGGAGATCGCGGCCGTGGTGTCCAATCACACCGACTTCGCGGAGCTGGTGGGGTCCTATGACATTCCCTTCCACCACATCCCCGTGACGAGGGACACCAAGGCGGACGCGGAGGCGCGGCTGCTGGAGCTGGTGCGCGAGGAGAACGTCGAACTCGTCGTGCTGGCCCGCTACATGCAGGTCCTCTCGGACGACCTGTGCAAGCAGCTCAGCGGCCGGATCATCAACATCCACCACTCGTTCCTGCCGAGCTTCAAGGGCGCGAAGCCGTACCACCAGGCGTACGCCCGGGGCGTGAAGCTGATCGGCGCGACGGCGCACTATGTGACGGCCGACCTCGACGAGGGGCCGATCATCGAGCAGGAGGTCGAGCGGGTCGGCCACGAGGTCACTCCGGACCAGCTGGTGGCTGTGGGGCGGGACGTGGAGTGCCAGGCGCTGGCGCGGGCCGTGAAGTGGCATGCGGAGCGGAGGATTCTGCTGAACGGGCGACGGACGGTGGTGTTCGCCTAGCGGCTCGGGGGTTCTGTCTCGTCGGCGGCTGCGGGCAGTCGGTGGCTGGCCGCGCAGTTCCCCGCGCCCCTTTGGGGCGCGTTCACTGGACGTACCTCAAGGGGCGCGGGGAACTGCGCGACCAGCCCCCACGCACCCGCAGCCGCCGGCGAGACAGGAACCCGCCCCTACATCCTGCTCAGGCTCGCCGCCGCGAACAGCACATCCCTGATCGCCTCCCGGTCCCCCACCTGCCCCGCCGCGGCCTCCGCCGGAGGCACATGGCCTGCGGCCAGCCGGCAGAACTCCACGCCGTCCAGGGCGACATGCGCCACCTCAAGATCCGCGGAGCCCACCGCCGCCGGTGAGTCCAGCGGGATCAGCCACTCGCCGCCGCCCGAGCCCTCGATCTCCAGCCGCAGGCTGCGCCCCGGCTCGCCCGCCGTGACCAGGTGCCGGCCGCCCGCGGACGCCGCGAGACCCGCCCTGCGGCGCTCGGCCAGGACACCCGGCAGCATCCGCGCGGCGAGGTCGATCATGCGGTTGAGATGGCGCGGCGAGGGCGGCTCGTACGGGTAGTCGACCGCGTCGGCGATGTCCTCCGCGTGCACCCAGCACTCGAAGGCCCGGTCCAGCATGGCGTCCCGCAGCGGCAGCTCGAAGTCGCCGTACGAGACCGGCATCCGGCCCGCGCCGCCACCCGTACCGCCCGTGCCGCCGGTGAACGCCACGGTCCGGACGATGGCGTGGCTCTGCTCGCGCCACGGCGCCCGCACCGCGCGCGTGGGCGGGTAGTGCGAGGCCCGCCAGTACGCCTCGGTGCGGCCGGCCGGCGCCGGGGCGTGGGCGGTGATCTCGCCGAGCGGGTCGGGCAGGCCCAGCGCGACCCCGACCAGACCGTCGACCGTCAGCAGGTGCGCGATGACCCCGGCGACGGTGGTGCGCCGGCTCGCCGTGCCGTCGTCGCCGAACCAGCGCAGCCGTACCGGCGCGTGCCACTCGGAGTCACCGAAGTCCTGGAGCAGCGCGTCCAGCCGCGCCGTCTCGGCGTCGTACGGCGCGGCCCACTCGGGCACCGGGATGCGCGGCGGGCGGCGTTCCAGGCAGCCGTCCAGGACACGGGTGCGCAGGCCGGGGTCCAGGTCGAGGCTCTCGGGGCGCTGGAGCAGTCCGACGGCGTCGCGCAGCCGCAGTGCCTCCTCCGCGCAGGCGCCGCACTCGCCGAGGTGGTCCTCGACGGCCGCGGCCTCCTCCGGGGAACAGGCGGCCAGCGCCCAGGCACCGAGGAGGGAGGTCAGCACGTGATGCTCCAGTGCGAGGGGTGCGGCCGGTTCCACCGCGGGCAGCGGACGCCCGCCGTCCTCGACGGAGACACGCGGCAGCGGGATGCGCGGCGCGCGACCGGGCCCGTCGTACGCCCCGCCCCCGTCGCCCGCGTCCTTCTCGGCGCCCTCGTCACGCTCGCCGTTCTCGTCGTACGCCCCGCTCATGCCGCACCCCCGTATCCCGGCGGTGCCCCCGGTGATCCGGCGTCGCGGGCGGTGGCCAGCAGTTGCAGGCCGAGGCGCAGGCGGCGGCGGGCCTCGTCCTCCGTGACGCCGAGGTCGGCGGCGGTCTGGCGGTAGTCCCGGCGCTGGAAGTAGGCCAGCTCCAGGGCGTTGCGCAGCGGGGCCGGCATGGACTGGACGATGTAGTCGGCGCGGGCCGCGACCGAGGCGTGGCGCACCTTGCGCTCCAGCTCCTCGGTGGTGCCGGGGCCGCCGCGCGCGAGGGCGGCCGCCTCGGTGGCCCGCAGCCGCTGCACGGCCAGGCGGTGGGTCAGCGTGGCGACCCAGCTGCGCAGCGGGCCCTGCTTGGGGTCGTAGGTGTCGGGGTGCTGCCAGACGTGCGCGAACACGTCGCGGGTGATGTGGTCGGCGGCCCGCTCGTCGTCCAGCACGCGGTGCGCGAGGCCGTGCACCAGTGAGGCGAACCGGTCGTAGAGCTCCCCGAGGGCGGCGGCCTCGCCCCGGGCGAGCCGCTGCTGCATCTTGCGGTCCCAGCGCAGCGGCAGGTCCTTCTTCGCCATCCGGCTCCTCCACCCCCCTGCTCGGGCCCGACGGCCGGGCCGGTCCCGTGCCGGCCTCCAGCCTGTGGCCACCGTCTCCTCGAATGTAGTCGGCACGTCCGACAACGCACGCCCCTTTGTGTCAATGCGCGCCCCCGGCGGGCCCCAGGTGGTAGGGCGCTCATCGGGCTCTCAGATCGACCCCCTACCCTCCATCGTGCGACCGAATTCGATCGAACAGGATCGAAACCGTCTGAAACAAGCCTCTTTTGATCGCGGCCCGTTTCCGGCCGGGTGTTTGCGGGAACGGCCGGTGGGCAGGCGCGCGGCCAAGAAGCGTAGGCGTGGCTTCCGTTTCGGGTGAGTCAGGACGTACCGGCGAATGAAGGGCATGGTGGTGGCGTTCAAGGTGACCGGCGGCGAGCGGGGCGACTGGGCCGTGCTCCAGGTGTCGGGCGAACTGGACCTGGTGACGTCCCCGGTGCTGCGGCAGCGGGTGCACGACGAGGTGGCCGAGGGGCGGCACAGCCTCGTCCTGGACCTCTCCGAGGTCCTGTTCTGCGATTCCAGCGGGGTCGGGGTGCTCATCGCGTCCCGGCGCCTCATCCGCTCCTGCCAGGGCCGGCTGCGCCTGATACTGCCCGCGCAGGGCGCCGTCGACGGCTCCCACGTCAACCGCGTCCTCGGCGCGCTCGGCGTACGCCGTCTCTTCGACTGCCACCCCGACCTCACCTCGGCGACCGGCGACGAACCGCGCCCGCTCTCCGCGTAGGGGCACGCCCTGACGTGCCCGGAGGAGGGGCGGGCACCCGTTCGCCCTGCGGGCGGGCCCCGGGCGTCGTACCCTCCGTGCGAGACGCACCCACCGACGTGATGTGAAGGCGGTCGGAGAAGACATGGTCAGCAGCGAGTACGAGCGCAGGATCGCGGCGCGGTTCGCCACCTTCGACCAGGACGGCAACGGCTACATCGACCGGCAGGACTTCAGCGCGGCGGCCAAGGCGGTGCTCGCCGAGTTCGCCGTCGCCGCCCGGTCCGACCGGGGACAGGCTCTGTACGGCGGAGCGGAGGCGCTCTGGCAGGGCATGGCCGGCATCGCCGACCGCGACGGCGACCAGCGCATCACCCGTGAGGAGTTCGTCACCGCGGCGGTCAAGCGGCTGCGCGACAACCCGGAGCGGTTCGCCGAGATCGCCCGCCCGTTCCTGCACGCGGCCCTCGCGGTCGCCGACGCGGACGGCGACGGAGCCGTCACGGTCGCCGAGACCGCGCGGGTGCTCACCGCGCTCGGTGTCCCCGGCGACACCGCCCGGACCGTCGCCGCCGGACTCGACGCGGACGGCGACGGCAAGGTGGGGGAGGCGGAGGCCGTCCCGGCGTTCGCCCGCTGGTTCACCGTGCCCGAGTGACACACGCGGCACTGCGGCGTCCGCGTTCGCGGTGTCGCCCGCGGTGTCCCTCGCGGTGTCGCGGATCGTGGCAGTGCGTGATCACGCAGCGTAGGCATCCGGCCGTCTCCGGCGTGTGCGCCGTCACGGCCCGGAGTCGGCGCCGTGCTCCGGTACCTTGTGTGGGATGCGAGTGCTTCCGAGCGCCGGCCGCGTCGGTGCCGCCCCCCGGGCGGCTCCGGAACCGGGCGTGTGCGCCTTGCCCCGCAGGGCGGAACGGCCGTCGGCCGCCGCCTGTTCGACTGCCCCGACCGAGCGTCGCACAGTATGCCGCACGGGTACTCCTTCGCGCTGGAATATGCCCGAAGCGCTTGTTGGGGTGACGGAACGTCAACCATGCTGTCCTGTACGGGATTCACGTTCCGTGAACCTCGACCCGGCCGTTGTTCTGGCCATGCAGAGAATGGCTACGATCGTGGCCCTCATGAGGCGCGAGCCTTTGTGTCCGCCGGTTCGGATGGTGTGAGCGGTGCAGGTGCTTCAAGTGCAGCTGGAGATCCGGCCCGACCCCGCAGAGGTCGGGCGAGCCCGTCGGTGGGCCCGCTCACGGCTCGCCGGATCCGGGATACAGGCCGACGAACCCCTCGCCGAGACGCTGGTCCTGCTCGTCTCCGAGCTCGTGACCAACGCCGTGGTGCACACCGGCTGCCCCGCCGTGCTGCGGCTCGTGCTGCCGGGCGCGGTGGGCGAGGAGACCACGGTCCGCCTGGAGGTGGACGACACCAGCGGCCGCGCCCCGGTGCCCCGGTGCGTGGACGGCGACGCGACGGGCGGCCGGGGCCTCGCCCTGGTCGACGGGCTCGCCGACCGCTGGGGCTGGAGCCGCGAGGGCGCCGGCAAGCGCATCTGGTGCGAGCTGGACCGCTGTCCCGAGCCGGCGGACGCCCCGCCGGCCTGCGCGGGCGGCGCGGCCGCCCACGAAGGGCTGGCCTACGAGGCGGTGTAGGCCCCGGTGCGGGACGTGCCGAGCGCATCGGCCGCCGCTTCCGCCGGTGCCGATGCGGCAGTGCGCCGGGCCGTGCTTCCGTGCGCGCCCCGCGCGAACGGGCGCCAAGTGGGTGCACAACCCTGCCCGGTTGACGGATGGTGACCGTTTCTTCACGCTTGTAGGCAGCGATTCGCCGCGAGGGGACGGCGAGGCCTCGGTGACGGAGTCCTCGGCGAGTGTGGGTCGTGATTCGGCGGCGGTTCCCTCGGGGGCGACGGGGACCGGACGGGAGCGCCGGAGTCGGGTGGCGGCGTGCGGTGCCCACGCCCGGGGCGGGCGGAGAGCGCCGCGCCGCCGGCCGACATCCTCCGACGGCGCCCTCATTCTCCACAGGCTGTGGACAACTCCGCGCGAAACGTCCGCCGGTACGCGGTCGGCGTGACCCCGAGCACCGCCTGAAGGTGCTGCCGCATCGACTGCGCCGTCCCGAAGCCCGCCTCCCGGGCCACCTGGTCGACGGACAGGCCGGTGGACTCCAGGAGGTGCCGGGCCCGTTCCACCCGCTGCCGGGTCAGCCACTGGCCGGGACTGACGCCGACCTCCTCGCGGAACCGGCGGGTGAAGGTCCGCACCGACATGGCCTCCCGCTCGGCCATGTCCCGCAGCTGGATGGGCTCCCGGAGCCGGCCGAGCGCCCAGGCGCGGGCGCCGGTCGTGGACGACTGCTGCGGATCGGGCACCGGCCGCTCGATGTACTGGGCCTGCCCTCCGTCGCGGTACGGCGGCACGACGGTCCGGCGGGCCACGTCGTTGGCGACGGCGGTGCCGTGGTCCCGGCGCACGATGTGCACGCACAGGTCGATCCCGGCCGCGACGCCGGCCGAGGTGAGCACGTCGCCGTCGTCGACGAACAGCACGTCGGCGTCCACCCGGACCTTCGGGAACAGACGCTGGAAGTGGGCGGCGGACGCCCAGTGCGTGGTCGCCGGGCGGCCGTCCAGCCGGCCCGCGGCGGCCAGCACGTAACCGCCGGTGCAGATGGCGACCAGCCGGGTGCCGGGCCGGATCCGGGCCAGCGCGGCGGCCAGCTCCCCGGTCAGCCTGCCCTCCTCGTGCACCGGGCCCAGCTCGTACGACGCCGGGACGACGACCGTGTCGGCACCGGCCAGCGCCTGAGGCCCGTTCTCGACCATGACCGCGAAGTCGGCGTCCGTCTGCACCGGCCCAGGCGGCCGGACCGAGCAGGTGACGACCTCGTACAGCCGGCGCCCCCGCTCGTCGCGGGCGAGGCCGAAGATGCGCTGGGGGATGCCCAGTTCGAAGGGGAGCAGACCGTCGAGGGCGAGGACGACGACGCGGTGCGGGCGGGGCGTACGATCGGACGGCATGGCCCGATCCTAGCGAACCCTGTCTTCCGGGCCACTCGATCGGGCGGCGGCGACCGGGGAAGCTCGGTGACGTGACCCAGACAACCGACGCCACCGTGGCCGCGACGCCGTCCGAGCCCACCCCGCCGCGCCGCGGACCCAGGGTGCACCGCGCCTGGTGGGTGGCCGCCGTGACCTTCGTGACGATCATCGGCGCCGCCGCCTTCCGTTCCCTGCCCGGCATCCTCGTCGACCCGCTCCAGGACGACTTCGGCTGGTCGCGGGGCACGATCGGGGCCGCCGTCTCCGTCAACCTCGCGCTCTACGGCCTGACCGCGCCCTTCGCCGCCGCGCTGATGGACCGCTTCGGCATCCGCCGCGTGGTGGCCGTCGCCCTGACCGTCATCGCGCTCGGCTCGGGCCTGACGGTGTGGATGGACTCGGCCTGGCAGCTCATCCTCTGCTGGGGCCTGCTGGTCGGCCTCGGCTCCGGCTCGATGGCGCTGGCGTTCGCCGCCACCGTCACCAACCGCTGGTTCACCGAGCGGCGCGGGCTGGTCACCGGCCTCCTCACCGCCGCCTCGGCCTCCGGACAGCTGATCTTCCTCCCCGTGCTGTCCTGGATCGTCGAGACGTACGACTGGCGCCCCGCCGCCGTCACCGTCGCCCTCGCCGCGCTCGCCGTCGTCCCCTTCGTCTGGCTCCTGCTGCACGACCACCCGGCCGACATCGGCCAGAAGCCGTACGGCGCCGAGGAGTTCGTGCCCAAGCCCGCCCCCGTCCCCGGTGCCGCCCGCCGCGCCCTCAAGGTCCTGTTCTCCGCCGTCCGCACCGGCCCGTTCTGGCTCCTCGCCGGCACCTTCGCGATCTGCGGCGCCTCCACCAACGGCCTGATCCAGACCCACTTCGTGCCCGCCGCCCACGACCACGGCATGCCGCTGACCGCCGCCGCGTCGCTGCTCGCCGTCATCGGCGTCTTCGACGTCATCGGCACGGTCGCCTCCGGCTGGTTCACCGACCGCTTCGAGGCGCGCCGCCTGCTCGCCGTCTACTACGCCCTGCGCGGCGTCTCCCTGCTCTTCCTCCCCTTCCTGCTCGCGCCCGGCGTCCACCCGCCCATGATCTTCTTCATCGTCTTCTACGGCCTCGACTGGGTCGCCACCGTCCCGCCCACCCTCGCCCTGTGCCGCGAGCAGTACGGCGAGGACAGCGCGATCGTCTTCGGCTGGGTCCTCGCCTCCCACCAGATCGGCGCGGCCCTCGTCGCCTTCCTCGGCGGCGTCGCCCGCGACACCTTCGGCACGTACGACGTCGTCTGGTACGCCTCGGGCGCCCTGTGCGCGGTGGCGGCCCTGATGTCCCTGGTCATCCGCCGCGGGCCGACTCCGGCGGTCGCGGTGGCGTGACCCGCGACTGCGCGGGCCCGGCGTCAGCGCGGCAGGCGGGAGACTCGGGCGGCCTCGGTCTTCGTGATCGTCGTGGCGATGCGGGTGGCGTCGCGGGTGAGTTCGCGGAGCATGCCGCTGATCGGGTTGGTGTAGCCCGTGAAGTAGAGGCCGGGGGCGTTCGGCGGGGTGTGGGGGCCTCGGGTGAGGGGGGTGCCGTCGGGGGCGAGGACGTCGAGGTGGCCCACCAGGGGTTCCAGGCCGCGCAGGTAGCCCGTGGCCGCGATCACCGCGTCGGGGGCGACGCGGGTGCCGTCGGCGAGGAGGACCTTGTCGTCCTCGAAGCCCTCCACCGCGGCGACGACCTCCACCCGGCCCGAGCGGACCGCGTCGATCAGGCCGGCGTCCTGCACCGGGATCGCGCCCTGCCGGGCCCGGGTGTAGAGCCCGGTCGCGGGGCGCGGCAGGCCCTGGGCCGACAGGTCGGGCACGCTCAGCCGGGACAGCGGCCGGGCCAGCCGGTCGACCAGGCCCACCGGGAGGCGCCGGCACAGGACGCCGGTGTACTGGGCGGGCCAGCCCGCGGTGGAGCGGCGGACGATGTGCGGCGGGGTGCGGACGGACAGGCGCACCCGGGAGGCACCGCCCTCCACCAGGTCCACGGCGATCTCGGCACCGGTGTTGCCGACGCCGACGACCAAGACGTCCCGGCCGGCGTAGGGGGCCGCGTTCCGGTACTCGGCGGCGTGCCGCAGCTCGCCGGTGTACGTGTCACGGCCGGGCCAGTCCGGCAGGCGAGGGGTGTGGTTGTGGCCGGTGGCGACCACCACCGCGGCGCCGGTCAGCTCCCGGCCCCCGGAGGCGTGCAGCACCCAGCCGGCGCCGCCCGGCGCGCGCTCGACGCGGGAGACCTCGACCCCGGTGACGATCTCCAGCTGATGGTGGTCGGCGTACTTCTCCAGGTACCGAACCACGTCGTCCCGGGCCGGCCACCGCCCGAAGCGGCGCGGCATCGGCAGGCCGGGCAGTGCCGACAGGCGGCGGGTGGTGTGCAGGCGGAGCCGGTCGTAGTGCCGCCGCCAGGACGCGCCGACCCGGTCGGCCCGTTCCAGGACGACGGCACGCAGGCCCCGTGCGCGCAGCGCCTGGGCGACGGCCAGGCCGCCCGGGCCGCCGCCTATGACGTACACGGGAAGGTCCGCGGGGTGGGCGGACCGGGGGTCAGCGGACGCTGTGGAGTCGGCCATGCGGCGAGCGTAATCCCGGCCCGGCTTGATGGGTCTCGGTCAAGACCGGAATCGGTTGCGGATCGGTCACGGAAAATCCGCGGGCCCCGCCGGCCCCCGGTCGGATTGAATGGACGGATGGCCCACACACGTATGCACACCCTCGCCCCCTCCGTCACCGGACCGCGTGGGCACGGCCTCCGCCTGTGTGCCTGGGACGCCGGCGACGACGCCGACGCGCAGGCGTGGCTGCGCGGCCACCTGGACCCCGACTTCCAGCGCTGGAACACACCGCTCAGGCCGACGACCGACCTCAGGGCGGCCCGCGAGTCGCTGCGCGCGCGGGCCCGGGACGCCGGCGAGGGCCGGTCCGCGTCGTTCCGGATCACGGACGGCGCGGACGGCACGACGCTCGGGCACCTCGGCGTCGGCGAGATCAACCCGTACCTGAAGCAGGCCCACGTCGGCTACTGGGTGCTGCCCGAGGCCCGCGGCAGGGGCGTCGCCACCCGCGCCCTGCTCCTCGCCTCGCGCTGGGCCTTCGCCGAACTCGGCGTCCACCGCCTGGAACTGGGCCACGCGCTGGGCCACGGCGCCTCCTGCCGGGTCGCCGAGCGGTGCGGGTACGCCTACGAGGGCACGATGCGCGGGGCCATGTTCGAGGCCGGCCGGCACGACGCGTTCCGGGACGCCCACCTGCACGCCCGGCTGGCGACCGACGCGGAGCCGGCCGCCCCCGAGCCGCGCTGAGACCCGCTCACGGCCACAGCAGCTGCGTGCGCCAGCCCTCCTCCGCCCGCCGGTAGGCGAGACGTACGTGGCGGCGCCGGGCGTCGCCCTGGAAGAACTCCACCTCGTCCGGCCGCAGCCGGTACAGCGTCCAGGACGGCACGGCCGCGTCCGGCTCCCGCTCCGCCTGCTCCCAGGCGGCCCCGGAGGCGCGCGCCAGCTCGTCCGGGGTGCTCAGCGGCGCGCTCTGCCGACCGGTGAGCGCGGCGGCCAGCGCACCGGTGGACCGGGCGCGCAGGTCGGCCCGCGCCTCCTCGGCCGGGGCGACGGCGACCGGGCCGCGCACCCGCACCTGGCGGCCCAGCACCGGCCAGTAGAAGACGAGCGCGGCGTACGGCCGGGCGGCGAGGTGGCGGCCCTTGCGGCTGTCGGCGTGCGTGGCGAAGGACCAGCCGTCCGCGTCCGCGCCGTGCAGCATCACGATCCGCACGTCCGGCCACCCCTCGGCGTCGGCCGTCGCCAGCGACACGGTGTGCGGCTCGCTCTGGCCGGCCGCCACCGCCTCGGCGAACCACCGGGTGAACAGGGTCAGCGGATCGCCGGGCGCGCGGGCCGGGTCGAACGGGGGCAGCTCGGTGACCGCCGGGTCCCAGACCCGCAGTGACCTCAGCAGCTCGTGAAGATCGGTTTCCATGCCCCGATTGTCACGTGATCACGGCCCGGGGGTGGGGTTTCGCCGTACGGTTCACACCTGGCCGAGGTCGGAGGAGACCCAGCGCTCGGGCCGCATCCGGACGACGACCTGCTCGCCGTGGTTCTTCCAGGCGAAGTCGACGTAGCCGTCGACCTTCTCGGCGGGGAGGTACCGCGCGGACATCTCCCGCAGCAGTTCGATCGTCCCGGGGGCCGTCTCGACGACCGGGCCCTCCACCGACACGTAGCGGATGGTGGGCTCCAGCCGGTCGACCAGGAGGGAGAACCGGCCCGCGGCCTGGATCAGCTTGTTCTTGCGGCTGTCGAGCCCGGTCATGATCCAGGCGTCGCCGCCGGCCTCGTACTGGTACCAGATCGGCACGGTCAGGGGGGCGCGTCCGCCTTCCGCGTCCACCGCCAGCGCGGCGATGTGGGGCTCGGCCAGGAACTGTTCACGCTCTTCGCGGCTCAGGGCCATTCCGGTCTCCTCCAACGGTGTTCAGGTGTCCGGCAGTTCGGGTGCCCGCATCGTGCGCAACATCGCGCGGGCGGGCGGTTGTTCCCCTGCGGGCCGGCCGGCGGCCCGGCACCACGGTCGGGGTGCGGCGAGCGGGCGCCTGACGGGAGGGAGGCGTGGGGGAGCCGGGGAGTCACCGGCGGGGGCGAGGCGTCCGAGGGGCGGGGCGTGGCGGATCGGGCAGGGATGACAGGCTGCCGCGTGACCGGTCGGGCGCGCTACTTCGAGGGCTTCTTGCCGGTGATGCCGAGGTACATCAACAGGGCCAGACTGGGCTTGAGTTCGGCCTGCTTCACGCCCCAGGACGTGAAGCCCTTCTGGTGCGAGGCGACGGCCGAGAGCATCGTGACCAGGGAACCGGCGATCGCCGCCGGGTTCACGTCCTTGTCGACCCTGCCCTTGGCCTGGAGTTCGGCGACGGAGTCCGCGAGGGCCGTGTTCACCGAGTTCAGGATCTTCATCCGGAGCTTGTAGAACCGCTTGTCGCCCTCCGCGGCGCCCAGGTCGACCACCCGGAGGATCGCGTCGTTCTTCCGCCAGAACTCCAGGAATCCGTCGACCAGTTCCTGTGCCGTCTGCCAGCCGGCCTTGCCGACCCAGGACCGGCCCGCCGCCAGCTCGGCCAGGCCGGAGCTCTCGGTGACCGTCTGCTCGGCGATCTCCAGGACGGCCCCCTCGACGTCCGGAAAGTACTGGTAGAAGGTCGCGGGCGACGTGCCTGCCTTCCGGGCGACATCGATGACCTTGACGTCCCGGTAGGGGGAGGAGCTCAGCATGTCGCCCAGGCAGTCGAGCAGTTTCTGCCGGGTCGCCTGCCCGCGTCGACCGGCCACGCGGCCGTCCACGGTGCGCACTTGTCCTGTCATGCCGTCAGCTTACCGACGGGCGTTCGCGGCGCGATTCGGCCGACTGCAAATGGGGTGCGCGGGCGCGGAGTGGCTGCTGTGCCTGGTCTGCGCGGTGCGCGCGACGCGGTTACGTTGGCGGCATGGCCGAAAACGGTGCATCCGCCCAGAGGGCGTCCGCGTACGCAGAAGGCGTCCCCTGCTGGGTGGACGCACAGCTCTCCGACGTCCGCGCGGGCAAGCGTTTCTACGGCGGGCTCTTCGGCTGGACCTTCGAGGAGATGCGGCCCGGCGCCCCCGCGTGGGCGACGCTGGACGGCGAGCCCGTCGCCGCGCTGGTCCCCAAGACGGACGGCCGGATGCCCACCGTGTGGACGGTGTACTTCGCCGCCCGCGACGCCGTCGGACTGGCCGGGCGGATCCGGGAGGCCGGCGGGCAGATCGTCACCCCGCCCGAGCCGGCCGACGGCCTGGGCACCACCGCCCTCGTCGCCGACCCCCAGGGTGCCGTCTTCGCCCTGCTCCAGCCGGCCCCCGGCGCCGACGGCACCGCCTTCGCCGGCTTCGGCAGGCGGCACGAGCCGGGCACCTTCGCCTGGGCCGAGCTGTACACCCGCGACACCGAGGCCGCCAACGCCTTCTACGGCGACCTGTTCCACGACGCCCTCTTCGGTCCCGGCGCCGCGCCCGACGTGGGCCGCGCCGCGGTGACCGACGTGTTCCCCGCCGAGATGCCCCCGCACTTCCTCGTGCACTTCCGGGTCGAGGACTGCGAGGCGGCGCTCGGCGCGGTGGGCCGGCTCGGGGGCCGGGTGCGGGTGCCGCCGTTCGAGACGTCGTACGGCACGGTGGCCGTGGTCTCGGACGGGCAGGGGGCGTCCTTCGCGCTGCTCCAGCGCTGAGGCGCACCGGGTGGCCGGACCCGGGTGGGTGTTCGCCCGGGATTGCGGCAGGACACCCCGATTGTCCCCGGGTTCGCCACCAGCGCTTCGGACAGGAAGAATCGGGGTGTGTGCCGCCGCGGCGGTGCGGTGGTGAGACGCTGCACGTCGGTCGCGTACATATGTGGGTGGCGCGGCTCGTACGGGGAGGTGGCAGGCAAGTGGTGGATCAGCTGACGCAGCACGATCCGCGGCGGATCGGGCCGTTCGAGGTGCTGGGGCGGCTCGGCGCCGGCGGCATGGGGCTGGTCTATCTGGCGCGCTCGGCGTCCGGCCGGCGCGTGGCGATCAAGACGGTGCGCACGGAGCTCGCCGAGGACCAGCTGTTCCGCGTCCGCTTCACGCGCGAGGTGGAGGCGGCCCGCGCGGTCTCCGGCTTCTACACGGCGGCCGTCGTCGATGCCGACCCCCGCGCCGCCGTGCCGTGGCTGGCCACCGCCTACGTCCCCGCGCCCTCCCTCGAGGAGATAGTGAACGAGTGCGGGCCGCTGCCGGCCCAGGCCGTGCGCTGGCTGGCCGCGGGCGTCGCGGAGGCGCTCCAGTCGATCCACGGCGCCGGGCTCGTCCACCGCGACCTCAAGCCGTCCAACGTCCTCGTCGTCGAGGACGGCCCCCGGGTGATCGACTTCGGTATCGCCTCCGGCGTCTCGAACACCCGTCTGACCATGACGAACGTCGCCGTCGGCACCCCGGCCTACATGTCCCCGGAGCAGGCGAAGGACTCGCGCAGCGTCACCGGCGCCAGCGACGTGTTCTCGCTCGGCTCCATGCTGGTCTTCGCCGCCACCGGCCACCCGCCCTTCCACGGCGCCAACCCGGTCGAGACGGTCTTCATGCTGCTGCGCGAGGGCCCCGACCTGGAGGGCCTGCCGGACGAGCTGCGTCCGCTCATCGAGGCGTGCATGCGGATGGAGGCGACGGCCCGCCCCAACCCCGCCGACCTCCAGTCCCAGCTCGCCCCGCACCTGTTCGGCTCCGGCTCCGACGACAGCGGCACGGCCTCGGCGTGGCTGCCCGAGCGGGCGGTGGGGCTCATCGAGGGCCGGCGCGGCGGCCGTACGTCGATCCGCCCCGCGGTGACGGCCGGCGGGCGCGGCGGCGGCTCGGGCGGTGTGCGTCCCGCCGTACCGGCGCCCCCGCTGCCGCCCCCGCCCTCGCACGACCCCGTCGTCCCGGCGCCGCACAGCCCCCCGG
>NZ_WWHX01000604.1 GCF_009862125.1 Streptomyces sp. SID5910
CTCGGCCCCTCCGGCTGCGGCAAGTCCACCCTCCTGCGCATGATCGCGGGCCTGGAGGAGATCACCGAGGGCCGGCTCCTGCTGGACGGCGAGTACGCCAACGACCTGCTCCCCGCCGAGCGCCGCATGTCGATGGTGTTCCAGAACTTCGCCCTGTACCCCAACATGACCACCCGCGGGAACATCGGCTTCCCGCTGCGCGTCGAGGCGCCCGGCGCCGACCACGGCCCCCGCGTGGACGCCACCGCCCGCATGCTCGGCATCGAGGACCTCCTCGACCGCTTCCCCGCCCAGCTCTCCGGCGGCGAACGCCAGCGCGTCGCCATGGGCCGGGCCATCTCCCGCCGCCCCACCGCCTTCCTGATGGACGAGCCCCTGTCCAACCTCGACGCCAAACTCCGCAACCACCTGCGCGCCGAGATCACCGGCCTCACCCGCGAGTTGGGCGTCACCACCGTCTACGTCACCCACGACCAGTCCGAGGCCATGTCCCTCGGCGACCGCGTCGCCGTCCTGCGCGGCGGAGTGCTCCAGCAGGTGGACACCCCGCGCACCGTCTACGCCCTGCCGCGCAACGTCTTCGTCGCGGCCTTCATCGGCACCCCGCGCATCAACCTGCTGCGCGGCCTCGTCCGCGCCCCGCTCGACGGCGCGATGACCATCAGCCTCGGCAAGCAGTTCCTGCGCCTGCCCGAACCGCTCTCCCTCGACCACCAGTTGCTCCGCGTCCAGCAGGGGCGCGAGGTCATCGTCGGCCTCAGGTCGGAGGCCGTCCGGATCGCGGACCCCGCCTCCGCCCGCCCCGGCGAGGTGCTGCTCACCGGCCTGGTGGAGCACGTCGAGTTCCAGGGCCACGAGGTGCTCGTCCACTTCAACACCGGTTCGCGTCCCGCCGTCGTGCCCGACCTGGAGGCCCCGCGGCCCGCCGCCCGCCCCGCGGGACGCCGCCGCCGCGACGGCACGGTCCTCGGCCGGCTGAAGGAGCGGGCGGGCGTCCTGCGCGCCGGCCCGGTGGCGGTCGCGGACGGCCCGGCGGACACCGGACCCGCCGTCACCGCCCCCGCCGTCACCGCTCCCGACGGCCGCCTGCCCGGCGACCTGATCGTCCGCACCACCCCCGACATGCATCTCCGTCACGGCATGCAGGTCCCCCTCCTCGTCGACCTCGCCCACCTCTTCGTCTTCGACCAGCACGGCGAGCGGATCTGCCCCGCGCCGGCCCGCCTGCCGGACCTGGAGGAGTGATCCCGCCGGCATCCCGCCCGCCGGGAGGGTGAGCCGCGCCACCATGGTGGCCGCCCCTGGTGCCGTAAAACTATCGGCGCTAGTTTGGGGCTGGACGACGAGGCCCGCCCGGAAGGAACGCGATGAAGGCACACGACGGCATGTACATCGACGGAGCCTGGCGCCCCGCCGACGGCCGGGACACGATCGACGTGGTCAACCCGGCCGACGAGCAGGTGATCGGCAGGGTCCCCGCCGGCACCGCCCTGGACGTGGACACCGCCGTACGGGCCGCCCGCGCCGCCCTGCCCGGCTGGGCCGCCACCCCGCCCGCCGAACGCGCCGCACGCCTGGCCGCCCTGCGGGACGTGCTGGCGGCCCGCAAGGACGAGATCGCCGAGACCGTCACCGCCGAGCTCGGCTCACCGCTGAAGTTCTCGCAGGCCGTGCACGCCGCCGTCCCCGTCGCGGTCGCCGGCTCCTACGCCGAGCTGGCGGCGACGTACGCCTTCGAGGAGAAGGTCGGCAACTCCGTCGTCCACCACGAGCCGATCGGCGTGGTCGGCGCCATCACCCCCTGGAACTACCCCCTCCACCAGATCGTCGCCAAGGTCGCCCCGGCGCTCGCCGCCGGCTGCACGGTCGTCCTCAAGCCCGCCGAGGACACCCCCCTCACCGCCCAGCTCTTCGCCGAGGCCGTGGACGAGGCCGGCGTCCCGGCGGGCGTGTTCAACCTGGTCACCGGCCTCGGCCCGGTCGCCGGCCAGGCCCTCGCCGAGCACGCGGACGTCGACCTGGTCTCCTTCACCGGCTCCACCGCCGTCGGCCGCCGCATCGGCGCGATCGCCGGCGCCGCCGTCAAGCGGGTCGCCCTCGAACTCGGCGGCAAGTCCGCCAACGTGATCCTCCCGAGCGCCGACCTCGCCAAGGCCGTGAACGTCGGCGTCGCCAACGTCATGTCCAACTCCGGCCAGACGTGCAGCGCTTGGACCCGCATGCTGGTCCACCGCGACCAGTACGACGAGGCCGTCGAGCTGGCCGCCGAGGCCGCCGCGAAGTACGGCGACCGGATCGGCCCGGTCGTCAACGCCAAGCAGCACGAGCGGGTGCGCGGCTACATCGAGAAGGGCGTCGCCGAGGGCGCGCGCCTCGCAGCGGGCGGCCCCGAAGCCCCGCGCGAGCAGGGCTACTTCGTCAGCCCGACCGTCCTCGCCGACGTGACCGAGGACATGACCGTCGCCCAGGAGGAGATCTTCGGACCGGTCCTGTCGGTCCTGCGCTACGAGGACGAGGAGGACGCCCTGCGCATCGCCAACGGCACGGTCTATGGCCTCGCCGGGGCCGTCTGGGCCGGCGACGAGGCGGAGGCGGTCGCCTTCGCCCGCCGCATGGACACCGGCCAGGTCGACATCAACGGCGGCCGCTTCAACCCGCTGGCGCCCTTCGGCGGCTACAAGCAGTCCGGCGTCGGCCGCGAACTGGGCGCGCACGGCCTCAGCGAGTACCTCCAGACCAAGTCCCTCCAGTTCTAGCCCGCAGGGGAGTCGTCCACGTCATGGCCGTCCGTACCGCAGTCCGCGCCGCCGTCGTACCCGCCGTCGGCGCCCCGCTGGAGGTCACCGGCATAGAGCTGCCCGAGCCCGGCCCCGGCCAGGTCCGGGTCAGGCTCGCCGCCGCCGGGGTCTGCCACTCCGACCTGTCCCTGTCCAACGGCACCATGCGCGTGCCGCTCCCCGCCGTACTCGGCCACGAGGGCGCCGGCACCGTCGTCGCCGTCGGTGAGGGCGTCACCCACGTCTTGCCCGGCGACGGCGTCGTCCTCAACTGGGCCCCGTCCTGCGGCGCCTGCCACCCCTGCTCGCTCGGCGAGGTCTGGCTGTGCGCGAACGCCCTGAACGGCGCCGCGAACAAGCACGCCCGCCGCGCCGACGACGGCACCGACCTGCACCCCGGCCTGAACGTCGCCGCGTTCGCCGAGGAGACGGTCGTCGCCGCGTCCTGCGTCCTGCCCTGCCCGGACGGCATCCCGCTGACCGACGCCGCGCTGCTCGGCTGCGCCGTCCTCACCGGCTACGGCGCCGTCCACCACTCGGCGAAGGTCCGCGAGGGCGAGGCGGTCGCGGTGTTCGGCGTCGGGGGAGTGGGCCTCGCCACCCTCCAGGCGGCCCGTATCGCGGGCGCGTCGAGGATCGTCGCCGTCGACGTCTCCCCGGCGAAGGAGGAGCTGGCCCGCGCCGCCGGGGCCACCGACTACCTGGTCGCCTCCGACACCACCGCCCGCGAGATCCGCGGCCTCACCGGCAAGCAGGGCGTCGACGTGGCCGTCGAGTGCGTCGGCCGCGCGGTCACCATCCGCACGGCCTGGGACTCCACCCGGCGCGGCGGACGCACCACGGTCGTCGGCATCGGCGGCAAGGACCAGCAGGTCGCCTTCAACGCCCTGGAGATCTTCCACTGGGGCCGCACCCTGTCCGGCTGCGTCTACGGCAACGCCGACCCGGCCCGCGACCTCCCGGTGCTGGCCGAGCACGTCCGCACCGGCCGCCTGGACCTCGGCGCCCTGGTGACCGAGCGCATCGCCCTGGACGGCATTCCGGCGGCCTTCGAGAACATGCTCGCCGGCAAGGGCGGCCGGGCGCTGGTGGTCTTCTAGGCCCTGTCGCCGGCCCGAAGGGCGTACCCCTGCGGCGAGCGTGCGCGCCGGGGCGGGAGCGAACGGCGGGACGGACGGCCCCGGGCGTGTCCGCGACGTTCCTTCTGCCCCCGCGCGCCCCGAGCGCGCCCGGGCAGGAGCGACCGCGCCCGGCACGCCGAGCGCACGCAC
>NZ_WWHX01000605.1 GCF_009862125.1 Streptomyces sp. SID5910
GGCGCGTCCACCTTCATCGCCGAGTACGCGCCGGACAAGAAGCGCGGATTCCTGGGCAGCTGGCTGGAGTTCGGCACGCTCGCCGGCTACATCGGCGGCGCGGGCCTGGTGACCCTGATGACGGCGCTGCTGTCCGACGGCGACCTCACCTCGTGGGGCTGGCGGATCCCGTTCCTGATCGCCGGGCCGATGGGCATCATCGGGCTGTACCTGCGGATGCGGCTGGAGGAGACCCCGGCGTTCGCCGCCGAGGTCGAGAAGGCGGAGGCCGCGCGGCCCCGCGTGCCGCTGCGCGAGATGATCGTCGGCCAGTGGCGGACGCTGCTGCTCTGCGTCGGCCTGGTGCTGGTCTTCAACGTCACCGACTACATGCTGCTGTCGTACATGCCGAGCTACCTGACGAGCGAGCTGAAGTACGACGAGACGCACGGGCTGCTGGTCGTGCTGGCCGTGATGGCGCTGATGATGATCGCGCAGCCGTTCGCGGGCGCGCTGACCGACCGGGTCGGACGCCGTCCCGTCATCGCGGCGGGCTGCGCGGGCTTCCTGCTCCTGTCCGTCCCGGCGCTGCTGCTGATCCGCGAGGGCAGCCTGTGGGCCGTGGGCCTGGGCATGGCCGCGCTGGGCCTGCTGCTGGTCTGCTTCACCGCGTCGATGCCGTCCGCGCTGCCGGCCCTGTTCCCGACCCGGGTGCGCTACGGCTCCCTCTCGATCGGCTTCAACGTCTCCGTGTCCCTCTTCGGCGGCACGACACCGCTGGTGGTGACGGCGCTGATCGGGGCGACGGGCAACATGATGATGCCCGCGTACTACATGATGGCCGCGGCCGTGATCGGCGGCGTGGCGGTCTGGTTCATGACGGAATCAGCAGGCCGCCCCCTGCCGGGCTCGGCCCCGGCGGTCGAACACGTCGAGGCGGCCTGACGCTTCCCTA
>NZ_WWHX01000606.1 GCF_009862125.1 Streptomyces sp. SID5910
GGTTGCTCGCGCAGTTCCCCGCGCCCCTTCGGGGCACGTTCACTGGACGCCCCTGAAAGGGGCGCGGGGAACTGCGCGACCAGCCCCCACGCACCCGCACCCGACCGCGAGACGGGCACCCTCACCGCGCCCACCCCGAAAGCTAGCCCGCGACGAACGTGCCGGCCGCCTTGTCGTGCCAGCACTGGTGCCACGGGCGGTCGAACAGGCACCACGCGACGCCCACGACCCCGACCACCAGGAGCCCCGGGACGCTGTAGACCAGCCAGCGCCGCACCGCCGCGCCGAAGGACGGGGCCTCGTGGGCCTCGATGTCCCGCACCTCCAGGCCCAGCAGCCTCTTGCCCAGCGTGCGGCCCCACTTCGCGGTGGGCAGCGCCTCGTAGACGACGCCGAAGAGCAGCAGGACGGCCAGCACGATGCCCAGGTACGTGCCCGTCGTACCGTCGAGCAGCCAGACGGTGACGGTCTCGCCGGAGAGCTTGGCCGCGTCGATCTTGTCGTTGACGTGGTCGACGGCCTTGGTGCCGAGGGGCACGGCGGCCACGGCGGTGACGCCCGCCAGGACGACGGTGTCGATCAGCCGGGCAACCAGTCGCTTGCCTAGCCCGGCGGGGCGGGCCGCGGCCTGGCGACGGGCGGCCGCCTGGAACACGTCGTCGACGGGCGGCTTCCAGGGCGCGACGGGCTGCTCGTCCGCGCCTGTCCCGGCGAGCTGGTGCACCTGCTGCGCCCAGGAGGACTGCCCGCCACCGGGCCCGACGGCGACCGGGGCCGAGCCGGCGGGCTGGGGCTGGGCCTGGGCGGGCTGGGCCTGGGGCGCTGCGGACTGCCGGGGCACGGCGGCT